>JACMME010000012.1 GCA_014379205.1 Gemmatimonadaceae bacterium
CTCGATGCGTCGTTGAAGAGCGCGATCGCTTCAGCAATGAAGCATCTTAAAGGATGGCAGATGGCAGATGGCTGATAGCTGATGCCTGATAGCTGATGGTTTGTGGGCCTTAACAATCAGCGATCAGTCATCAGCTATCTGCCTTAAACTCCGTTACATCCACAAAAATAGCTATTGACAACTTTCAAAAAGACTGTACATTCAGGTTTCAGCGACATAGGCGCCACGGCGCCGGCAAGGACCAGAGAAGGAATTAGGGACCTGAGCGCGAACCAGGGCCCTTTTTTTATGATGTGAATTTTTTGATATGCAGTTAATAGAAGTGAAGTTTTTTCTGCTTCGCAAGAGGCAGAGAGAAGCCCGCCGCGGGGGGCTTGATTCCCGCCATTACCAGTCGGCTGGTACGGCTTTCCGGACCCCGACAACATTTACACAGAGGGAGTACCGTATGCGTACCACCGGCACAGTGAAGTGGTTCAACGACGCCAAGGGTTTTGGCTTCATCACACCCGAGAACGGACAGAAGGATTGCTTCGTTCATCACTCCTCAATTCAGGGTCAGGGTTTCAAGACCCTCGCAGAGGGTGAGCGCGTTGAGTTCGATATCGTGCAGGGCCAGAAGGGTCCGGCGGCAGAGAACGTCACCAAAGTTCGCTAAGCCACCGTTCGGCGAGAGCCGAACTGTAGGAACAGAGGGCCGTTTCGGGAAACCGGGGCGGCCCTCGCTGCATACACAGGATTTTTCTTGAACCGTTTGCGGAGGAGTGCGGCATGAAAGCGTGTAAAATTCTCACTGCGGCATCCTTCATTGCGTTGGCGTCCAGCTCCATCGACGCGCAGGTCAAGCGCCCCATAACTTTTGAAGATTTCGTTGCCGTAAGGGGGGTGTCCGACCCGCAGCTTTCGCCGGACGGAAGGTTGGTGCTATACGGCGTCCGGACGGCAGACGTCGACGCAAACCGGCGGACGACCAGGACCTTCATCCAGCCGTTTTCGGGCGGAGTCGCGCGACAATTTCCGAACGACTCTCTGAGTGTCGCCGAGGCGCGCTGGTCTCCCGACGGCCGGCGAATCTCGTATATCGCGGGCGGGCAGCTCTGGATCGCCGACGTGGACGGCGGCAACGGCAAGCAACTGACATCGCTAACCGGTGGCGCCAGCGGACCTGTTTGGGCACCCACCGGCGACCGCATAGCATTTGTGTCGTCCGTGTACCCCGAATGCCGCGACGAGGCATGCAACGCACGCCGCGAAGGAGCGCGAAGCGAACAAGGTCAAAGCGCACGTCGCGACCGAGCTGCTGTACCGGCACTGGACGGCATGGGATGAGGGTACGCGCTCCCACCTTTTCGCAATCGCACCCGACGGCAGCGGCATGCGCGATCTGACCGAGGGAGCGCCTTACGACGTTCCTCCAGGTCCGTTCGGCGGCAGTGAAGGATATGCATTCTCCACCAACGGCCAGGAGATCGCCTACACGACCAAGGACGCGGGGCGCGAGAATGCCTGGTCCACCGACGTTAACGTGTATCTGGTACCGGTAACCGGAGGCCCGGCGTCGGTTATTACCGCCGCGAACAAGGGCGCCGATCAGAATCCGGTGTACTCCCCCGACGGTCGCTTCATCGCGTATGCATCGCAGGCTGAGGCCGGCTTCGAGTCGGACCGCTGGCGCCTAATGTTGTACGATCGTTCGGCGAAGCTCTCCCGCGAATTGCTTACGGGGTGGGATCGAAATGCCGATGCCTACTTTTTTGCGCCGGACATGAAGGCTGTATATGTCGTGGCGGGCGAAGCGGCGCGCGACAAACTGTTTCGTTTTCCGCTGGCGCGTGGCACAGTGGCAGGGAAGCCGCAACGCGTTATTGCGGACAGCAACAACGTGGCGTTCTCCATGTCACGCGACGGCCGCGCGATCGTGTGGGCGCGGGACGCTACAGAACGTCCCGCGGAGATCTACGGAGCTAGTCTCAGCTCTGCGGGCGCGAGCCAGCCGCGGCAGCTGACGCATCTCAGTGATTCGCTCGTGTCCCGATTGCAGCTCCATGCCGCGGAGGACTTCTGGTACAGGGGCGCCGGCGACGACAGCGTTCACGGATTTGTCGTCAAGCCACCCCAGTGGGAATCCGGAAAGAAGTTTCCCGTTGTCCTGCTAATTCACGGCGGCCCGCAGGGAGCGTGGCTCGATAGCTGGCACTCGCGCTGGAACTACCAGCTAATGGCAGCCCCCGGTTTCGGGGTCGTAGTGCTCAACCCGCGCGGCTCCACGGGGTACGGGCAGCAATTCGTCAACGAAGTTTCGCAGGACTGGGGCGGAAAAGTGTATGACGACCTCATGCGCGGGCTGGATGCGGCGCTCGGCCGCTTCACCTGGCTCGACTCGACGCGCATGGGAGCGGCGGGCGGTTCTTTCGGCGGATACATGGTGAACTGGATTGCGGGTCACTCCAACCGCTTTGACGCCTTGGTATCGCACGCCGGAGTCTTCAACCTCGAGCACATGTACGGCGCGACCGAAGAGCTCTGGTTCGTGGAAAAGGAGTTCAACGGGCCATACTGGAACAGTGCGGCGATGTCCGACCAGTACCGCAAATATTCCCCGCACCTCTTCGCCGGCAATTTCAGGACGCCAACGCTCGTGCTTCATGGCGAGCTGGACTACCGGGTGCCGTACACGGAGGGCTTGTCGTTATTCACAGCGCTGAGACGCCAGAATGTGCCGAGCCGGCTAGTGATGTATCCGGATGAAGGACACTGGATCACGAAACCCCAGAACCAGCGCCTCTGGTGGAACGAGCTGCAGAGGTGGTTGACAACGTACCTCGGAAAACCAGCGATGTAGGTAGGGCGGGGCGGGGAGGTGGGAGTAGTCAGTTGCTGATTGTCGATCAAGGGGTCAGTGTCGTTGAAAGTCGCGGGCCATTGAAGCTCAAGCGCGGATCAAGGGGTCAGAGTCGTTGAAGGTAAAATACCCAGCGGCGCCCACGCCCGCGACATTCAACGACTCTGTCCCCTTTAACCGCGGAATAGAAAAATTCCGAAATAGCCGGGTAGGTGCCAGTGTCAGTGCCAGTCAGTAGCAGTGGCCAGTGCCCGTCTCAGTCTGAGTGATCAGTGACGAGTGGTCGAAATCATTTGAAGTCTGAGCTGAAGGAAGTGGCGCTGGACAAGTCTTCCAGAGCGCCGCAACTTCCCGCCTTCACTTACCTTCCTTCGCGCACAGAGTCATGGAGAGACGGCAACACAAATGGCATAGCCCATCCCTGGGGCGCGAGATGGAGATGCTGGTTTACGGACATTCGGGTGCGCGTGTGCTGGTCTTTCCGACCTCCATGGGGCGCCATTGGGATTGGGAAGATCGCGGCATGATTGACGCGCTCGCCGTGCACTTGCAGAACGGCTGGATCCAGATGTATTGCGTGGACAGCGTTGACACCGAAAGCTGGTACAACAAGCAGCTGCACCCAAGCCAGAGAGCAAAACGCCACGCGCAGTACGACAGCTATATCGCCGACGAAGTGCTCCCGTTCAGTGCCTCCCAGAACTCCCAGCCTTTTGTCATCGCTACCGGCGCAAGCTTCGGCGCCTATCACGCCATTGCGTTCGGATTCCGGCATCCCACTCGCGTAGGGCGAGTACTCGGCATGAGCGGACTGTATGATATCCGTCAACTGACCGACGGGTATTCGGATGAGGAAGTGTACTTCGGCAATCCGTTCGACTCGATCACGAACGAGCACGACCCGGCACGCATTCATGCGCTGCAGCAAATGGATATCATCCTCGCCATAGGCGAAGACGATCCCGCCAGCCAGAACAATCGCGCGTTATCTGCCCGTCTCTGGCAGCGCGGCATCGGCAATGCGCTCCGCATCTGGGATGGTTGGGCGCACGACTGGTCGTACTGGCAGAGGATGATACGGTTGTATATCGGAGGACACGATTGAAGACGGGAATCGGGAATCGGGAATCGAGACTAAGTCGCACACGTTAAGACCCGATTCCCGATTCCCGGTCCAAGAAGCCCACCTTACGACAGAAAAAAAATGACTCTCCGCATTGGTCTTATGGTTGGGATGGAATGGTCGATGCCACCGGCCTTGATCGAGGTAATCAACCGCCGCGATGCTGGTGTTGTCGCGGAATACGTGCAGATAGGGGCCACCGCGATGGACGAGCCGTGTCCCTGGTCGGTCATCATCGACCGGATCTCGCATGAGGTGCCTTACTACCGGACGTACCTCAAGAACGCGGTGCTTCAGGGGACCACGGTCGTCAACAATCCCTTCATGTGGACGGCGGACGACAAGTTCTTCGACGCGACGCTTGCAACGCGCCTGGGTGTCGCGCATCCCAGAACCGTCGCCCTTCCGAACAAGGAGTACATCCCAGGCATCGACCATCAGAAGAGTCTGCGCAACCTGCGCTATCCGCTCGACTGGGAAAACATCATCCAGTACATCGGCATGCCATGCGTGCTCAAGGACGCGCATGGGGGAGGATGGCGGGATGTGTATATCTGCCACACCATCGAGGAGCTGATTCACTACTACAATGAATCCGGGCAGCTGACGATGGTGCTTCAGGAGTTCATCAAGTGGGATCACTACGTGCGCTGCCTGTGCCTGGGTCAGGAAGACGTTCTGCCAATGAAGTACGATCCGAAGGAGCGCCGCTATCTCGTAGAGCACGAGCACTTGAGCCCGCAGCTTGGCCGTCGCGTGGTCGAGGATGCGTTGAAGCTGGTGCGCGCGCTTGGCTACGACATGAACAGCGTAGAGTTCGCGGTACGGGATGGAATTCCATACGCGATCGACTTCATGAACCCCGCTCCCGACATGGATCTGTACTCGCTGACGCCCACGTATTTCGAGTGGGCTGTCGAGCACCTCGCCGAGATGGCGATAAAGCTCGCGCACAGACCTCGTTGGCAGATGAGAGACCTGCGTTGGGACGCGATGTTCACGGCTAACCGTTAGTCCGGCGAACCGTGCCCGGCGAAGCGATCGCGCGATATCACGAGCTTCTGACCGATGAGCTGGGCGGTGAAACTCAGGCCCAGATCGACACACAGTTGCGCGAGCGTGGTCTTTACTTCGGCGATCGTCCCCTGTGCACCGTTCTGCGACCGAGGTTCTTTACGCCAGCGCAGTACGGCTGGATGCGGGTGCGTGCAGGGCTCATTCTCAGGGCCTTCGAGAGAGTGCACAACATAGCGATTGCCGATTCCGGGTTTCGTGCCCAGTACAAGCTGCAGGAGTGGGAGGAAGAGCTTGTCACGGTGAATCCGGGCTTTCGCAACGCAAGCCCCACGTCACGACTGGATGCGTTCTTTGTAAATGACGGCAAAGGGTTGCGCTTTACGGAGTACAACGCGGAGACACCCGCGGGCTCGGGTTACAACGATGTGCTCACGGAGATGTTCCTCGGCTTACCCGTGATGCGGGAATTCCTGCGGAGCTTCGAGGTTCGTCCGCTGCCCGTGCGGCACAGCCTCATGCACTGCCTGCTCGATGCTTTCCGGCAGTGGAAAGGCAGAGCGGAAGCCCCGCGCATTGCGATCATCGATTGGAGCGACGTTCCGACATACAGCGAGTTCGTCATCTTCGAGCAATACTTTGCCGAGCAGGGACTGGAGTGCATCATCGCGGATCCGCGTGAGCTCGAGTACCAGGATGGCCGCCTCATGGCGGGCGATTACCACATAACACTGATTTACAAGCGCGTTCTCATCTCGGAACTTGTTGAACGCGGCGGCATGGATCATCCAATCATTCGTGCTGTCCGCGATGGAGCGGTCTGCATGGTGAATCCTTTCGCATGCAAGATCAATCACAAGAAAGCCAGTCTCGCCGTATTGACGGACGAGCGTAACGCGTCACTCTTTCCAGCGGACGAGCAGCGCGCCATCGCGGATCATGTCCCGTGGACTCGCGTCGTGGAGGAACGGAAGACGCGCTTCGACAACAGAGAAGTCGATCTGGTCCCTTTTTCGGTCGAGAACCGCGAACGACTCGTGCTCAAGCCCAACGATGAATACGGAGGGAAGGGAATCGTTCTGGGATGGGAGGTCAGTGCGAGCGAATGGGCGGCGGCGGTACAAACCGCGCTTGCGGAACCATACATAGTGCAGGAGCGGATCATACTGCCAAAGGAGCCCTACCCAAGTATGGCTGACGGTCATGTCGTAATCGCCGACCGGATGCTGGACACCGCCCCCTATGCATTCTATGGGGACTACGTGGACGGCTGCCTTTCACGTCTGGGCACCACGTCTCTTCTCAACGTCACTTCGGGAGGAGGATCAAACGTGCCAAGTCTGCTGGCCGAGAAGAGATAGGAAGTGATCAGTGATCCACAAAACTGCGAACTGCGAATTGTGCTATCTGATTCCGACCTGTCTTTGATTCGGATCTTTCGTAACTGGCACTTCGCAGTTCGTAGTTCGCAGTTTTGAATCCGCAATCCGCACTCCGCAATCCGCAATCCGCACTCCCTATCCCCCACTCCCCACTCCCGAGCCCAATGAAGCCTCCTTCTCTCACAATCGGCATCGAAGAAGAATACCAGATCATCGATCCGGAGACGCGGGAGCTGCGATCCTATATTACCGAGATTCTCGATGGTGATCATCTCACGCTGTCGCAGGTAAAGCCTGAGCTGCACCAGTCGATTGTCGAGGTGGGTACCACGATCTGCAGAACGCCGTCGGAAGCGCGCGCGGAGCTGCTGAAGCTGCGTGGCCTGGTCATGCGGCTAGCCGCTCGCAACGGGCTCAAGATCGCAGCGGCTGGAACGCACCCCTTCAGTTCGTGGGTTACACAGGAAATCACACCGCTGGAGCGGTACCTCGGCGTGAGGCAGGATATGGGGGAGCTGGCGCAGCAACTACTGATTTTCGGCACGCACGTGCACATCGGCATCGAAGACCGCGAGTTTCTCATTGACGCGCTAAACGCCGCGAGGTACCTGCTTCCGCACGTGCTGTGTTTGTCTACAAGCTCGCCTTTCTGGATGGGACGCAACACCGGTCTCAAGTCGTACCGAAGTGTGATCTTCCGGAACTTTCCGAGAAACGGTATCCCGCGCGTCTTCGGTTCATGGTCCGACTACACCAATTTCACGGAAACGCTGGTCAGAACGCGCTGTATTCCCGACGGGTCGAAAATCTGGTGGGATGTTCGTCCGCATCACGCCTATCCCACACTGGAGTTTCGTGTCTGCGACGTGTGCACCAGGGTGGACGAGGCAGTGTGCATCGCGGCCATATTCCAGGCAATGATCGCGAAGTTCTGGAAGCTGAGGCGCGACAATATGACCTTCCGGATCTATCCCTCCGACCTGATCGAGGAGAACAAGTGGCGCGCCGTACGTTACGGATTGGACGGCAAACTAGTCGACCTAGGCAAGCAGGAGGAGCTACACGCCCGGGAGCTCGTCCGCGAAATGATCGCGTGGTTTGTGGATGACGTTCTGGATGAGCTGGGGAGCCGGCAGGATGTCGAGTACGCCTTCAAGATTCTGGAGCATGGCTCGAGCGCCGATCGGCAGCTGGCGGTGTATGAAAAGACCGGGGATCTAAAGTCCGTCGTCGACCATTTGATCCGGGAGACCGAGGAAGGGGTGCCGTTGGAATAGGATCCAGGGACCAGGGACCAGGAACCAGGAACCAGGAACCAGGGACAAGCCTGGGCTTGGCTCGCTCCCTGTCACCTTGTCCCTTCCCCTGGTCCCTGGTCCCTGGTCCCTGGTTCCTTGTCCCTCTTTACTGGGGCTTCATTATTGCGAGAATCGGAGTTGTTAGTCGTATCAGCAACACAAGCATCACTGATCAGGAATGCAATGCATAAACGACCGATAATTGGTGTGCCGACTCAGACGCTGGAAGCAATACCGGACCAGCTACCCATGTGCTGGGTGATGAGCCAGCGTTACATAAGGGTACTGACCGCGGCTGGAGCCGTACCCTGGATCATTCCACTGTTGCACGAAGACGCCGAAACGTTGCGCGCGATCTACGAGCAGCTTGATGGCGTATTCCTGCCTGGGGGCGTTGACATGGACCCCGGATCCTACCAGGAGGAGCGTCACGCCCACTGCGGACGCACGGATCCCGCGCGCGACTGGACCGAGCTCATGCTCACGCAGTGGGCCATGGACGAGAGGAAGCCGCTGCTTGCCGTATGCCGTGGCGTTCAGGTCATGAATGTGGCGGCGGGAGGGACGCTATGGCAGGATCTCAGCGCCCAGGTCTCCGAATCCATAAAGCATGATTATTTCCCAAGTCAGGGACGTTACAGCCGCGATATGCGGGCGCACGATGTGAACATCGTTGAAGGCTCCCGTTTGCATGGCCTGCTCGGTCGCGATGCACTAAACGTGAACAGCATGCACCATCAGGGAATCAAGACGCTTGCGCCGGGACTCGTGGCGAATGCGTACGCTCCTGACGGCATCGTGGAGGGCGCTGAAGCCACAAACGGCCATTTCATGATCGGAGTGCAGTGGCACCCGGAAGATCTGACGGATTGCGAGCCATGTATGCGGAAACTGTTCGAATCCTTCATCGATGCCTCGATGGAATTCAATGAGAGCCAGGCCTTTGGTGCCTCTGTGGTGTAGACAAGTCCCCAGGCGTAACTTCTACCCCGCTCGCATCCCATGTGCGCGCGGGGTTTTGTTTTACCACGCTGAGGTAAACCAATGGATGCCAAAGTGGTCGATGCGGCACGTGCGACTTTTCCGGCATCGACGAGCGGCGTAACGCTCGGCGCTGTAGTGCATGATGGAGTCAGCCACCCCGAACCGCTGGTCTCCATTTCACTGGCGATGCTGAACCGGCACGGTCTCATTGCCGGCGCAACCGGTACCGGTAAAACGAAAACTCTGCAGCTCATTGCAGAGCAGCTGTCCAGAGCTGGAATCCCGGTATTTCTGGCCGACATCAAGGGAGATGTTTCGGGGATAGCGGCGCCTGGCGAGACCAACGACCGCGTTACCACACGCGCGCGCGACACGGGTTACGTGTGGGCGCCCGCTGCGTCGCCGGTCGAGTTCCTCAGCCTGACTGGCGCCAAGGGTGCCCAGCTCAGGGCTACAGTGTCGTCGTTCGGTCCGTTGCTGCTCTCCAAGGTCCTCGATCTCAACAGCACTCAGACGAGCGTGCTTTCGCTCGTGTTCAAGTACTGTGATGACAGAGGGTTGTTGCTGCTCGACTTCGCTGACCTTCGCTCTGTGCTGCAGTATCTCACGGAGTCAGGTTCGTCGGAGCTTCGGGAATATGGCGGCATGTCCAAAGTCACGGTCGGCGTGCTGCTGCGCAAAATGGTGGAACTGGAGCAGCAGGGGGCCAAAACTTTTTTCGGCGAACCAGAGTTCGATCTCAACGATCTGATGCAGACGGCGCGCGACGGCCGAGGGATGATCAGCGTGCTCGAGCTGCAGGACGTGCAGGAAAAGCCGGCCCTCTTCAGCACGTTCATGCTCTGGATGCTGGCTACGCTGTACAACGATCTGCCGGAAGTGGGTGACATCGCCAAGCCGAAGCTGGTCTTCTTTTTCGACGAAGCGCACCTGCTCTTCGACGACGCGAGCGAGGCGCTCGTGGAACAGATCGAGCAGGTGGTAAGGCTCATCCGCTCGAAGGGTATCGGCATCTTTTTCGTCACACAGAGCCCGAAAGACGTTCCTGCATCAGTCCTCGGTCAGCTGGGTCACCGCGTGCAGCACGCCCTGCGTGCCTTCACCCCCGACGACGACAAGGCACTCAAGGCAGCAGCGCGCACCTTTCCGAAAAGCTCCTTTTACGACATCGAGGAGACGATGACCACGCTCGGCATCGGAGAGGCACTCATAACAGTGCTCTCGCCAAACGGCGTTCCCACCACACCCTTTGCGACGCGGCTCATTCCCCCTACATCGCGAATGGGACCGTTGACGGACGCAGAGTTGGCGCAGCGGCTGGCGTCCTCCGCGCAGGTGCACGAGTACGCGCAAGCGGTTGACAGGGAGAGCGCGCGCGAAGCATTGGCCGAGAGGGCGGACGCGACGGCGCGCACGATGTCCGACGAAGCGGAAAAGGCGGCAGGTGCGGAAACGGGCCGAGCTCGCCCCGTGAGGGAGCCACCCACCACGTTCGAGAAGATTCTCAAATCACCGGTCTCGCGGACTGTGGCAGGCGCTGTTACGCGGGGGCTGATGGGCGCGCTATTCGGAGCACCGCGCAGGAGACGGCGTTCGCCGGGTGGGTGGTTGGCGGCCATTATGCTCACACTTGGAAGCGTGTCTGGTGCATTCTTGTCACTCACCGCCCAAACGCCGAAGCCACTCGTAATCGCGGTAAGCGATACGCTATACGAGGTACGCCTGGCCGACGGCTCCACGATCATAGGGCGCGTGATCGCGAGCGATAGCGTGCGTGTGACACTCATGACCTCCAATGCTGTGCGCCTGGAAATTCCTCGAGATCAAGTCAGATCGCTTCGCCCCGCGCGAGGACGGGTGAGCAAAGGCCAGATGTGGACGGAAGATCCCAATACCAGCAGGCTCATGTTTGGGCCGACGGCACGGACAGTCCGCCGCGGCGAAGGCTACCTTGGCGTGTACGAGCTATTCTTTCCATATGTGGCCTTTGGCGTCACCGATTTCTTCACGCTGGCAGGCGGAACGCCAGTATTCCCGGGGGTCATAGGACAGGCGTTCTACGTCGCGCCAAAGGCGCGCGTCTTCGCGACAGAGCGAGCGCAGTTGGGTGTCGGTGCGTTGGTGTTTTTCGCGACGCAGGAGATCGACGAAGACCCACTGGGCATAGGGTATGTTGTCGGGACATTCGGCAGCAACGACAACGCTCTCACGCTTGGCGCCGGCTTTGGCTTCTATGGCGATGAAGTCACGAGCAAACCTGCCTTTCTTGTTGGCGGAGAGAGGCGGATCAGCCCTCGCGTCAAGCTCATCACCGAAAATTATCTGGTGCTCTACGAAGGAACCACCTTCCATCCATCCAGCGGTACTATTGAGCCACGCACGGAAAGCCTGGGTCTGCTGTCGCTGGGTGTTCGCTTATTCGGGGAGCGACTGTCGGCAGACTTTGGATTGGGCGGCATCGTCGGAGAGGATGGCGGGGGAGGCTGCTGTCTTCCGCTCGTGAACTTTGTATTTGCGTTTGGTTCCAGGTGATGTGGTGACATGTCGGAAGGACTCAGGGTCCTTTCACCACTGCTCCATTCTTCATGACAAACTTCACTCGCCGCACTGCTGAGATGTCTCGAGTCGGGTCGCCGACAACCGCAATGAGATCCGCCAGCAAACCCGCCTTCACTTGCCCGATGCGGCTCTCGAGATGCAGTACTCTCGCGGTAATGGAAGTCGCCGAGCGAAGAGCTGCCACCGGCGTCATTCCGTAGTCCACCAGCATCTCGATCTCGCGCGCGTTGTCGCCATGAGCGAAAACGCCGACGTCGCTTCCGTTGCAGATTGTAACTCCAGCGTCGAGCGCGGCCTTGAAGCTCGCGCGTTTCTCCCTGATCGAAGCCGGTTCAGGATCGGTGCCCTTCTTCCAGCCGCGATACTGGAGCACTGCGTCACCCGCCGCGAGCGTTGGACACAGCGCGACGCCTTTCTGAGCCATCAGCTTCCAGATTTCGGGAGTACCTGAATCGCCGTGGTCGATTGTCTCGATACCAGCCAGCACGGCGCGGCGCATCCCTTCAGGGGTGGTAGCGTGCGCAACAACCGGACGGCCGCTGCTGCGAGCCGTCTCAACGATGAGCTTGAGCTCTTCCAGTGAGAAGGTCGGCAGCGTTTCTCCGTTGGGTCCCCAGCGGTAGTCGGCGTACACCTTGATCCAGTCGGCTCCCTTGCCGATCTGGTCACGTACCACACGCGTGAGATCGTCGACGCCGTTCGCCTCCTCGGCCCCTTGAGGCACCGCGAATGAAGGGTCGAATCCCTTGGGCGCGTAACTGCCCGTCGCGACGATAGCGCGGGTTGTAGTTATTACTCGCGGTCCGGGAATTATCCCCTCGTCAATGGCCTGCTTGATGCCGACATCGGCGTAGCCCGCTCCTTCGGTGCCGAGATCGCGTACTGTCGTGAACCCAGCGAGCAGAGTGTTCTTCGCGTGCACCGTCGCGCGCGCGACGCGTAGCGCGAGCGGCTCCCGCAGCACCTGATTTTCCCAGGAAGTCTCGTTGTACGGGTGCAATAGCAGGTGCGAGTGCGCGTCAATCAAGCCGGGCAGGAGTGTGGTACCTGGAAGATCTATCTGCGTGGTGCCTGCTGGTGGTGTGACAGACGCCGCGGGACCTGCCGCCACGATTCGGTCGCCGGCAACCAGGACGACCCAACCCTCCTTGAGTTTGGCGGACACTCCGTCGAAAACCCATTGCGGGCGGAGAAGGTAGTTTCGATCGGGTTGCTGGGCGTCCAGGTGCGAAGGCAGAAGCGACCCGAGCGCTATCATCGGCGCCAGGAAACGCAGCGGTGTCGAGGTAAAGGATCGGTTCATGTTTTCAGTTGGGTATGCATTTCACCGAAGCGGTGACGCGCCAAGGTGATCCTCGTTCCCCCGGTTGCCACATCTGCACCCGCTGTTACGGCGTCGGCCATTTCAAGGGGTCAGAGTCCATGGTCTCTGAAGTCCTAAACGTGCTCCGGATCGGGTTATTGCTCCGTCACGCTGGCGTCAGAGGATCCAGCCGGCGAGCGCGGATCTCATCAAGCCAAGCAACATCGCCAGCGCCGCAGCGCACCCAAGCGTCAAGGCAGCCAATCTGAGAGAACGAAGTGTCGCGCGCCGCCAACCGAACGTGCGTTGGGAAAGCATCCGATCCGACACGCCCCAGCACCCGTATGCCGCAAAGCTCACAAAGCCAGCCGCCAACCACCAGAGGCTGGGACTGGCGATGACGATCATTACGGCGTCCACTGCTCCAAACAGGAAGGCGGCCCCAAGTGCGGCGAGCGGCGTCTCACGCGAGCGTTCGCGCAGCACGCTGAAGACAGTCGCTTGCTCTGACGAGGCCGCGCCGCTGCCTTGCGACTCCGCCACGCTATCCTGGTTGCCGCGCGACATTCGAAGTATCCAAGTCCTTACTCCTGATCCGGCGGTCCTGTTTGCTGATCACTCGAACATTCGCCTGTCGTGCGGGTGGCTCCGCCCCGTCTGGAACAGAACCAGAAATGTTCGGCAGTTCTCGGCTAAGCGTTCCTTACGATGACGCGATTACCAGACTGAAGAATAGAGAAGCCTTGGGGTACTCGGGTGCGTGCTCCCACGCTGCATGGGCCTCCGCCATGGTGCGCCGCGCGGCGTCGGCGGCCGGCCCCGGCTGCATCGGTAGTGCAAACGAACCCGGGTGCGCGAGTGAATGCGTCCGCGCACCCTCGGGCATCTGGACCCACCCTTCCCACGCCTCGATTCGGCGGCCAGTACCAGCTATGTGATCCACCGCGAGCAGCGCGTCTTCGTAACCGAGCATAATCTCCTCTCGAGAGAGAGACTTTGCAGCTAACTCAGGCGGGAGGTTGGAAAGATCCGAGCTTGCCATTCAATGATCCTTGTATACGGCTTTCGGGGGAGCTTTGGCCATTTCATCAACCTTCTTCATCGATGTTATAGCCGAGATATTGGCGTCCACCAGGACAAGTTTAATCGAATGCTCCGGCGAGTTGCGTTCAACCGCTAGCACTGCTTTGGCTGATTTTATCAGGGCGGAGGAGGATATTTGCCCGCCAGCTTCCTGACGGTGGTGATGTTGCGCATGGTGAATGGCATCCCGACAGTCTTCTCGAATCGCGGCCCCGAGAATTTCGAGTCGCCGAGATTCTTGCGGAACAGACAAAAAATCTCGCGGTCCTTGAGGTAAAACTCGACTTCAGCTGTTCGCGAAGCCAGGATGCCTTCCAGCGCTTCCGCTCCTGGAACGGCTGGGAGGAATGCGACATACAGCGAGTTTCCTTCCGCATCGAGATCATTGATCGAGAACGGATTGTTGGCAAGCACGTTCGCCAGCTCTCGGGGCGTCCGGATAAACGTTGCAACGGCGTATCCGAGAAGCTTTTCGAGCTCGAACTCGATCTGCCGCTCCAGCTTGCTGGCATCTTCGATCGGTGACTCGAAAATGACGTTACCGCTCGCGATAAAAGTCTCGACGTTGGCGAATCCGGACTTCTCAAAATGCTTGCGGAGGTGATCCATCTTGACTGTATGGCCTCCGACATTTATAGCGCGCAGAAAGGCGATGTATCGCTGCATGCGAGAATGTTTTGACCTGGAGTGTTAATTGTTTCCGTTGTAGAGCGAGCGACCCAAGGCACACGCATACGCGTCTGCAGCTCGCATTTCAGGCTAGCTGCCAAGCGCTGATTCATCCAGTATTGTACTCCCGCCCGACCTCACCTGTTGCCAGGGATTGCAACTATGACAGCATACATAAACCGTCTTGTCCTTCCCTGCGTTGTCGCTGCCGTTACGACATTCGCGGCAGACAATCTAGCCGCTCAACCGACATTCGAGGGGATATTGACCATGAAGGTGAGTGGGCCGCAGAATACTGTTCCGCGGACAATGAAGTACTACGTCAGAAACGGCGTCATGCGCCTGGAGATGGAGGGCAAGGACGGTCCTCAAGGCTACACCATAACTGATCCGCGTAAACAGGTATCGTACACGGTTGTGCCCGGCCAGCGCATGTACATGGAGATGGCTGCCGCGCCAAATACGGTGGAAAAAATCAACAAGACCGAGCCACAAATCACCAGGACAGGGCGAACGGAGACCATCGCCGGTCATAAGTGTGAGCACTGGATCATCAAGAGCGAAGCCGAGGAGTCCGATGTGTGCGTGGCGAAGGGGCTGGGGAAATTCTTCGGCGCGGCAAGTGGAGGGCAGGGGGAGCCTGCATGGATTCGCAAGTTGGGCGCGGACTTCTTTCCACTTCGGTATTCCAAAGCCGGGGAGACCAGGGCGGCGTTGGAAGTAACCAGGATCGAGAAGCGATCTCTAGACGCCTCGCTCTTCGAACCGCCCGCAGGCTTCAAGAAAGTGACGATACCTGCGGCTGGGCCGCCGCGAAAGCCTTAGCGCCAGCGCGTTAGACGCGGTCTCGCGGAACCGCCCGGCCAACTATGATGGTGATATTGTCCTCGCCACCACCGTCGAGAGCCTCCTGAAGCAGGGACTCGCACACCTGGCGGGCCGACGTCATTGAAGTCAGCTGCTCGCGGATGCGATCGTCGGAAACGTGTCTCGTGAGTCCATCGCTGCAGACAAGTCCAACCGCATCCCAGGCCTGCTCCAGCCGTCGCACGATTGGAGCTGCCTCCGGTCCGCCGATTGCGCTGGAGAGAATGTGTGCCAGCCTGCTGTGCGCGGCGTCATCCCTTGTCAAAACTCCCTGATCCACGAGCTCCTCGGCCATCGTCTGGTCCCGGGAAAGCTGAACGAGCTCACCCTTGCTCAGTATGTAGCAGCGGCTGTCACCAACCTGTAACAGATAGGCCTTGGGCCACACACCAATCCACAGGGTGAGCGTCGTAGCCATTCCGCGAAGCTTGATGTCTTCGGTCGCGGCGGTCGCGAGCTCGTTGTGCACCTTTAAAGCCGCATCCTCCAGAGCGTGCACAAAGCCGGCGTCATTGGAAGGATCGCTCGTATAGTAACAGTGCAAAGCCTGTGACACATACTTAGTGACCCCTTCGAGAGCCATGCGACTGGCTTCCTCCCCTGCAGCGGCGCCACCTACGCCGTCCGCTACCATTGAGATGAATGCAAGCCGATCCGCGCTACCCAGATGAGACAGGTCAGGGAGGCTGGTGTGGTAAACCTCCATACGCCTCTGTAGAGCGCACACGAGAAAGTGGTCCTCGTTGTTTGTGCGTACACGGCCGGGGTGCGTAAGGCCGAAAACGTCGAGCTCCGTATCGAGCGGACGACGGCCCGCGCCATGCGGGGGCGAAGCCGGAACAGAAGTCATGAATTCACAGCGGCCGACGTCAAATGCCGTCGCTTACGTTCAAACATGTGCATGCGGGGTGCGTGTCCTTGAAAGTGGGAAGCCCAATGTGCCATGGGCACTGAGAAGTCGCCAGCGCGTACCGGCGGAATTGTCCAGCGATGAGAGGGGCTCTTTCAACTCCGGCCGCCGCGGTCGTTAAGACAGTTCAGTTCCTGGGCACGTCCATGTCAGGATGCTTGGACGCTGCTACGCCGGCACCAGCTCGGTAGTTGTGGCCCGGGACTTGGTGCCACACAAATCACGGACGTACTTCATGGCTGCCGGCGTCTTGTACTTCTCGGCGTAAGCCCGATCGACGGCGTCTTTCAGGCGCTCGCTCGTCGTATGAACTGCACGTACGGGCATTTCACGACCGTCCACGCTCATTGCACCGCTCGATTCCTCCAGAAAGGTTGCGTACCAGCCTCGCGGCTTGACACTCCAGGATCGCACGAAGACGCGACGCTCCGCCACCACAACCCAAACACCTATGAACCGGTGTGGCTCGCTGCCCGCCTTTATTCCGAGAATTTTGGCCTTGTGAATCGCGCTCACGATGTCGCTCGGGAAAGGCCGCTTCGGACTCATTGGCATTTCTCCGCGTAGGGGCCGGTCGTGTGCAGCCGCGCCATCAACCTGTGCGTGCTACCTGGTCTTACGAGCCCGAGATAGAGGACGCGTTTTGCGTCCCGGACTGACGGGCGCATCCAACAGTGCACGAAGCTTCGGTGGAGCGGCAAGCAGATATCCGTCGCGCAGTAGATCTTCCAGCTCCGACCAGTCCGCGCTGCCGTCGACGTACACGCCCACCCAGCCGCTCGGACCGACGTAAGGCGGCACGAAATAGCGCTCCGGCGCGGCACGCACCAGAAGCTCCTGGTTCACCGGCGCGGCTTTGCACCAGACGGCGGGGCGACCGCCACCATGATGATTGTTGGCGTCGGCATACATGGCAAACAACTTGTTGCGCACGCGAAATGTCGGCTCTCCCCAGGCCTCGACCTCGTGGGCTTCGGGGAGGGCGAGACACAGCTTGCGCACGCGCGAAAGTGCTCTGGGTGGCATTTGGAATAATCTACAGCAATCGGCAGTTGGGTGACTTACCAAACGCTTGATATTGCATGGTGCGAACTGGGAACTACGAACTGCGAACGCGAACTATACACACGGCTCCCGTGTACAGTCAGGCACCCGTCGTTCGGGGTGGTCCAGTGCGAGTGCCAGCTGTGACCAGTGCCAGTCTCAGTCTCAGGGGTCAGTGATCAGTGTGGTCAGGCCGGACCACCCGATATGTCGACAGTACGCAGCCGCCGGCAATCGTCCGGCTCTCCGCGAGGGCCAGCTGGATACGGCGACCAGTATCGAGAAAGAGGGGAACGCCTGAGCCCAAGAGGATGGGATGGACATTCAGACCCACCTCATCGATGACACCGGCCTCGAGGAGTGAACGGGCAAACTCCCCGCCACCCATCACGCAGATGCCTCGTCCTGGCTTTCGCTTGAGATCCCGAACGAAATCCGCCCCATTGTCCTTGACCAGATGCACACCCGGTTGGACGATCTGCTCGAGAGTTCGTGAGAAAACGTAGGTCTGCAAATCCGAGGGTAGCCCAGAATCGCCTGCGCCATCGGATCCGGCGGATTCGCCTCCTGTGCCCTTGGCTTCGCCGGTAGTGCCGCTGGTGGCCTGTGGGCGAACCGCCTCCGCACCGCCGTCTTGCGCGGAACCCGGCTCGTTGGCGCCGCCTGCCATCGCAATGCTGGCGTCCCAGGTCTTTCGTCCCATGACGACGGTGTCCACTGTCGGCCAAAAGTTGGCCATGAAATCGTGCACGTCGCTACTGAAGTACAGCCAGTCGATCCCGCCATCGGCGGCGGCGATAAATCCGTCGAGGCTGCAGGCAGCGCCATATGTCACGGTCCGCATCGTCAAATCCTCCTCGCGATTGATGGTTGGCAGTGGTACGGCGGAGCAACACGATGTATACTAAATCCATATTTAGAAACGATACTATATCATCATTTAGAAACAGTCAAGCCCTGCTCGCGTCATGAGTCCACGCCCCAGGAAGGTCAGCGACGAAGAGGTTTTCGCGGCCACGCATCGCGCCATGACCCGCGTGGGGCCTGGCGAACTTACGCTAGCCGTGATTGCCGCAGAGGCGGGTTTGACCGCGGGAGCGCTGGTGCAGCGGTTCGGATCCAAGCGCGCTCTCCTGCTCGCCCTCGCCGCGGGCGCGTCGGACTCCACAGGCGACTTTATACAACAGCTGCGTGCCAGGTATGAGTCTCCTCTGGCGGCGCTGCGGGAGTACGCCGAGTGCATGTCACATCTCGCCGAGTCGCCAGCTGCGCTGACTCGCAATCTCGCTTACCTGCAGATTGATCTTTCCGACCCGGATTTCCGCAAACACCTCGTCGTGCAATCGCGTACCACTCGAGAAGCCTTTCAGAAGCTCCTGGGGGAGGCAGTTTCCTCTGGAGAACTTGCTCGAGGAACCGATGTGCCCAAACTGGCGCGCACGGTGGAGTCCGTGCTCAGCGGCTCACTGCTTACCTGGGCCATCTATCGCGAGGGTACAGCGGCACGTTGGATACGCGCGAGGGTGGATGCGGTGCTCGCTCCGCACCAGAGGAACGCCAAGCGCCCGCGAAGAAGAAAGACTGCTGCCCGGAAGTAACTGATCGGGTTACGACTGAGCCCGAAATGCCATTCCGGATTCCGGACTAAACGTTGGTTCGGTTCCTGTCGCGCGATTTGCTCGTGACCGGATAGGCGAGCTGCGCCAGATAACCATCAGGGACCGGATTACCAGCAATGCCATACTCCGCCGGCCACTTTCCTTCAGGGCAGTGATATGTGCCGAACAGCTTGTCGATCCATGGGAGATGCACCGCGAAATTCTTGTCCAGAGCCGCCGCTTCCGCTCCATGGTGCCAATGATGAAATCGCGGCGTGACGACAAGCGCCTCCACCAGCCGGGGAAAGCGCCATGAGACGTTCGCGTGGATGAACACCGCGTGGATCGAGACGAAGACGAGATAGGCGTACAGCGGGCCCGTATCGAATCCCAGCAGGAACAGTGGCACAAAGGTCAGACCGCGTGTTAGCACCACGTCTACCACATGGAGCCGGGAACCGGCAAGCCAATCCATGGAGGTGCTGGAGTGGTGCACGGCGTGAAAGGGCCACAGCCAGCGATTCCGATGGAAGAGCCGGTGAACCGCATACTCGCTGAGGTCGGCCACAAGCACGCATCCGAGGAACTGAAGCACGACGGGCTGCGATTGGACCGCTGTCTGTATCGCGGGGTGCACCGCCCACGAGAACAACACCCGCGCCGGCATTAGCGTGAGCAGAGTGGAAACCTGCACGAGCAGGTGACTCGCGAAGAGATACACGCCGTCCGTCGTCCAGCCCGGGCGAAATACCGACTGATCACGGTGCAGAGGCCAGAAGCGCTCCAGCGGGACAAAAAGCACGGAGAGCAGCAGCACGTTCAGCAGAAACCAGTCAAGACCCAAATACATGGGCGTGGATTGCACAGCCCCTTGTACGGGTACGTTGCCACCACCGGCGAGCGACGCCAACAGCGCCAGAGTCATTCCGGTCGCTCCAAGCACCTTTCGGCGACGCAGCATCGTGCTGAGCAGCCCAAGCAGGAAAGCGAATCCGATTACCAGCTGGAGGGTGGTGCGTACGAAAGGCATGGGTAATCGCGCGCGCACGTCGGGGCTCGAGAGCAGCTCCGGAAAATGAAAGCAGGCAACCGCAGCGAGCCCGATGGCGCCAAGGAATACGGAAGTGGTGCCACTCAGCCACCCGGATCCGAAGCGTGTCGGTTCCTGGTCATCGAAGATGCGGGCGACGTGGTGATCGAGGCTCATGTCAAAGAGACTGCAGTCAGCGCCTTTGTGTCACGTCCGCAGACAAGCCAGGCCCGGTATCGTAGGCGTGTCATGGTGATGCCGTCGCGCCCCGGAGGCGCCGCACAAGCTCCGGCAGGTTCTGAATGACCATGACTCGTGTGGAGGGACTGCGGCGAACCATGGCAAAAGTTCGTCCATCTGGAGAGATGTCGTAGTTGGTGTGCGTGGTGGTGCTGATGATATCGCCGATCTCGAAGAGCTGCCGGCGCGACGTCACCTCGAACTGCGGTCGGGTCCGCACGCTTGCCACCATAAGCTGCGTCGCGGCGCGATAAAATATTTCTCTCCCATCCGGCCCCCACAGCGCGTCATTGCCACCCGAGAGCGACACCTGGATCTGGTCACCCTCACCCTCGAGCGGACGCGCATACACCTGCTGCTGTCCCGACTGGTCGGACACGAAGGCGATCCACCGTCCATCGGGTGAAACGGCGACGTATTGCTCGTTGAACTGGCTGGCGACGAGCGGTGAAATAGGACCACGGCCGCCGTTGCGCACGATCGCGATGTCAATCCGTGACCCGGGACCCAGCTCGTTACCCATTGTGACAAGCGCGCTGCCGTCACGCAGCCAAATACCGGTGTAGGCAAGCTTACTGGACGTGAGCAATGACTCCGCGGGCGTCGCGCTACCCGGACGCGTGCGGTATATGCCGAGAGGGCCGGCACGCGTTGAGGAATAGGTGATAGAACGCCCGTCGGGCGTCCATGTGGCGTCATGCCCGTCGCGGTCGAAGGTCGCGCGGCTGAGCGTGCCCTGGTCGAGCGAGAGAATCCACACGTCCCGCCCGTCTGCGGAGGTGAGATCCGTTGAGAGGCGCCGCCCGTCTTGCGAGAAGCGCGGCGCGTGGAAATTGCGCCGGTCCGCCGTAGCGGGATGTGCGCTCCCCGAGCGATCCATAAACACCAGGGTTCGTGGCTCCTCATGGATATACGCGAGGGTCCCATTCGGCGCGACGGCGAGTTGCGCAATGCCGAGGCCTGTAATCGAGATGCCTGACGCGAGCGAAACGCTTGGACCGATGATTCGCCGTCTTCCGGGATCGAAAGGGACAGCGTGAAGCGTACCGTCCGGAAGCACATACACCAGGTGGCCACCAGTGTAGCGCACTTCGACCACTGCTGCGTTCAGGAGAACAGTGTTGTCCCCAGTCTCAAGGTCGAAGAGCATGCTAAGGCCAGTGCTGGCGCCTGGCGGCCTCCGCACCATGATGGCAGTCCTTTCATCGGGCAGGATCTGCTGCAGCACAAGATCACTGGTCCGCTCCGGGAATCGCCTGGTGACGGAGTCGGGCCCTCCGATTCGAGAAAGCCCGCGGTCCAGATCGGCGCTGATCCAGAGTGACCCATCGTTGCTCCATGCCGCGTAGGCCGTCGACCGGATTTGCCGTGGAAGTCGGCTGCCCGGTCCTCCGTCGAGCGGGAACCGGTACGCTGAGCCTGCCTGGGCACGCGTAGTTCCCGTGCCGATAACCCACCGGCCATCTGGCGACACCAGCGGGTTCGCAATCCCCGCTGCTTCCGGAATCGTCGTAGCTTCGGACGCGTATAGAGGCTGGCGCATCAAGTGATTCTGGCCGTTCGATGCAACCGCGACAAAGATCACCGTCGCTCCATCAGGTGTGAGCGCGACCTGACGATGTAGCGACGAATTGCCCGATCCGCCCAATCCAGGTGCGAGTATCGCGAGATGGGATGGCGGCTGGATGGCCGCTTCCGAATGCGGTCGAACCGCCAGCCACAACGCGGCGAGGGTTGCGACTCCCGCAATTACCCAACCCAGCAGGCCACCCCGAGGCAACAGTCTGGCGGCAGCAGTTGGACTGAGTGTCCTCGGTACGCCTGGATGGCCCGCAACCGCGACGGAGTCCACCAGCGCCTTCGCGAAGTCGGCAGCGGAGCTGAAGCGATCGGCTGGAAGCTTCTCCAGTGCCGTGATTACTGCGTCCTCCAATGCAGGTGACACACTCCTGCGCTGGGAAATGATGCGGCGCGGCTCCTCCGTAATCACTCTCGCCACGATCGCCTGGGCCGTGGGACCAGTGAATGGCGGCTCACCGAGGAGCATTTCGTAAAGCACAGCCCCCAGCGCGTAGACATCTGAGCGCCCCGTTATTTCCCGCTCGCCGGTCGCTTGCTCCGGGCTCATATAGTGCGGCGTCCCGAGGCTCATTCCCGTCTCAGTGAGCCTGCTGCCGCCCGCTGAAGTCACAGCGAGCGCGATGCCAAAGTCCGCCACCAGCGCCTGACCGTCGTGCATCAGGATATTCTCGGGCTTAATGTCCCTGTGAATCACGTGGTGACGGTGGGCATAGTCGAGTGCGCTGGCCACTTCGCGGGAAATGCGTACCGCGTCACCGATTGGCAGCTGCTTTTCGCGATTCAGCCGGTCTCGCAACGACTCTCCTTCCACAAAGGGCATTACGTAGAAGAGGAAGCCGTCAGCCTCACCGGAATCAAAGAGCGGGAGGATATGCGGGTGCTGCAAGTTTGCGGTTGTGCGTATCTCGCTCAGAAAGCGCTCGGCGCCGATCATCGCAGCGAGCTCAGCTCTGAGAACCTTTACCGCGACGTGCCGTTGATGCCGAAGGTCCTGAGCCAGGTACACCGTCGCCATGCCGCCAGCGCCAAGTTCGCGGTCGACGCGATAGCGACCTGCAAGCGCCGTCGAAAGGCGCTCCGTCGCGCTGTTCATCTTCGCGGCATCCCCGCGAGGACTCCCGGGAACGACGAAAGCGCGAGGTCGTCGAATCGAACGAAGTGGAGACGCTCGTACCCGGAGAGTGATCCCGGAGTCATAGTCGACAAGTTGTTGTTCGATGTCGGCTTCCGCAACGAGACGGCGCTACATACTCTGAGGCAGTCCGTACTCCATCAGCACAATGAGTTTGTTGCTGCCCACGGCCAGTGGAAACCGCTCAGCTCACGAGCGGCATCACCTCGGCCGCGAACCGCTCCATCTCTTCAAGCTGAGGGCTGCACTGGAGGAGTAAAAGGTCGACGCCGACTTCCTCAAGATCCCGGACTCGCTCGGCAACCTGCTCCGGCGTGCCGACCAACCCCGCGCGAAGTCCGCGATTGGACACCGAGTAATCCTCGAGAGACAGCTGCTGATCGAGCTTGGAGTTCGCAACGAAATCCTGGTAGTTGCCGTATCCGGCAGAGTCGGGCGCCACGTTCGTGATTCGCTGCAGCTCCTCACGCGCTTTCGTTTCTGTGTCGCGCACGATGGAGTAGGCGGCCATTCCGAACGTCAGCGGCGGGAGTGCCTGGCCGGTCTCCGCCTCCGCGGCAGCTGATGCGTCCGCGCGCCGGCGGCGCATGTCGGCGATTTTCGGTGCGATGCGCTCCGGCGGATCGCCGTGCATCACGTAGGCGTCGCAGCTCCGTGCGATGAGCGACTTGGCAGTTTCGCTTTCGCCACCCGCGTAAATGGTCGGACGCAAGCGGGTCGGCGACGACACCGGCTTGGGTTCGAGTATCGTGTCCTCCGTCCTGTAATATCGTCCTTCATAGCTGAACCGCGGACTGCGCCACGCACCATCGAGCACCTTGAGCCAATCTTCCGTACGCGCGTACCGGTCGTCGTGCTCGTCGAACTGCACACCGTAGCGGCGGGCCTCATCCCGCCACCAACTCGAGACCACATTCAGAG
The DNA here is from genome assembly GCA_014379205.1 of Gemmatimonadaceae bacterium. Classification (GTDB taxonomy): domain Bacteria; phylum Gemmatimonadota; class Gemmatimonadetes; order Gemmatimonadales; family Gemmatimonadaceae; genus JACMME01. Next base: position 23,581 of record JACMME010000012.1, read on the forward strand.
AAAGACGACCATTCGAGATGCGGTCTATGTTGGCTGCTTGCTTGGCGAGGATAGCCGGCTGGTGAAAGGTTGGTCGCACGGCGACCATGAGCTCCAGTCGTTCCGTCACCGCCGCCAGCGCCGCGGCTGTCGACCAAGCTTCGAGCGAGGGTGCATCAATACCCTTGATGTCGTTCAGGAAAAGCTCGGCGATCAGTGTCAGAGAGTATCCAATGTCCTCGCTTCGCTGGGCGAGCTGGCGCGAATACTCCCACGACGCCTCCATGCCTTCATCCTGTACGTTGCGGAGCCATCCGCCGAAAACGGGCATCCAGTAGCCGTAACGCATTGTCATACGTTGAGCAATGCCGCGGTTTCGGTGCCGCTCGGTGCCGACGCTCGCGACCGCGTTTCCAGGTAATCGACGAGTCGCGCGAAGGGGTCAAAGCCGATTACGCGCAACGGGTCGGCAACGAAATTCGATAGAGCGTTGATATCGTAAAAATAGTGCCGGCCATCCCGGTCGTCGACGAGGTATTCGATTCCACCTACGTCCAGGCCAACGCGCTTCGCTATCCGTTCCACCTCCGCGACGATTGCCGATCCAGGCTTGCTCTCTTCAACGCGCATTCCGTTTTTTTCGGCATCGACCGCACAGGCCGATCTGGAAAGCTCCTCGCCCCCCATGGTCTGACAGACATCAGCGGGGCATAAGTTGAACGAGTCGCCGGCGGGGTACACGTCTATCGCGTAGAGAAACTTCCCATTCAATACCTCCACGCGCGTGATGTGACCGCCGCGGAGGGGAGCCAGCTCCTGCACGAGAGCGGTGTAGTCGAGTCCCAAATCAAGTCCACCACGTTCGGCCGCCGCCACGACATCTTCCAGCGTATCGAATCGCACGATACCTGCTCCGCTCCCTCCGATATTCGCCTTCACCACTACAGGAAAGCGAAGATCCCGTGCCGCAATCGCGGCCTGTCGCGCGTCGTTGATCGCGACCGCCCGCGGATAAGGCAGGCCGAGCTCACGCAGCACATCGAGCTGCGTCGCCTTCGACAATTCCACCGCGTAGACCGCCGATCCGTTTACAACCGGCACGCCGAGGAGCTCCAGGTGCTTGAGCCAGTGGAGCGTGTAGAACGTTGTCTGCCTGTGACCGCGGAGATAAGCCGACGGACTCGCTCGATTGAACACGAGCGAGTACAGTCCGTCTCTCTCCGACGGGTCATAGGAGTGTGATGCGGCATCGATGCGGACGTAGGCGATCCCTCTCCGCTCGAGCTCGGCGAAAAGGGGTCGGAACCAGTCCGGGTGTTCGTAAAAGATGGCGATGGGTTTCATGGATGATGTGTTCAGCGTTGAGTGGCAAAAGAAAAGCGCCTCGATCCGGAAGGAGTGGAGGCGCTGGTCCGGCAAGCCGGTGACATTGCACGAAAGCTTTACGTGCGCGCGCTCACTCCCCCACCAGCCCAATGGGCGGTGCGGTAACGGTCACGGTAACACATGCTGGCGGCAAGGACGACGTCGGTCATCTGCCCAGATTAACGTACCGGTCTACTCGCGTCAACAACCGCCCCGTTTTTGTGAAGCACGCTCCTGTCCGCCCTTTCACGGGATCGGACTCGGTAGCGCCCTATCATCTGCGGCGTAGATTGCCAGACGGATGCACAACCGCATCCAGGCACCTTAGCCCGGATGCCCGTCTCCGTCTCGAAGCTTGATCTACGACCGCCACCCTCGGGAATGAATCGTGACGGAAGCACGTCGTTCTCCCGCTCTCACTTTGTTGCCCGATCCGACGACGCGTCCCGAGGACGTCGCTCTGCACGACGACGTCCGCTGGCTAGCCGCCGCACTTGGCCGCGTGGTCCGCCGGCTCGAGGGAGATGAAGCGTTTGAGATCGTCGAAGAACTTCGTCGCGCCAGCCGGGCTCGCCGTCGTGCAGATTCAGACGCGTCCAGCCTGGATGCGCTCCTCGAGAGAGTCAGTGCACTGCCGCTGGAGCTGAGCGCGATCGCGGCGCGCGCGTTCACACTGTTTTTTCTGCTCATCAACACCGCGGAGCAGGTGCACCGCGTCCGGCGCCGGCGGGACTACCTTCGAGACGATAGCGCCGAGCCACAGGCGGCTTCAGCGCGCTGGACGATGCGCCACCTGCGCGAACTGGGCAGGTCGGCCGAAGAGGTAGCACGCGCCTTCGAGGGTCTCAATGTGCGCCCGGTTCTCACCGCGCACCCAACTGAGTCCACCCGTCGCACGCTCCTGGCTCTTCAATCGCGGGTTGCCGATCTGTTGCTGGAGCGCGAGAACACCGCTGCGACGAAGCGGCGTGCTGTGGAGGACGCGCTCGACGGCGAAGTCGAGTTGCTTTGGCTCACGGGCGAAGTGCGCCGAGATCGCCCTTCGGTACTCGAGGAAGTCGGCACTGTCCTGTGGTATCTGGAAACGCGACTCCTCCAGGCGAGCGAACGAGCGCATTCCGCGTTCGTGCTCGCCTTTGAGGATGAGTTCGGCACTTCGGCGGATGCGCTGCGACTGGCGATGCCGCTGCGATTCGGGACGTGGGTCGGCGGTGATCGTGACGGCAATCCCTTCGTGACGCCGGAGATCACAATCGCCGCAGCGCGCCGAGCGAGCTACGCGATATTGGGCCGCTATCTCGGCGTGCTCGAAGAGCTCGTGCAGCGACTCTCACTCTCTGCGCGCCTCAGTCAACCCATTGAAGCGCTTGGCGCGTCCATCGACAACGATCGAGCGTTGCTGCCCGAGCTGTGGGAGGCGAACCGGCGCCGGAACGCGGACGAGCCGGTGCGCCTCAAGCTGACGTTGATGGCCGGACGCATCGAAGCCACGCGTCGTCTCGTGGCGTTACGTGACGCGAACCGTCCCGCCAACGAGCCTGCTGCGTATCCCAATGCGGCAGCGTTCGAACTTGACCTGCTCCTGGTTCGGGAGTGCCTGATCGCGGCTGGGGCCCTGCAGGCCTGCCGCACCGTCTTCGATCCATTAATGCGCACCGTCCGTGAAAGCGGGTTCCATGGACTTCTGCTCGACGTGCGCGACCACGCCAAGGTGCACGCAGCTGCCTTGGCCGACTTGGCGGAGCAGCTCCGCGTCGCACCGCTCGACCTCGAAGCGTTGCGGCGGGAGCTGCTCCGCAATCCACTCGAGTTGCGGTATGACTCGCTCGCCGACGACACGCGTCGTGTACTCGAGACTTTCCACGCCATTCGAACGATTCAGGACGAATCGGGCGAGGCTGCGGCGTCGACGTACATCATCTCGATGACGACGGGCCCGGAGGATCTCCTCGGCGTGCTGCTCCTGGCGCGTGAGGCGGGTCTCGTGGACCTCGCGTCAGACACGCCGGTTTCCCGGGTTGACGTGGTCCCGCTCTTCGAGACTCTCGACGACCTCAGACGTGCACCGGTCATCCTACGTGCATTGCTGAATGATCCAGTTTACTCGCGTCAGCTCGCGGCTCGCGGACGTCGTCAGGAGGTCATGATAGGTTACTCGGACTCGAGCAAGGACGCGGGGATGATCGCCTCATCGTGGGGACTGTACCGCGCGCAGGAAGCGCTGGGCGATGTCTGCCGTGCCGAGGGCGTAGAGCTCCGGCTTTTTCACGGCCGCGGCGGGAGCGTGGGACGCGGTGGCGGCTCGCCGGTCTACCGGGCGCTCGCTGCACTTCCTCCCGGTACCGCTACTGGCCAGACAAAGATCACAGAGCAGGGCGAGATCATATCGCAGCAGTTCGGCTTGCTTCCGTTGGCGGAGCGGACGGTAGAGGTAACTCTCGGAGGTGTGTTGCTTCAGGAATTCAGTGACTGGCGCGACGGTCTGGATACCGTGGAAGTCGACTTCTTTGTAAAGACGATGGATGCGCTTGCGGAGCGCTCGCTGCTTGTGTATCGCGAGCTGGTGCACGAGAGCGATGCGCTGTTCGAGATGTTCCGGGCCACGACTCCGATCGACGAGCTGGCGGATGCACGCTTCGGCTCGCGCCCCGCTTATCGCCCGGGTGCGTCACAGGGAATTGAGGGGATACGCGCGATTCCATGGGTATTTGGCTGGACCCAGATCCGTCTAATGTTGCCGGGATGGCTTGGCGTTGGCTCCGCGCTTGGTGAGATGCTGGACACAAAAGATGGGCTGGGCGTCCTCCAGCGCATGGCGGCTGCGTGGCCATTCTTCGATGACCTCCTGGCGAAGGTCGAAATGGTCTGCGCAAAAGCGGATCTTGCAATCGCACGCCTGTACGTGCAGCAGCTGGGCGGTGACCTGGAACTCTTCGGGCGCCTCGAAGCCGAGTTCGAGCGCACCGTGCGGAGCATCCTGCGCGTAAGGCAGACCGAACATCTGGTCGCCGACGTGCCTGTGCTGCAGGCGGCGATCACGTTACGAAACCCATACGTCGATCCGCTTTCGCTTCTGCAGATCGCGCTGCTCAAGCGCAAGCGCGAAGGTGGAGCGGACGAAGCGGAACAACAGCGTGTCACGGACGCACTGGCTACGACGCTGAGCGGGATCGCGCAGGCGCTCCGGAACACGGGTTAGCACTTGCAGGTGGCTCCCCGCGCGGTCATGCTACGGGCGAGCGCCTCGACAGGAAATTTCCATGACACTCGCTAAACTGCGCAACGGGACAAGTACTCCGACCAGAAGTTCAAGGCCGGCAGACGAGGATCTCGACCTGTTCGGAATTACGCATCAGGGGAAAGTACGCAGCGAGAATCAGGACCAGTTTCTCGTATGCACAGTGCACCCCCAGGTTGTGATCCATGGAACAAGTCTGGCAAACACGGACACGTTGCCTTTGCGCGGCACACGGCTCGCCACGATCATGGTCGTCGCCGACGGCGTGGGCGGCGAAGCTGGGGGGAACGCCGCGGCGCGGATCGCGATGGAGTCGGTAACACGGTACGTGACCTCCACTATGCGCTGCTACCATGCCGCTGGTTCGGCGGGCGAGGGAGAATTTCTAGCCGCGCTGCGCGCGGCGGCGCTGGAGGCGCACGACGCAGTGCGCGCGGAAGCAGCGCTCAGCACGCATGAGCAACACATGGCGACGACGCTCACAGTCGGCATCGCGGTATGGCCGTGGTTCTACGCCATGCAGGTGGGGGACAGTCGCTGCTACTTCTGCCAGGACGGCGTGCTGCGCCAGATCACACGCGACCAGACTGTCGGTCAGGACCTCGTGGACCTGGGAGTAATCCCGCCAGAACAACTGGAGCGATCGCCTCTGAAGGATGTGCTATCGAGTGCGATCGGGTCGGACGAGGCGCTACCGGATGTCACGCGGGTCGACATCGGAAGGCGCGGATGCGTGCTCTTGCTGTGCAGCGATGGACTTAACAAGCATGTAAGCGACGAGGAGATCGCGTCCTACGTCAGCTCGATGACGTCGTCAGAGCAGGTAGTGCGTGACTTGCTCGAGCTGGCATTGTCCCGCGGCGGCACGGATAACATTACGATTGTCGTAGGACGAGCATACGTGGAGAACCGGAACGAGGCTTCGAAAGCTCGTTAGTGGTGAAGTTCGCGCATGTTACTCAGAGCTCTGGTGACGTCGCGAAAACACCCAGTCCGCTGCTGGTTCGCGTCTCCCTTTAGTCATCGCGACCCGGTGCTCACGGTGTCGTGCTTCTCAGTTTTCGAAGCATAGCGACGCCGTTTGCGTTATTCGGGTCGAGCGTGATGGAACGCTCGTAGTGCCTGATCGCGTTGTCTCGGTCACCCGCTGTCATATACGCTTCACCCAGGCTGTCGTGCGTGTTCGCCGAATTGGGAAACGCTTCCACGTTGAGAGCGAACACGCGAATGGCTTCGCCGGTGCGGCCTGAAGTGAGAAGGTGGTAGCCGAGGGAGTTGAGCTCGGTCTCGCTGAGATATTGTCCCTTGAATCCCGCCCGCCTGTCCGTCTCATACCGCGATATTGCGGGCTCGATTCCCAGTGTGCCTACAGACTCGGCGAGCACCTGAGCGACTGACCGTTGCGGCTCCCTCGGACGACGCCCGCGCATCACCGACAGAACACCTTCAGTGATCTCGTCCAGGCGAAAAGTCATGTCGCGAGTGTTAACGAGGAGGATGACGCAGAGACTGTCGCTCAGCGTGCGCGTGAAGTACGAATTGAAACCTGGGAGAGCTCCAGTCCCGCGCACCTTGATCGCGCCGGCAGCGGACGCGCCCGAGTCCGCACGAACTTGCCACCCATACGATGTGACATAGGAAGTCGGTTGCCAGGATAAAGTCTTGGCGCGCGCCGACATGACCTGATCGCTGAATAGAGCCCGGTCCAGCTTCAGCAGATCCCCGACGGTTGAGTACATCCCACCCGCCGGCGTGACAGCTATCGGCCGAGAGTTCTCGTATCCGCCGAACGTCTGCCTGTAGCCCGAAGCTCGCCCGGGCAGCAGCGCAGTTTGTCGCACGTATCCCGACTCGGTCATGCCGAGGGGCCGTAGTATCTCATCCCGCAGCACTTCCTCGTATGCCTTGCCAGCAACCTTTGCGAGTATGGCGCCCAGGATTGCGTAGCCGTCGCTGCTGTACCTGAACGCCGACCCCGGCCTGCCGAGTGCCGGACGCGCAGCAATCATCGGTATCAGCTCGTCCAGGGTATAGAAGTCGCCGTTGATCTTGGTCACTCTGTCGGGGAAATCGTGACCGCTCGTGGGGAAGTCGCCAATGTCGCCCGGAATGCCGGCGGTGTGCGTCAGGAGTTGCTCAATTGTGATGCTGTCGCCAGCGGGGGAAGGGTAGTCAGGCAGATACTGACGGACCTTGCCGTTGAGGTCGAGCTTGCCGCGGTCGACGAGCCGAAGCACGAGCATGGCGGTGAACGTCTTGGTGATTGAGGCGATCTGGAATTTGGTGTGAAGCGTGTTCGGCGCGTTCTGCTCCATGTTCGCGAGTCCGAATGCGCTGCTGTAGACCGTGGCGCCTCGACGGGCGACCAGAACGGCGCCATTGAATTGACCGGCTGCCGCATAACGACGCAGCAAGCGGTCAATCTCTCTGGCTCGCACGGAATCCTGCGCGCTGACGAGGGAAGTAGGCTTCGCCGGTGCGGATCGTGTTTGTGCGCTCGATGTCAGGGGCTGCGCCGGTATGCCAAGAACCACCAGGGCCAGCAAGACATGAAAAGTTGGGAATGGCATC
>JACMME010000124.1 GCA_014379205.1 Gemmatimonadaceae bacterium
CCAGGAAATCGCTCCAAGGGTCGCGCTCGACCGCGCCGAGATAATTAGCCTGGATGAGATCGTGACGACTCCGTTTGCCCGATTCTCCAATGTTCTTGTTACGGAGGAAACGTCGCCACTAAGTCCTGGACTCGTGGAAAAGAAGTTCTACGCACCGGACGTGGGTCTTATCAAGGACGGGCCCGTGGTTCTGGTAAGTGCCGGTTTCTCAATTCCCTGAAGCCTGTGATGCGTAGCGAAGCCAGGCATATGACGTTGCACTGGCTTCGCTAGCTCGAGTTTACTGAACCTCGGCGCGCAGTTCCCTGGCTGTGCGGCCGCGCAGGAAGCTCAGAATAACGCGGCTGATGTCCGTGGTCGAAAGAAAGAGATCGTCACCGTGCGAGGCGCCCTCGACCACGAGATGCATGCCGTTGCGCAGGCCGAGCAGGACCGCTTCGGCGTTGCGAACGGAAGTTCGTCCGTCCAGCGTTCCACTGATGAGCAGCACTGACGCGGCGCTCTGTACCGGTTTCCGCCAGGATCCATCCAGTTTTGGAACACCCCATCCGTCGCAATGCTCCGGGAAATCCAGCGTACCCCATCCCAGGAGGGATGTCCTGGCTTCGCTGGCACGACCAGCAAGGCGAGCGGCCGAGACGCCCGTCTGACAATCCTGTAACGCTTCGAACGCCGAGTTTATTCCACTGCGGCTTGCCTCCGATTTGAATGCGGCCAGGGGTGCGTAGTCTCCCCTCGCGGCAGCGCCAAACACCGCAGGAAGGATTTGCATCTGCTTTCGGTTGCCAAGCGTGGCCGATATGAGTACCTGTGCATCCAGCGCACCGAGGTGCACAGTGACGCTGTCTCCGCTTCTTCTGTCCTGGATTCGGACTGTCGCAGGATTGCTCCCCAGTGCCTTGATCACAGATTGAGCTACACCAAACAGGTCGGGCACGGCTGATTGAGCGGAGCTGTCGGCCGTCTTTCCCAGTTGTTCGCTCAACTCACGCAGCACACGTTCCTGAGCGCTCGGTAAATCAATTAGCTGATCCGGACCCTGAATCCCGGCAAGAACTGCATGAGAGAGATGCCGTCCGTATCTTCGTACATACTCGAGGCCGATCTGACTTCCAGTGCTGATACCGACGAGGCGTACCTGAGTTGCTCCCAAGCCACGCCTTATCGCGTCAATGTCCTCCACAGTCTCGCGCACGTTAAAGCCGGTGAGGTCCACGCCGGCGCGTCGGAGAGAGTCCGAGCATTCACGGGCGTTCCGCCGCAGCAGTGACACAAGGGCTTCGTAACTCAGAGCTTCACCAACAGGAATGGGTCTGTCGGAGGAGCAGCCTAGTCGAGGACGCGATCGCCCCGCTCCGCGGAGATCGAACACTACGACGTCGCCGGCCTGGCGAAGCTCCTGGAAGAACGCAAAGCGGGGACCGGCCGCGGCGGAGATGCCTGATCCACTACCGCCGGACAAATAGATGATGGGAGCGCCCGGGCTGCGTGATGTGCTCCTGAATCGCACGAGTGGAATGTTGACAGTAGCTTTTCCGGAACGACTCCGATTCATTGGGGCAACCAATGTGGTGGAATCGGCGGTAGTGCTCTTTCCGCCTTCGGCGGTGAACGAAAACGCTGTGAACGACAGAAGTTCCGGAGTCGCTGCACCGAGGTGGGCGGCCTTTTGCTGAGCGCCGAGTGCGTTGCCTGCTACAACAAGGCAGACGATCAACGCATTCGTCGCATAAGTGAGATTGCTCAAGAGACCCTCGTAGATGCGCCCGTGGCGAGCGCTGTGTGGTTGGCGGAAAAAAAAAGAGGTGGAGTGTCTTATTTACCAGGCAGCTTATCGCGGACGACGCTACCTGCTGCGGCGTACTTCGATGTTTCCCACCTTGGAGCTGAGCAGCAGGACGCGTCCGCCGCTTCCGATTGTGCCAGTCGCGTACTCACCGAGACTGCCGCGAAGGGCGAGACGCCGCCAGAAGCTCAGGTGCTCGCCGGTCAGCGTTTTGAAGTCTGATTTGACCGACCCAGCCTCTGAGCGCGCCTCTACCTCCGCGTTTGCGGAGCCGGAAGTCTTACGGCGATGTTTCCGCTGAGACTTTGCACGCGAAGAGTGCCGGGCCACGCTGAACTGCCCATTTCAATGTCCACGTCGCCACTGCCAGTGGAAGCACTTGCGTATGACTCCGTGGCGAGACTCACCCTGCCCGCGGAAGAATGTGCTTTAACCGGGCCCGACAAGCGGCCTGTTGTGACATTTCCGGTCGCGCTGTGCGCCGAAAATCCGATTCCCTTCGGCACAAGCACGAGGAATTCGACCTCGATGTCGTTAGCAGGGGTGTTAAAGTGGCCTCGCCTGCTTCCCGGAACACATTCATTCGGCGAATGACCCTTTGGGACTGGATAAACTGCGCAGATGGCGACCCCGCCCGAGTGCTGAATCACCTGAAATGTGATATCGGGATTGGTCGCCCGGCCGTGCCGGGTGGCATTCACAACGACGGAGCTGCCGGTCGACGGCTCCGCGCGAATGTTTCCCATCAGGCCCTGGATCTCCACGGTTCCGCCCGGAGCAAGTATTCCTTCCCAGTGGAACGCCGGAGTTCCCCATGCGCGAACGTCGCCGCCGGAGAAAGCGGGCGCAGCGAGCAGCACTGCGAGCGGCAGTACCACCGCGAAGGCGCGCGTAGCGACACGTGGCTGATTGCCAGCTGTTGCCGAAGGCATGAGCGTGATCAGACGCTGAACGCGTTGGAGCAGGGAAGACCTTCGCTCGGCGAGCGCTGGAGCCAGCAGATCCGACTCGCTGCTTCCGTCCGTAACCCAAACCGCAACGCGAGCAAGGCAGCGAGCCAGCGCAACACTGTTTTTCGTGTAGCGCACAGCCAGATCATCGGCGAGGTATTCGGCTTCGTCCTGAAGACGCATGCGAGCCATCCGGTTGAGAGGTTGAAAGAAGAAAATCGATTCGATGGTGGCCGCGCACAGCAGCCACTTCGGATCGCCCCGGAGAAGGTGCGCAGCCTCATGCGCCAGCACGCTTTGTTGCTCATCGGTGCTGAGCTCCGTAAGCAATCGTTCGGGGACGCAGATCTCGTCGCTTCCCAGAACTACCGGACTGGAAACGTGCGCTGACTGTGTAAGCCGCACAGGATTGCGGAGCTTCATACTCTCGGCGATTCGCGCGAATTCCTCTCGGACGAATGCGTCCTTTGTATCGTGCCGAACTCCCAGCCGGGCACGCGCGGTCATGGTAGCAAGCAGGACGCGCCATATGACCAGCGCGGCGTAAATACTCCAGGCAGCTAGCAGCAGAACTGGAACGATGCGCAACAGCGATGCAGCGTCGGGCATTCTCCCACCAAAGACCGTTGCACCCGTACCCTCCAGTACCTCGTGAACAGGCGGAATCACGCTCATGCCATTCCACCTCTTCAGCTCTATCGTGCGTGAAATGTCGAAAGTCCCGAAGGCGGGCGATACGAGCTGAGCGCTCTGCGCGGAAGCCGTAACTATCCCTGTGAGGAGCGCCGCCTTCCAGATCAGCTCACGCACTTCCGGGCCAACTCTGTCGGCAAACTTTCCACGGAGGAGAAGCCAGGCTCCTCCAAGAGCGAGCGTGGAGTGGACCGCATAGGTCGCGATCCACGCGATCAGTGCCGCGGAGAGACTGATGATGCTGAAGAGAGCTGATTCGCCGCTCACTTGGCGGGTTTCCTCTTTGTGCCGGTCTCCCTTTCAGCGATGAGCGCCTTTACCTCCGCGAGATCGCCCGGGCTCACCTCGCGCTCAGCAAGAAGTTGATGGATCAGCAGTGGCACATCGCCGCCAAAGAGCCGGTCTGCAACTTGAGCGAGCATTGAACGGCGGACTTCGGCTTCTGAGACAAGCGCGCGGTAAACGAACTGGCGACCTTCGGTTCGATGCGTGATCGCACCTTTCTTCTCGAGCCTGTTGAGAAGCGTCGCGATTGTACCCTGCGCCAAATCACGCTGCTTGGAGATTTCCTGATGGACCTCAACCACGGTGGCCTCATCCTTTGACCAGAGCGCGCGCATGAGCTCGATCTGGAGGTCTGTGAGCGGGATGGATTCGGGCATGTAGATTCGAGAATGAGTAATACCACAACTGTAATACTACAGGTGTAAGACTAGGCCGTCCGTCTGCGGCTGTCAAGGGCAACGTTTGAATCCGATCTCGGCGCTGCGCCGTTGACGAAGCGCTACGCGCCAACCTTCTTTCAAATTCGCGAACAACGTAGCGCGCTCTCCATCACGCCAGCCCCATACGCACATGATCGTTTTATCAGTCGCCCTTCTTGCGCTCGCTCAGCAGGCAACGCCTCCTCAGGCGACCGGAGTGCCAGCCTCCACAATAGCTCGCATCTCTGTGACGCCCGCGGTCCGTGACGTTCCTGCGGGTGATACGGTTCGATTCTCAGCTCAAGCTGTCGATGCCGACGGCAAGCCTGTCCCGAACGTTCGGATTCTCTGGAACGCGCAAGGAGGTCAGGGTGAGATCGATTCGGTTGGAACGCTCGTAG
>JACMME010000125.1 GCA_014379205.1 Gemmatimonadaceae bacterium
GCCATCGCCATGAATCCGACTGCCGAGGAGACGTATCGAATTCAGGGGCTGATACTGACTCTCGACAAACAGTACCCCGCCGCGGAACGAGTTCTCCGCGAGGCGCTGGCGTTAGCGCCAGAGTGCGGGAGCTACACAAAGGCCACGCTCGCATACTCGCTCGCCTGCGCGGGCGACCTCTCTTACGCGGGGCAGGTTGCCGCCGAGCTCGAGGAAAGGCACAACACCGAGGAGTATGTATCGCCCGTAGAATTGGCGACCGTGTATATCGCGCTGGGCAATGCGGAAAGGGCGCTCGACTGGATAGAGCACGCTGTCGATGACCGGCGAGGGTGGGCAGCCTATCTGCGCGTTCACCCGATCATGGATCCATTGCGTGGTGAGCCAAGATTCGCGGCGCTCGTCGAAAGGATGAAATTCGACATCCCCGTTGCTTGATCTACCGCGCGCTCGCCGATCTCGTACTGGTCGTTCACCTCGCGTTCGTCCTCTTTGTGGTACTGGGCGGATTGCTGGTGCTCCGCAGGCCATCGTTAGCGTTCCTCCACATTCCCGCCGCCATTTGGGGCATTCTTATCGAGTACCGTGGCTGGATTTGTCCGCTGACGCCGCTCGAGAATTCGTTGCGGCAAAGCGGTGGTGAGGCGGGGTACAGTGGAGGATTCATCCAGCACTACATCCAGCCGGTGCTCTATCCGGCGGGGCTCACACGTGGGACGCAGATTGTGCTTGGAAGTCTCGCGCTGCTGGTCAATCTGATTGCGTACGGCCTCGTACTCGCGAGAAGTAAGCGCGCGGCACAGTGACGTCATCAAACTTAAACTCGAGACTTACAATGCGTCGTCTGGTTCTTGTCTTAGCACTGCTCGGCTGTGAGGCGAAGCGGGAACAGCCCGCTCCGGCCCCTTCTTCACCCGACACTACCAATTCGAGCCCTCAGGCGTCGCTGCCTGCCCCGGGTAGTGCGGGTTCCCCGACATCCTCATGCGGCGATGAGGTTGTAAGCGACGAAGGGATTGGCGCGCTCCGCATCGGGGCGACCGTCGCATCCGTCCGGCAAAAATGCAACGTCGTTCGCGACGCGACGGCGCCCGGTGCTGAAGGAATGCCGGCGCGCAAGCTGGCCGTCGCGTTTTCGCGGGACACCGTGGAAGCGGAGATCGTCGACGGCCGGGTGTGGAGAATAGCAGTGCATTCTCCGCGGCTCAGGACTGCCGAATCGCTCGGTGTCGGCACGTTGGTCGCAAGACTTCTTCAGCTGAAAAACCCGCGCGGCATGACTGGAGAGGGCAAGTTTTTTGTCGCGTCACCCGAGCACTGTGGAATGAGCTTCCGGCTGGCGAATGCGGGCCCGGGCACACAGCGCGGCGATCTTGATCGGGCTGGACTCGCTCGCCTGTCCGTAACGGCCGTCGTCTCCGAGGTGCTCATCTTCGGCTGTCACCTTACCCCAGGACCGGGCGCTGGGGAGGGCTAACGCCTTAGTTGAGCTGCAAGCACACTATCACCATTGCGGCGTAGCCGCATCCGCAAAGTGCTTGTCAGCTGCAACGTTTGTTAGCTAGCACCGTCGAGATCATGCCGATTCTGGCTTTCACTCTCTCCTTCTTCGCTAGGTTGCCGGAGGTGTGTGTGGGAGAGCGCGACCCGTTTCGAGCAGCGTCTTGAGATTCGAGAGAACATGGGGCCAGCCGCCCGATATTCCCGCGAACATCTGGGGGTCGAGGTCTTCATGTGTGACCGTCAAACGAATGACCCCATCGCGATGCGGCTCGATATCGAATGTAACACGCGCATGCTTCGAATCGTCCTCGGCCTCCTTCGGCCTGGCCCATGTGAGAACCAGGCGACGTGGAGGGCTGCTCTCGACGACCTTGCCGACGATGTCGACCGTTCGCGCATCGTCGACGCGTATGTGCTCCCATCGAGAACCTGGCTTCCAGTCCGACACATTCACACGTGCACATCCCGCACCCGGACCGACCCTATACTGGCGCATGACGTCTGTGTCGACCAGCGCCCGCCACACCTTCTCCGGCGTCGTCGCAATGTAGGTGACGTACACGAAGCTAGGCTTTGTCATCGTCATTACCTTCCAGTCTCTTCTTGAGGTCGCGCAACGCGCCGAGGCGGCTGCGCTCGAATTTTTCGATCCAGCGCTCGTAGATCTCGTGCAGCGGC
>JACMME010000126.1 GCA_014379205.1 Gemmatimonadaceae bacterium
GCGGTTTGTACGTTGATTGAAGGCATCCCTTTCAACGACTCTGACCCCTTGAAGCCTCACCCCTTGAAACCCTTCACTCCGTATCCCCCATCCCCCACTACCTTCAACGACTCTGACCCCTTGAAACCCACCCCTTGAAACCCAAACCCCACTACCCACTTCTCGCTGCCTCACGTTCCAGCAGAGTTCTTTTCCGCTCAATGCCCCATCTGTAGCCGCCGAGCGCACCGCCAATTCGCACGGCTCGATGGCAAGGAATGATGAGAGCTGCACGGTTTCTGGCGCAGGCGTTCGCGACTGCGCGGACCGCCTTGGGACGGCCGATGGCATCCGCGATTGCGCTGTACGTCCGTGTTTCTCCGTACGGGATTGCCTGCAGCTCTCGCCACACACGCCACTGAAAAGCCGTCCCTTGCACGTCCAGTTCAAGATTGGCGTGGCGTACTTGTCCGCGCAGGTAGCGCAGAATGGCTTCGACATGGCCGGCAACCGCCGCGTCGTTTCGCTGCACATCTGCGCCTGGATACTGGAGACGAAGGCACTGCTCCAGCTCGGCATCGTCGTCGCCCAGGCAGACCGAGCAAACGCCGCGCTCAGTCGCGCCCACAAGCAGGCGACCGAGGGGAGACTCTGCTATCGCGTACTGCACGTTAAGCACTGCTATCCCCTTCCCTCACGCCGTTCGTAAACCGCGCGCGCTATGCCAAAGCCTGCTCATATTTTCTCCAATGTCTCACCGAAGCTGGAGCGCGGCGAAGCGCTCGAGTCCTTCAAGGGCCTCAGGAAGATCACGCCGGCCGAATCCCAGCCGGAAGTGGTTTCCGGCGTGCCCGAACAGCGTTCCCGGAAGGAGAAGCACTCCCTCATGCTCCACCAGATCCGCGGCGAAGCTCTCGATTGAAGAATTGGCTGTCAGCTTGGGAAATGCGACGCTCCCCGCGCGCGGTCGCACCCAACGGAACGCGCCGCTCCATTCGGAAAAGAAGCGGTCGAGGTACACGAGGTTGCCGGTCACGATGGCGCGACTGCGAGCGAGCAGGCTCTCACGCGCGCGCAACGCCGCCAGTGCCAGAATCTCGCTCGGCGCAGAGTTGCAGATAGTCGTGTAGTCCTTGAAAGCGGCCAGGCGCCCGAGCAGGTCGGCATTCCGGCAAACGATCCAGCCGACTCGCAGTCCCGCGAGCGCGTACGCTTTGGACATGACGCCAAGGCTGATACCGTGTTCGTACTGGTCGCACACCGCTGGTAGCCGGTCGGCATCGTCATACTCAAGCCCTCGGTAGACCTCGTCCGATAGCAGCCAGCATCCCGCATAGCGCGCCATGTCGATGAGCGCGCCGAAGCTTTCGCGATCCGGAAGCGTTCCCGTGGGATTGTGGGGAAAGTTTACAACGATGAGTCGGGTTGTTGGCCGCAGCAGTCTCTGCAGCGCGTTCAGATCCAGCGCCCATCCGCTACTCTCATGAAGCTCGAGCAGGTCGACGCTGGCGCCAGTGCTACGTGCCACCTCGTACAGCGACTGGTAGGCTGGCCAGGCGACCACGGCGTGGTCCCCGGCACCAAGGAGGACGTTGAGCAGGATATAGATGGCCTCCTCCGCGCCAGCGAAAGTGAGAGTCTCATCGGGCGTGATGTGCCGGTACAGCGACGCTATCTCTGCGCGCAGCAGCGGGTGCCCGGTGGACTCCGTGTAGCCGAGCTTGAGATCACGCCAGAGTGTGAGGCATTCTTCGTCGGCGAGGTCGAGCAATTCCGCAAGCGAAAGAGCTTCGACGTCTGATGCGCAGAGTAGATGCCTGACGCGAAACTCCCAGCGCGCGAAATAGCGCTCGAGAGCGAACTCCGGGAGCTTATGCAGTGGACACGCTCACCGGAGAAAGCGCTTTATCTTGCTCACGTCCGCCACGAACTCCCTGCGCGCAAGCTCCCGGTCCTCTGAACCGGGCACTCGGAGAATGGAAGACGGATGCACGGTTGCGAGGACAAGCGCGCCGGAAGACGACTTCATCGCCTTGCCGCGGTCGCGCGTCACGCGAAATGACTTTCCAAGCATTGCCTGCGCCGCGACGGCGCCGAGGCAGACAATGATGGCTGGTTTCACCACCTCGATTTCCGCATTCAGCCATGGATAGCACGCCGCGATCTCGGTGTCATTCGGTTTCTTGTGAATTCGCCGTTTCGATTTCTCCCCGCGCTCCCACTTGAAGTGCTTCACGACGTTCGTGACATACACTTTTTTGCGATCGATGCCGGCTTCGTCGAGCGCGACATCGAAAAGACGGCCAGCCGGCCCTACGAATGGGCGGCCTTCGAGATCCTCGCGGTCTCCGGGCTGCTCACCGACGAACATGACTTCAGCGCGCTGCGTACCCTCGCCAAAGACTGTCTGAGTGCCACACTTCCAGAGATGACACGCTCTGCAGCCCGCAGCCACGGCGCGCAATTTCGGGAGAGTAGGGCGCTCGGGAATAAGAACGGCAGCGCTACCATTTCGGCCGCGAGATCTCGCAACTTCCCGTCTTATAGCGCCCGCAGGTTTCCTGGTGCTCCCGACAGCCATAACTCTTCCTTCGGTGTCAGTAGTGGCTCGACCTAGGGTTCCGTGGAGGATCTATAGTGCGAGGATCTATATACGATAAGGTACTCCAAGTCGCGGTCGCATCGTACCGCATAAGCCCAGGCATTTTGAACAGGATGTTTTACTTCGCTCGGAAGTTTTTGGTTCGCACTTCTCGTCTTGAACGTCAGAATCCCGTCAGCACGAGGTTCCTGAAGCCTATCTACCGTCATGGCGGCTTGCTTCCCATCCTGCCCCTCCCTACTGTCATCCGACCCTCATTAAAAAGGATTGGATCATGTCTCGCATTGTTACTGCTCTCACATTGATGCTCGCATCCGCTGGCGCCGTTGCCGCCCAGAAACCCGAAGAAGGCGCCTGGATCGTCCGCCTCGGACGTGACACGGTCGCTGTCGAACGCTACAAGCGCACTGGCGATGCAATAAGCCTGGAGCAGGTGCTACACACTCCCCAGACGTCGCTGCGACACTCCCACCTGGAATGGACAACGGACGGGCGTCTTGCGAACGCCATGATGATGCTTCATCGCATAGGCGCGCCCATGGACGCACCTCTCCTCGGCAGCACGACACTTACCATCGCTGGGGACTCGGGAACGATCGTAGTGAAACGCGGCGACAGCACGCTCGCGCCGCACCACATCGCCGTGAAGAACGACGCCATCCCCTCAATTCAATTCTCCTTTCTCCCATACGAGTTGGCGGCGACGCGGCTCCGCGCCTCGAAAAAAGACAGCATCGAAGTGCAGCTGCTCGGACTCGGCCCTCAGCCACCCATCGTCACCACGGTCAAGCGGCTCGGCAAGGACTCGGTGACGTTCACCAACCAGTTCATTACCTATCGGGCTAAGGTCGACAAGGACGGCCGCCTCCTGGGCATGCACGCGCCAGGCTCCACCTTTCAGGTGAAGGTGGACCGCCTTCCGGCCGTCGACATCAATGCTGTTGCGACGGCCTGGGTTGCTGCCGACGAAAAGGGCGCGAAAATGGGAATGCTGTCCATTCCCGACTCAGTGAAGACGAACGTCGGTGGTGCGGACATCGCGATCAAGTACAGCCGCCCGGCAAAACGCGGCCGGGTAATCTTCGGCGAGATCGTGGAGTGGAACAAGGTTTGGCGCACGGGCGCCAACTCCGCGACGATGTTGACGACGTCAAAGGATCTCATGTTCGGCGGCACACATGTCCCCGCCGGCACCTATACCCTGTGGACGTTACCCACGCCTACCGGCAGCACTCTCATCATCAACAAGCAGACGGGACAGTGGGGGACAGAGTACAAGCCCGAGATGGATCTCGCCCGAATCCCCATGACCACCAGGAAGACGTCGGAGCCTCTCGAGCGCTTCGTGATCAACGTCGAGCCACAGAGTAATGGCGGCGTGCTGAAGCTGAGCTGGGACACGCTCGAGATGGCGGTGCCGTTTACGGTAATGTGAGACTGGGGGATGGGGGATGGGGAGTGGATTGCGGATTGCGGATTGCGGACCAAATGGCTACGTGAAGGTTCCCAGCTTTGTAATCCGCAATCCCAAGTCAACTCCCCATCCCCTATCCCCCACTCCCGATAGATGCGTCGTCTCACCACGTATTTCCTGCAGGGCCTCGTTTTCGCCGCGCCTCTCGCAATAACGATTTACGTCTGCTGGTGGGTATTCACCACAATCGATCGCTGGCTGGGTCTTCCGGTGCCAGGCGCCGGCTTCATGGCGACGATAGTGCTCATCACTTTGCTCGGTTGGTTCGCTTCCAACCTGCTGGCACGGAGCGCTGTAGGGTTTATGGAGCGAGTGCTGTCACGTCTTCCTTTCGTTCGTCTGCTGTATTCCTCCACCAAGGATCTCCTCAACGCGTTCGTCGGCGAGAAGCGACGCTTCGACAAGCCGGTCCTAGTGACGCTTTTTCCGGGCGGAGACGCGAAGGCTTTCGGGTTCGTGACGCAGGACTCGTTGGCGCGATTCGGGTTGGCGGAGCATGTGGCGGTGTACTTTCCGCAATCTTACAATTTCGCTGGGAATCTCGTGATCTATCCCGCGGATCAGATTGAGCGAGTCAACGCGGAGAGCAGCGAAGTGATGGCGTTCATCGTCAGCGGCGGGGTGACGACAGGAGTAACGGCGCGGGTGAAGCGACCGGCGCCCCTTCGCGATTAACGCCAGCTTGAGTTGAGCAGCGAAGACTGGCAGGAATGCGCGTTCTTGCTCGGACATAGCGAGGACGTTGCACAGAACTTGGCTGGGATGCCGTTGGCCCCAGGCATGTCAAGTTGCCAAGCGTCCGATTCACAACTAGACTAGCGTGCCAGCAACGCTCGTGATAGAGGGCCGGCAATCCGGCGACAGTTGGTAATGGGGCGGTGATCTTCGGCGCTCCCACAAAGTTTTTCGGAGCGCCATTACCACCCACTGGCGCGCGGTGATGTTTGAGTGCCGACAAGCAAACCAACTGATCCATTCACCGTGCTGGCCGAGGTGAGTCGGGCCTTGGCCGGCTCTCTGGACTACGAGACCACCTTGACCGCTGTGGCGCGGCTCGCCCTACCATACCTGGGGAGCTGGTGTGTCGTCGACGTTTGCGAGGACAATGGCGCTATGCGCCGCCTTGCCGTGATTCACCCTGATTCGACCAAACAGACAATCGCGCGCGAATTGGAGAGCGGCTGGCCTCCCGAGCGAGACGACCCGCTCGGCGCCCCGGCCGTGATGAGTTCCCGATCTACCGTAGTGATGCCGCATATCGAGGACGAGCTTCTTATTCGGGTAGCGCGAACGCCGGAGGCTCTTCTGGCGCTTCGAACTCTGGGAATCGGCTCCTTGATCACCGTGGCGCTCGTGGCGCGGGAGTCGGTGCTGGGCGCAATCACGTTCGTGAGCGCTACAGCCGGCCATCAGTACGAGGCGGGCGACATTGCGCTCGCCGAGCATCTCGCAGCACTTGCCGCCCTCGCAATGGACAACGCCCGACTGCACCGCAAAGCTGTGGGAAACGCCGAGGCTGAGGCGGCCAACAAGGCCAAGTCAGACTTCCTGGCGACGATGAGCCACGAAATTCGCACACCTATCAACGCAATCATAGGCTACGCCGAACTCCTGGAACTGGGACTCGCAGGGCCAGTAACCGCGCGGCAGCGCGACTTCCTGGCCCGGGTTCGCCTTAGTGGTGCGCATCTCGTAGGACTCGTCACAGAGGTACTCGACCTGGCCAAGGTCGAGGCTCGGCAGCTTCCCGTGGCCCGCGAGTCCGCCGTCGTGGGGACAGCGGTCGCCGCCGCGCTGGCGCTAACGCTCCCGGCTGCTCAGGCCGCTGGTGTGAAGCTTGTCGAAGCGCAGGCTGGCGAACCCGACTGCGCCGACGACGTGCCATACGTTGGCGACGAGCAGCGTGTGCGACAGGTGTTGGTGAACGTCCTCGCGAATGCAGTCAAGTTCACGCCACGCGGCGGCACGGTGACTATTGGATGCGGGACCGTGAAGGAGTCTCCGAACGCGGCGGTCTTGAACGGAGGCGGGCCATGGGCCTTCATCCGCATCGCGGACACAGGTATCGGGATCCCCCCGGAACAGCAGGCGGCGGTCTTCGAACCGTTCGTGCAGGGGGAAGGTGGACTGACGCGAACCAAGGGAGGCACTGGCCTCGGCTTGACGATAAGTCGCAAGCTCGCACGGCTCATGGGTGGGGACCTGACCCTGGCGAGTGTGCTGGGCGACGGAACTGCACTCACCCTCTGGTTGCCAGCCGCAGCTGGTGTCACCGAAGGACTGGATAACGGCGTGGCTGAGAGCGCGGACGATCGAATTTCCCGAGCTATTCGGCTGGGCGTCGGCTACCGTGTCTATGGCCTCGCCGAGATAGGAACACACGTGCGCAGGCGTGTCGAGGAAGTATTGGAATCGGTCGCCGTGCGACTTCGAGCCGACCCGACATTCCCGCAGGCAGCTGGGCTACGCCGCTCCGAACTTGAAGATCATCAACTCGCGTTTTTGACCGATGTCGTCTCTTCGCTGGTCGTCATCGACGAGACAGGGGGCGTGGGATCGGCCCTCTACCGCGACGGCAGCGAGATCCAGCGCCTCGTGTCGGGGTTGCATGGGCGAATGCGTCACCGGCAGGGATGGACCGCAGAGCAACTCGAGCGAGAATCCGGCATCATGGCAGAAGAGCTCGAGGCGCTAAT
The DNA here is from genome assembly GCA_014379205.1 of Gemmatimonadaceae bacterium. Classification (GTDB taxonomy): domain Bacteria; phylum Gemmatimonadota; class Gemmatimonadetes; order Gemmatimonadales; family Gemmatimonadaceae; genus JACMME01. The sequence goes on from JACMME010000126.1 coordinate 6,752, forward strand.
ACGCCGGCATGTGCCTGAGGGCGTGGGCGACGTAACGGTGGCCCTCGAGGTAGTGCGGCATTTGGTCGAACAAGGCCAAGCGGAGAGCGCCAAGGCATATCGTCAAGCGGCGCTGGGAAACGGTTCCTAGTTTCGGGAAAGGGAATCCTTCTGCCTGAATCCATTTCGATTGTCTTTGGTCTCATTCCCGAGCGGTATCCGCCCAGTGACGGCAGGACAAGTACCAAATGCCGCACAGTTTATTTTCTCGTTCCGCGCGGCTTCGAAACGTCCTCCCTACCCCATTTACCTGCCGCGATCTCCCTTGTCCCCCTGACCCGACTTGGTCTTTGTTTTGGCCTTCGTCTTCACATCGCGGCTGAGTGACTTGCCGACATCGTCCTGATTTTTCGCGAACGAGCCGCTCGCCGTCCGACGCGTGTAGCGCTTGTCACCCTTCGGGGAAATCAACTCACGTTTCGAGGTCGA
>JACMME010000127.1 GCA_014379205.1 Gemmatimonadaceae bacterium
CTTGTGGTTGAGCAGCAATGCCGTCGCGAGCGAGAGCGCGATTGTCAGCGGACCGCCGACGAGCGCGAAGTAGAACGTGTTTCTCAGAGCCTGCCAGAATTCCGGACTCTGGAGGAGCCGGCTGTAGTTCTTGAGTCCGACGAAGCGCGTGGTCTGCGGATTCGCGATCGCGTAGATGTCGAAGTCGGTTACGCTTAGAACGAGCGACGCGAGTACGGGCAGGAAGAAAAAGACGAAAATGAGAATCAGAGCAGGCGCGAGAAACAGCCACGCGGCTTTCCCTACTCCCGAGGGGATTGAGTTCCGCACTACGCCCACTGTCACGTTGAGGGGATGCAAGTATCGAGTGGGCAGTCGTGAGTAGTGAGTATGTCAGTGGTTTTCAGTGGACCCTGTGACAACTGATAACCACTGATCACTGATGCACTGAGCAACTCACGACTCATTACTTGCATCCCCCATAAGTGCCCTTGTGAGTCGCCTTCACGATCATCTAGCCTCCCGCACAACCCGAAACCCCACATCGAACCCACTCCCCGGCCCGCCCGCATGAGTAGTCCAGGTCGCGTTCTTGACATCGGACACGAACGATCCGCCCTTCAGCACGTGGGTCTTCCCGGCCTTTGGCGGAGACGCAGTGGCGAACAGCTTCTCGTTGTACAGATCAGCGGTCCATTCCCAGACATTCCCGAGAGTATCGTAGAGCCCCCACCGGTTAGGCTTCTTTCCACCGACCGGATGCGTGGTACCGAGATCGACATCCGATTGCCACGCGCTCTCACGAATCTCATCCCAGCTCGGCTCCGTCTTCGCACCGGCGCGCGCTGCGTATTCCCACTCGAACTCCGTCGGCAGCCGATAGCGGGCGCTTCTGTCCATCTCGTTCAGCTTGGCGATGAAGCGCTGCGCGTCGGTCCAGGTCACACTCTCCACCGGATGACGGTCCGTGTTCCCGTTCGCCTTCCCCTTCTGAAAGACGGAAGGATTCCCGCCCATCACGCGCTTCCACTGCGCCTGCGTCACCTCGTATTTGCCAATGTAGTACGATCGGGGGATTCGCACAGTGAAGCCAGGCATCGCGTCGCGCTTCACCAGCTCCGCACAGCGTCTGTAGTCGTCCGGACTCCAGCGCGTACGGAGATCCGTCGCGGGATCATTGCGAGCGGCAGGTTGGGGCCGAGGACATTCGGGTTGAAACCGGCCAACGAGCATTGTGCCCGGCGAAATCAAAACGAACTCCATGCCGATTGCGTTGGTCGCGCGCGCCTGTTGGGCCGCGAGTGCAGGAGACCCAAGTGCGGCCGCACAAATCAGGATCACCACCGCCACTCTTCGGGCAACCGATACTGTCACGACGTAGTGAAGCTCTGAGCTATCAGCTGTGCCTCTGTAAGCCGACCACATGTTCAGTTGCAGAACTCTTCGAGACCACCTCACTGCGGAAGCTCCCGAATAGCAACGTTGCGATAGCGGTGCGCCGCGCCCGGCTTCCACGAGCTGCTCATGTCGAATGAGCCCGCGACCGGCTCGAAGGTGGACGACCAGTGTGACTGAAGCGCGATCATCCCATCGGTGCGCCCGCCGATCAGATCGTTGCGGCCGAGCTGCGCGTTATAGATCTCGACATCGTTGATCCAGAGCGTCACGCGAGGAGCGTCACCCTCGACACGAATGCGGAACGCGTTCCAATCGTCGGACCGCCAGACGGATTGGACGCCCTTGGCCTGCACCGGAGTTTTTACCGCCAACATCTCACCAAAGAGACTCCCGGTCCCGCCGGTTCCTCCGCCTTCCACTTCGATCTGGTAGGCAGATCCTCCCTCCGACGACCGGAAGAAGATTCCGCCGTTCGTCCCCCAATCCGGCTTCGCCTCCAGAACCAACTCGAAGTTCTTGAATTTCCTATCGGTCATCAACAGTCCGCCCTGACCGTACGGCCGTTGCCGCAGCACGATCGCGCTGTCCTCGACACGCACGTCGGGAGTCGTCCCCTGATGCGTCGTGCGGCTGACGTGCCAACCCGTGAGGTCGCGCCCATTGAAAAGTCGCGTGAACCCAGCAGGAATGCCGGCGACCCTCGCGCCTGGCTTGAACTCAATACCTGTGAGCAGCAGCAGATCTTCAGCGGGCTTGGCCGCCGCATTCGTGAACACGAAATACACATCGTGCGTGCCGCCCGGGACGTTCAGCCTTACCGTCACCGGCTTCTCGAGATTGTCACCGAGCACCACGGGATCAGCCTTGGCGGCTGGTGGAATGATCGTCACCGGCGCGCCGGCCAGCGGACCGGTGACTGAGCCCAAGTGCACTTC
>JACMME010000128.1 GCA_014379205.1 Gemmatimonadaceae bacterium
AAGGTGCTGTTGATTTCGTCAACTACGTCACGTCCAATGACGTGAAAGCCCTCGCGGACGGGCAAGTCCATTACTCTACAATACTGAACGAGCGCGGCACGATCGAGGACGACTGCCTCGTCTATAAATTGCCGGATCGCATCATGATGGTGGTGAACGCGTCCAACCGCATCAAGGATTTCGAGCACATCATGCGGAACAAGGATCGATTCGATTGCACGATCGAGGACATCAGCGATGACATAGCGCTCCTTGCGCTGCAAGGTCCTCGCGCAGCTGCAATTCTACAGACATTCACGACTGCGGACCTGGGCGCCATTGGATATTACCACTTCGTCGAAGGTAAGGTCGCAGGCATGCCATCCGTTATCTCGCGCACTGGCTATACGGGCGAAGACGGATTCGAGCTGTATTTCGATCCGCGGTACGCGACGGCCATGTGGGAAGCCCTTGTTTCAAAGGGCGAAGTAACCCCCGCTGGTCTGGGCGCCCGCGACACTCTCCGCCTGGAGATGGGGATGGCGCTCTATGGCAACGATATTGACGATACTGTCACGCCGCTGGAAGCAAACCTCGGCTGGCTTGTAAAGCTCAAGAAAGGTGATTTCGTTGGCGGGGACGCTCTCGCGCGTCAAAAAGTGGAAGGGGTAAAAAGGAAACTGTCTGGATTCACGTCGGAAGAACGCACATTTCCTCGCCCTGGCTATGGAGTCTACAGGGATGGACAGCAACACGGCCTCGTGCGCAGCGGCACTGTCAGCCCAACACTCGGAATTCCCATTGGAACGTGTTATCTACCAATCGAGATCGCGAGGGAGGGGGAGGGGATCGAGCTTGATATTCGTGGGAAGCGCGTTTCTGCGCGCGTGGTGAAGCTGCCGTTTTACAAGGGCGGATCGCACTTGTGATGGGTCACGTAAAGCAGGAACCAGGAACCAGGAACCAGGAACCAAACGGCACTTCTATGGTTCCTGGTTCCCGGTCCCTGGTCCCTGCTGCATTTGGCACCGGACAGCACCTTCCTGGTTCCGGGTTCCTGGTTCCTGATTCCGGCCGCACCTAGATGCGTCTTGCCCTCCTCACGATCTCCGATGCCGGCGCGCGCGGCGAACGCAAAGACACTTCCGGTGACACGGTCGTTGCCTGGGGTGAATCCCGCAACTACTCGCTTACGGCTCGCGAGATCGTATCGGACGACACGGTCCCCATTGTAAGTCAGCTGGTGCAGTGGTGCGACGCCGACGCTGCGGATCTGGTGCTGACCACAGGCGGGACGGGTCTCAGTTCTCGTGACATCACCCCCGAGGCCACACTGGCCGTAATAGAGCGCGAGGCACCGGGAATTGCCGAGCGGATTCGCATAACTTGCATCGATTCCTTTCCTCGCGCCGCACTTTCAAGGGGGATCGCCGGTGCACGCAATCGCACTCTAATCGTGAATCTTCCCGGTTCCGCCAGTGGCGTGAGAGATGCGCTGGCCGCTCTCGACCCGATCATCGATCATGCAGTAGCGATTCTTCGAGGCGACGCAACCGATCATTCTCACGGGGCGGTCTCGCGCACGCCGTGAAAGCTCTCATCACGCTGGATGACGTCGAGATGGCCGTTCGCCTGAATGCGATGCTGGAACGGTCCGGCTTGCAGACGGCGATGGTCTCGCCCCTCGATGACCTCAAGTCGGCGGTCGCGCGTGCTCATCCCGACGTTATCATCATCACGGCGCGCCTCCTGGAATCTTCGCACCTGGACGTTATCGGAGAACAGCAGTGGGCGGGTGTATCGGTAGTCGGCCTCGCCGATGTGACCGATCCACAGATGCACGACCGACTCCGAGCTACCGGCTACAGCGAGGTGTATGCGAAGCCCGTCGACGTCGAGGAAGTGTTCGCGGGAATTCTCAGGGTGCTCGACCGAAGACGTCTTACGCAACTCACCGGGCTTTACGGCGAAAGCGAGGGTATCCGCGAGGTCCTCGTTAAGATTGAGCAGATAGCGCCGGTCTCCAGTACCGTTCTGATCGAGGGGGAAAGCGGTACCGGAAAGGAGCTGGTGGCGCGCGCGATTCACCAGCTCAGCCCCCGGCGCAACAAGCCATTCATCGCCGTAAATATCGGCGCTCTGCCGGAGACCTTGCTCGAGAGTGAGCTCTTCGGTCACGAAAAGGGGGCTTTTACGGGGGCCGCCGAGCGCCGTATAGGTCGTTTCGAGCTGGCCCACACGGGAACTCTTTTCCTCGATGAGATTGGCGAAGCTCCGCTGTCCACCCAGGTCAAGCTCCTGCGCTTTCTGGAGCAGAAGGAACTGATGCGCGTGGGTGGAACGCAGCCGATCAGGGCCGACGTTCGCGTTGTCGCGGCTACCAACCGGCCACTTCGCGGTCAGGTTGAAGAAGGGGAGTTCAGAGCGGATCTGTATTACCGGCTGAATGTACTTGGTATTTACCTGCCGCCACTTCGGGAGCGGCGAACGGACGTCGCGCTGCTCGTGCGGCGGTTCGTGCAGGAGCTTGCCGCCCTGCACGAACGATCGTTTCATGGAATATCTTCCGAGGCGGTGCGACTGCTGACGGAGTATGCGTGGCCCGGAAACGTCCGCGAGCTTCGTAACCTCTTGGAGAGCATGGTCGTCCTTTCACCAGGGAGGGAGATTCAGGCCGCGGACATTCCCGTGCAGTTTCGGGACGGTGCGGCTTCGCGCCTGCTTCCGGTGCACATCGGTCCGATCCTGCGAGCTGCTGAGGGGAGTGGCGGCCGCGAGATGGAGTTCATCGTTCGAAGCCTCGTGGAGCTCAAGCTGCAGGTTGAGGAGCTCCGGCGGCGCATCGGCGATTCCAGGTCATCCTTCGGGGAGTTGGGTGAGGAGGTGCAGGCAGCGCTTCCTATCGGAGCGTTGGCGCCGGCGGAAGCTGGCACCGGTCGCGACAATGTCATCACCGTAACACCGGGAATGACCATGTCCGAGATCGAGCGCGCGGTAATCGAAGCCACACTCAAGGAAACGCGGGGAAACCGGCGCCGGGCCGCCGAAATGCTGGCTATTGGAGAGCGTACACTATACAGGAAGCTCAACGAGTATCAGCTTCCAGTGATTTCCCCTTGAATACGGGTCCACGCTAGACTACATTTGGAGTTGTCATCCACGATGACATTCAATCCGCAGCACCTTCCTTCCTGCAGCACCTCTTTCCACAAAAGAGTCGGCCATCGACACATCGATACGCGCTACCCGAGAGCGCGTGCCTGTACTCGCACGCGAGGACCGGTTTTTGTCAGCCACTAGCGGTGGAGCGCTGCCGTCGCAGCGCGCCGAAGAGCTGTTAATGACGCTTCCAGGGGTCATAGCGGCCCGGGTCATCGCTACGGACGCTGGAGTGGTGAGCGAGGTACACTTGCTGACCACCATGGATGTAGCCCCCAAGCAAACCGTGCGCAACGTAGAAAGTGCTCTCATCGCCCAACTGGGGATGAAGGTCGATCATCGGAAGATCTCCGTGGCAACAACAATCGACCATAAAAAGATATCGAGCACGATTCTAGCTGGAAGTATTGCGGGGAGCGTGGGAGTGGCAGAGCGCGGGCCTGATTGGGACCGCAGGCGGATCTACTTCGAGGATGTCGAAGTGCGCCGGTCGCGAACCAAGGGTGTTACTTGCCGAGTTACTCTGAGAAAGGAAGAGGACACTTTCATTGGAGAGTCGGAAGGACCCGAGACGGATCGTTCGCGTGTGGAGTTAGCCGCGCGCGCGACTCTGATGGCAATTGCCCAGGCAGAGGAGTACGCGCTGTCGCTGGATGGTGCCAAACTCGTCGACGCATTTGAGCGAGAGTTTGTTTTCGTCGGAGTTACAGGTCATCTGGGTCGCGAAAACGTAATGCTTACGGGTAGCTGTGAGGTGCGAGAGAGCACGGAAACAGCAAGCGTGTTGGCAGTTCTGGACGCGACTAACAGATGGATTGGGCGGATGCGGTGAGGGGAGTGAGTGTGCAAAAGACAAGTTCCTGAGCCGTGGACGAGAATTATTTCCTTAATACGCGCTAAATACGACTAAATCCCCCGTGTATCGGTCAATCGAGCGAAGCTGAGCGAGCTTTGAGTAAAGCAGTATGAGCGGAGCCAACCAAGGAGAGCATATTCGACTGAGTCGGATATGACTTGAATAAGGGAGGTGACGCAAAATGCAAAGACTCGTTGCGCTGATTATGCACGTTTTTTCGGCCGAAACACAATCCTGGTGGTGACCGAGCACGGGGGTTTTTTCTATCTGCATGAAACGTATTCATTGGTATGTGCTCGCTGTCTGTGCAACGGCCCTCGTCGTAGCGAAGGGCGTCTACGAACTGCGGCCTGGCTTCGAACCCGGATCAGCCAACGCCGTGATTTGGTTGTGCCTACTCGGA
>JACMME010000129.1 GCA_014379205.1 Gemmatimonadaceae bacterium
AACGGTACGATCTTCCTGTTGCTCGAGGATGAATGGGGATTCATCAACATCGTGGTGCCGAGCTTCCTCGTGGAGAAGAACAGCGAAGTGGTGAAGTTCGCGACGTTCGTCGTGGTGAAGGGAAGGTTTGAGAAAGACGGAAACGTGTTGAATGTGATCGGGGAGAAGTTCAAGGAGCTGAATGTGCGGCCGCTGGAGCATACGGCGCGAAGCTTCAGATAATGAGATACGGCCGTGCATCGACCCACGGCGGGGAAAAGCAGGGAACTGCAGTTCATCAGCGGCCGAGTCGGCTAACACGCGATGGCGCGGCCCGACAAAGCCGGGCATACTTGGGCCTGCAATTTCTGAAGATGTACTGAAGTAATTCTGTCACGGTCTCCGCTGGAGACATTGGAGGGCACATGTCGATTCGACGCTTGTACCTGTTGGTTCCGTTTGCTCTCGCCGCATTAGCGAACTCCGCAGCTGCGCAGACGTGGAGCACGGAGCAGCAGGAGGTATGGAAGCTCGAGGAGCAGCAGTGGAAAATGGCCGCGGCAAAGGACGCCAGCTGGATAGACAAGATGGTGCACAACAACCTGAGCTACTGGGACAATGATCAGGTCGCGCCGCAGAACAAGGCGTCGCTCACACGCTGGAATCGGTACAACAGCGGCAACACGACGACACTGGAGCAGGAAATCTTTCCTATTTCTGTAACGATCACCGGAAACGTTGCGGTCGCCCAGTACAGATACACTACAGCTCGAGAGAACACCAAGAAGGAACGGGAGACAATCTCCGGTCGCTATACGGACGTCTTCGTGAAGGATGGAGGCCGCTGGATGTTCATAGCCTGGGCCGGCGGCGAAGATCCGAAGAAGTAGCCAAAGTGGATTGAATGAAAAAAGGACGCCTGAACCGGCGTCCTTTTTTCATTGAAGCGGCAGGAATTACTCGCTCGCCGGGATATCGGCACCGGCGAAGCCGTACTTCGCAGGATTCTTCGAGATGCGTCCTGCCGCAATCATCATCGGCACGTAGTCCTGCGTCTCTCTCGGCAGACGGCTCGAGATGCGATAGTAATCGTGATCCGTTCCCTTCTCGCTTCCCGTCACTTCACGCATGATCCGCCCAACGCGGTTCTCACCAGTGTTGTACGCAGCAGCCGCGAGATACCACGATCCGAAACGCTCGTGCAGGTCAGTCAGATACGACAACGCCGCATCAGTCGCCTTGTCCGGGTGGTTCCGCTCGTCGACCTTCTTGTTGACCGTCAGGCCGTAACGCTGACCAGTCTCACTGATGAACTGCCACAACCCGCCGGCTTTCTTCGGAGACTTTGCCTTCGGATTGAAACCTGACTCGATCATCGCGAGATAGATCAGATCCTGCGGCATGTCCCGCTCTTCGAGCTTGGCCGAGATCATGGGCTCGTACGTGGGCTTTCGATCGAGCCACACGGAGAAGCGCGATTTCACCTTTGGATTTGTGCTGAAGATCCTCACCCACGAATCGACTCGGGCGTTGTCGATGTTCGACAGATCCCATCCGGCGGACGAGTTGTCTGCCGAGACAACAGCCGGCAGAAGCATCGCCTGAATCGATTGCGTGTTCGAGCCCACGCGCGGAATCGTGTAAGCGGCGGCGAGAAGGGTCATACTCGCCACACCGAGATTCCGTTTGAGGTTCGACTCGAGAATCCTTTTGATCCGGTTCACAAATCCTCCTGCTGCTGGAATCGGCGCTTGGGCGGAATGCGTAGGAAATCCTCGAAAACGAAGGATTTTTTGACGCATGCCAGCGGCTTGGACCGACGTATGTCTACTAACCCTAAATTTATTTAGTTCGAGCCCAAAATTGAATGGCTGTCAATGCAGCATCCACTTTGTAAGTCATTGAAAATAAATAACTTACAGAGATGCAGGAATGGCGTACCGGCTAGCCGATCACGCGAAATCCTTCCTTGTCCGCGGCCGCCCCCTGCACCCTGTCCAGCGTAACAAATTCCAGCCCGCTCGGCTGAAATTCCGCCGCGACAATCGCCGCGGCGAGCTGGACAGCATCAGCGGCACGAAGCTGATGAACTCGGAGCAGTCGGATCGCCTGCTCGCGCACGTCGTCCGACGGTCCGACCTCCGTCCACGATCCGACGGCATGGCGGACGCGCGCGATCCCGCGACCGAGTCCGGCCGACGTCAGCGAGCCCTCGCGCTCGAGCCGCGTCAGCGCTGACACGCACTCGATGGGCGTCCCCCACCACGTTGCAATCGCCGGATCGGCACTGAGGATCTCACGCATTCGGGCAGACGTGGTCTCAACGACCAGCAACGGGATAATCGCCGACGAGTCCCAGTACCTCACCGGCCGGTCCGGCGCTCCTCGAGGAGTGCTTCGACAGCGGACATCTTTTTTGCCAGACGAGGCGGGCCCGGGACGCCGTCGTCGTCGTCCCAGTTCGCCTTTGGCTCGCGCACTGGCAGCTTCACTACGCCCCGTTGCGCGAGTTCCAGAAACCGCGCGGGGATTCCCCGAACCTGGGCAGAAGGAGGCAGCAGCTGGGCAACCGGCGTCCCGCGATCAGTGATAGTGATGGACGTACCAGCGCTGACTTTCCTGAGTAGCGCACTCAACGTGTTTTTTGCAACAGATACGGAGACTGATTTCATCTAGCTAGAATAGCCAGATTCAAATAGCCAGTCAAGCTAATTTCACCACGTCCCTCCCGATGGGCCGAAGTAGCCCAAGGCTGAGACGACATGTAAAATCCACGGGCCCGGGTGAGCCCGGGTCGATTGTATTTGACTCGTTGAGGAGGTTTGAATGGAAGCAGCAACCTGGAATGCCAGCGGGCAGTACTACGAGACCTGTAGCTGCGATTTCGTGTGTCCTTGCATTCTCCAACAGATGTCAGTGATGCCGACGAAGGGCACGTGCACCTTCGCGATGGCTTTTCAGATCGAGCGTGGAGCTTTCGACTCGGTGTCGCTCGACGGTCTCGGCTTCATCGTGCTCGGACTCACACCAGAAGCGATGGGAAAGGGAAACTGGTCCGTCGGTGTCATCGCCGACGA
>JACMME010000130.1 GCA_014379205.1 Gemmatimonadaceae bacterium
AATCCTCACTCCACCCCCAGCATCATCCTTCGCTCCGCACTCGCGAATCGGTCAGCGGATCCCTTTTCTCGCGTCATTAGTGAGACAATTATCCCGCTGGCGAACGACAGCGGGATCGTGACGAGAGCGGGATTTTTCAGCGGGAAGAAAGCGCCCTCATGGCGCAGAATGTCGACCTGAATGGTGGGCGACAGATAGATTAGGGCAAGCGCTGACACAGTCCCGATAAGCATGCTGGCGACAGCGCCAGCGGTCGTGCACCGGCCCCAGAAAATCGAGAGAACGAGCGCGGGAAAGTTTGCGCTTGCAGCGATCGCGAAGGCGAGCGACACCATGAACGCGACGTTCTGGCCCTTGAACGTTATGCCTAAAATCACAGCGAAAATTCCAAGACCGAGGGTCGCAACCTTGGCGACACGCAGCTCTTCGCCCGGAGCTGGTTCGCCCTTTCGGACTACACTGGCCCACAGGTCGTGCGAGAGGGCGGCCGCCCCCGACAGCGTCAGTCCGGCGACCACCGCCAATATCGTCGCGAAGGCAACCGCTGCAATGAAGCCGAGGAATGGCGTTCCGCCCAGGTAAGCCGCGAGCAGTGGCGCAGCCATGTTGCCACCCTTGTCCACGCCGGTGATCGTCTCCGGGCCCACCAGCACCATCGCCCCGAATCCGAGAATGAATGTCAGAAGGTAGAAGAAGCCGATCAGTCCTGTGGCGTAGAACACCGAGGTGCGGGCCGCGCGTGCGTCGGGCACAGTGTAGAAGCGCATGAGAATGTGCGGTAAACCCGCGGTGCCGAACATGAGCGCCAAACCAAGTGAGATCGTGTCGAGCGGATTGGAAACCAGCTTGCCTGGGGCGAGAACTCCGGCACCATACTTGTCCGCGGCGGCCGCGAATAGAGCGAGCGGGCTGCCACCGAACTTCAGCAGGACGAGCACCGCCAAAATGAAAGCGCCGCTAAGCAGGAGTACAGCCTTGACTATTTGAACCCACGTCGTGGCCAGCATGCCTCCGAAAAGGACATAGCCGATCATCACCACCCCCACGATAGTAAGCGCAAGCTCGTACGGAATTCCAAACATGAGCTTGATGAGACCACCCGCTCCAACCATCTGAGCGATGAGGTAGAAGAGAACTGTCACCAGCGTACCGATTGCGGCCGCAATGCGAACGGGCGTCTCTCGCATGCGGAGTGCGACGACGTCCGCAAAGGTGTACTTGCCCAGATTCCTCAGCGGCTCCGCAATCAGAAACAGCACTATAGGCCAGCCTACCAGCCATCCGGTCGAGTATATGAGGCCATCGAATCCGGTGGTGGACACAAGCCCCGCAATGCCGAGAAAGGAGGCGGCACTCATGTAGTCCCCGGCCAGGGCAAAACCATTCTGACCCGCGCTGATGCTGCGCCCCGCGGCATAGAAGTGTTCCGTGGTCTTTGTGCGGAGAGCGGCCCAATAGGTGATCCCCATCGTGATCGCGATGAAGACGAAAAAGAAGACGATCGAGATTACGTTGGGAGATCCAAGTGTCGGCATGATCGGAGGATTGCGGATTGCGAAGTGCGGACTGAACTGCGAACTGCTAACTGCTAACTGCGAACTGCTAACTGCGAACGGCAAACTGCGAACTGCTAACTGCTCACCACTACCGTATCACATCTGTTTGCTTCGAAATGATCCGACTGAGCTCTTCGTCATACTGAGTGTTCGCCCAACGCACATAAACCCAGGTCAACAGCCAGGCCGAGATAATCACCAAAGCTCCGAGGAGAATGCCGACGCTCAAGCCGCGAACCAGGAGTCGGCCCATCAGCTGCTTCTGAAAGGCAATAAGAGCTATGAAACCGAAGTAGATCGCGATCATTGCCGCGGTGAGACCGATGGCGACTTTCCAACGGCGGGCCGCGAGAGCCTGCAAGCGCGGATCGGGAGAAGAAGGAATCATTGCTGTACCTTCCCGCTGAGCTTCTCTTCAGCAGATGCAGAAAATGTCTGCGTTGCGGGAATCATCACATCGGCAGGCACTCCCGCTCTCACGATCTTCGCGGTTGCGATGATCTGACCGGTGTGGCGCTGGGTGTGTTCGGCGATATGGAAAAGCAAGCCGAATACGGTGGTTGGCAGCGCCGCGCGGCCGACGCTTCGTGGGTCCTGAAGCGCTGTTACATCAGTCTCGCGCATTACGCGCAGCGCCTCGTCAATCGCGGAGTGTACGGCATTTGTCAGCTCGCCGGCCTCGATCGACATACCCTCTCCCGACTCCTCCAGTGCGAGAACCTTCCATTGCCGTTCGTCGAGCATCTCGCCACGCGCGTAGGTGAGTAGCCTGTCGATGCTTCCGGCAACATGCCGCAAATGAAAACCAAGCGACGCAACGCCTCCAGGCCGAAGAGCGAGCTCGCGGCTTGCAAGACCGGCCACGCCTGAGGCGATGTCCCTGCGCGCCTGCACCAGCGCGTGCGCGGCGGGCATAAGCACGGGGTTGACGCCATCCAGAGGACCGCTCAGCCAGGCTTCCATGAATAGCTAACATAGCCCAACCGACGCTTGCAGTAAGCACGCGCCCGCGAATTGCTCCTTTATGATTCTTTGTCGGCTCAATCCAGCAAGGGTTCTCCACAGCGAAGATCTCGCGAGTACGCCGCTTTGACTTCATCTGGAGTTGTTCTTTCCGAAGCGAAGATGCTTGCGTCGATAATGCGAGGCCTCGTTGCTCGCAACCTTTTCGGTGGTGCCGTAAGATGATACGTTGCTGCGGGAACCGTCCTGAATAACCAGGGAGAAACATCACGGGTCGAATGCACCAGACGCGAGCAGAAATTCCGGCCATCTTGCCGGTTTCAGATATTCATCGCGAGGAGGCATTCGCGGTTCCCCGTCGCTGTATTCGAACTTGACGCGCGCCACAACCACTGGCGACAGCGCATCGCTCTCACGCGAGCTGGCCGACTTTCTCGTCCAACTCTCGATAGCGTTGCACAAACACGCGATCTATCCGCCGACGCACCCAATGCTTTCCGGTGCGGTCGACGGCGTCATAGCAAGGCTTGGCGAGATGCTGGGTACGCGTGCTACACTGTCACTCGGCGTCGCACGCAATCAGCTCGTGATCGAGGGGATAGCGACCGACCCCGATAATCCCCTGTTGCGTGAGCTGGCGCAACGGCTTCATCGGCATCATCTGGGCGCGGTGAGGTTCAGTCTTGGTGTCACGAGCGATCAGATCGCCGATTTTCTCACCACTGTAGCCGTTGATGCGGACCGCACCGGGGATCCGCTCGGCGACCGCAAGGACCGGATGGAAAAGTGGCCACATGTGCGCTTGTACCCTCTTTCCTACGGACAGCTCGAGCTGGTGGAAAAGAAGGAGGGAGAGGATGGGGCTGATGCCGCAGGAGGTGCACGCGGCGCGACCCTGTGGATTGGTCTTGCCCGCGCCGCGCTAGCCGCCGAGGAGGACTCGGATGTATCGCTGTCCACCGACCCCGAGGCAGTGGCCAAGGCTATCGACGCGGGTTCCCGCGAAGTGGCATACGACCAGGTCATAGTCGGTTATCTGCTGCAGATCGCGAACGAGCTCAAGACGGCTGGGCAGGGCGAAGCTGAAGCGTTGAAACGACGCGTTACGCAGATGGTTGGCGCGCTCAGGCCGGAAACCGTCAGCCGTCTTCTCGGCATGGGTGGCAATATCGCGCAGCGCCGGCAGTTCGTCCTCGACGCAGCGCAGGGTATGGCAGCAGATGTCGTAGTGCAGGTAGTTCAGGCCGCAGCTGACGCTTCCGGTGAAACCATATCCCACTCTCTGCTGCGTCTGCTTTCGAAACTGGCCGCGCACGCACAGGACGGAAATGACGGCTCGCGCGGGCGCGCTGATACCGCTCTTCGCGAACAAGTCACCCGTCTGGTGGCCGACTGGGAGCTCGAGGATCCCAACCCCGATGCATACCGCGCCGTACTGGAGGGCATGTCCCGAGCTGCGCCAGCGGTAGGCGGTACGGAATCCGCAAGCGTTGCAGACTCCCCCCGCATTCTCGCAATGAGCCTCGAGCTTTCCGTTGTAGGACCGCCAACCTGGCTCGCAGTCGAAGACATGCTATCCAACGGTCAGGCATCGGGACTGTTCGATTTTCTGAGTGACGCAGCACCAGACAATACGGCGGCCGCGGAAATCTGGAAGCGAATCGCCACAACGGATCGTATACGCGAGGCACTCGCCTTCGAGCCGGTGGACGTGCAGTTGCTTGAACGGATGGTCGCGCGCTTGGGAATAGCCGCGGCAATTCCGATGCTCGACGCCCTGGCTACGGCGGAGAAGCGTGCTACGCGATGGAAGCTGATTACCCTCATGGGAAATATCGGTGAGGCGGCTGTACCGCTCGTGATAGCGAGGATGGCGAATCAGCCATGGTTCATGCAGCGCAATCTGTTGTTGATCCTCGACAAGATCGGGAAGTGGCCAGCTGACTTTTCTCTGGGTCCGTACGCGCGGCATACGGATGCGCGCGTGCGCCGCGAGGCCATTCGCATGATGCTCGCTCTTCCGGACGCACGGGAATCAGCTCTCCGTTCGGCACTGATGGACACCGACCAACAGGTAGTACAGATGGCCCTCGGGGCGGCGGCCGAAAGCTTGCCGCCACTCGCGGCACCATTGATCGCACGGCATGCCACCGAACCGGCATGGGAGCCGAGAATCCGTGCCATGGCGATCCGGGTTCTGGCGACTATTCCCTCTCCCGCAACGTTGGACATGCTGTTACGCATCGTGATGGCAAAACGAAAGCTTTTCGGAAGAGAACGACTCAACGAGCGATCTGTGGAAGTGCTTGCCGCACTGAATGGACTTGCGACCCACTGGCGGGCTGATCCAAGGGCCACACGGGCGCTGTCGCTCGCGCGCCGCAGCTCGGACCGGGAGGTACGCACAGCGGTGGACAGTGCCGAGGCATGAGCGACCCATCGCGATTCCTGACTTCGCTCGCCCAGGCTTTCGCGACTATGGGACTTTACCCGAACACCCATCCATCTCGAGCGCGGACACTCGATGCCGCGTACGAGCAGCTGCTTCTCTTACAGAGCACTGATCCGCAGCCCCAGTTCAGCTTCCTCGAGCACGAAGTTGTATACGGCCGCACCACTCTGCAGGACATGCGTGATTGGGCGCCCGGAACGCGGCTGTCGGGCATCGGCGTACAGCGGCTGGAGTTCACCGGGTTCGTTTCGCGGGAAGATTTCGAGCTGTTTGTTGAAGATGTCATGCAACGGCTCGCCCTTACTGCGTCGTCGGCCGAAGCGCGACCCGAGCGCCCCACAGCCATTCGGTTTGGCGCGGTTGGACTACGTGGCGAAACGCAGCAAGAGGAGAACGAGCCACTACAGGTAGCTGGAATAAATTACACCATGGGTGAGGAGGTCAGCGCGATAAAGTGGATCCATCAGGAGGTCGCGTCGCGTGGCAACCTGCATCTTCTCGAGGCTGAAGCGACGGTCCGGTCGCTTTCAGTAGCGATGCATGGTGAAAGCCGCATCGTGATCCCGTTGCTCGAGCTCAAGGAATTCGATCAGTACACCACTACGCATTCGATGAACGTGGCCGTGCTCGCGATGGCGCTCGCCGAGTATTTGGGACTCGACGCGCGCGATGTGCGGACCTTTGGGGTTGCCGGACTACTGCACGATCTGGGCAAGGTGCGCATACCCAAGGAGATTCTGAACAAGCCCGGCAAGCTGACAGACGAGGAGCGCCAGATAATGCAGCGCCATCCTTCTGACGGAGCTCGCGTGCTCATCGACAGCGATCGCCAGCTCGACCTGGCTGCGACGGTAGCTTACGAGCACCACATCATGATCGACGGAGGGGGTTACCCCAATATGCATTTTCGAAGGGACTGCCACGCGGCGAGCAAGCTCGTTCACGTCTGCGACGTCT
The DNA here is from genome assembly GCA_014379205.1 of Gemmatimonadaceae bacterium. Lineage (GTDB taxonomy): Bacteria > Gemmatimonadota > Gemmatimonadetes > Gemmatimonadales > Gemmatimonadaceae > JACMME01. Next base: position 5,929 of record JACMME010000130.1, read on the forward strand.
ATGACGCGCTTCGCACGAAGCGCCCTTATCGTGGAGCATGGGAGTCACCCAAGGTGCTGAGCTATCTCGAGGAGCGGGCCGGTACGGAATTCGACGCCAGCATTGTGCGCGGGTTCATCGCAATGATGCAGGCGTGGGACCTGAGAGTCACTCGCACGGATGCGCCTGAGGAAGCCGCCTGGAAGTAGAGGGGCTGCGTGCATGGGACTGACTGCTACGTGTACTGCGTAAACTGCGAACTGCGAACTGCGAACTGCGAAGTGCGAAGTGCGAACTACGAACTGCGAACTACGAAGTGCGCACGTCGCACTCTCACCGAAATGATGTCCTTCGCAGTTCGCAGTTCGCAGTTTACGCAGTACGCAGTATCACTCACCTACCCCGCCGCACCCACCCTGTCATTCCCGGACAGCGATGTCGCCACGCGTTTGGCCTGTTCCAAGTGACGTTCTTCGTGCCTGATTATCACTTCGAACGCTTCGCCGAGTCTGAACCGAAGCAGTCGAGTCACCGGCGATGTGATCTTGAGGCCTATGAGATCCAGTCCGTCCGATTGCAGCATCAGTTCGTCCAGTGTCCGTTGCTGCGCAAGGAAATCGCGTGGCGCGGATGGTGAAGGCTGATCGGACGGACGAAACACCGCTGGCGCTTTCATCCTGGATGTTGTGGCTGGACTCACCGCCTTGATGAACCACCTTCCGACCCAACTCGGCTGATATGGAAGGGTCGCCACACGCTTGCGCGCGCGACCTTCGGAAATTGCCACCTGGATCCGCGGCAAATACTCGCCGTTGGAAACGATCAGGTGGTGGAAGCACTGGGCTATGCTCCAGCCGCCGTCAGCGGGAGGTTGGAGCAGTTGCTCGTCTATCAGTGGGGAGACAAGCTGCTCGGTTTCGGCGACAATCCTTACGGACGCCTCCAGGAGTGAACGCAGGTGCGGATCCTGCGCTGTCACCCTCACCTCTTCGCCCCCTCGCCCATTCGATTATGCTTGCGCAGGGCAGCGAGCAGCCGGTCGTGCGGAATCGCCGAGACCCGCAGGCCGTCGACGCCCACCATGGTGCGTGCCGCAAGCATCGCGTTGAGTATCGCCTCCTCGGTAGCCTGTACCGTCGCCTCGAAAATGGGATTGATGCGGTCATTTGGAAGCATGCGGAGCGCCGCGATTCCAGTGTCAGCGGCAGCCGCCGGATTTGCGGTGGAAAATGCGAGGAATATGTCGCCGGAAGAGTTCTCACCAAGGCCTCCCATTCGCCCTACCCCCAGCGATGCGCGGGTTGCGACTCGCTTTAGCTGGTGCGGCAGAAGTGGGGCGTCCGTGGCGACCACGATTATTATCGAACCCAGCCCTTCAAGATTCTCGTCGCGCGGTGTGCCAGCCGGTGGCGCGGCCCCGCAGTGGGGTACGCCACGTAACCACTCGCGCGTAGGCGGCTCATTGGTTTCGTAGCACGGACGCAAGTCGGAGATCTCGGTACCCACCGGTGCACCCGCAACGCGAAGGAGTCTTCGAGCGCCGTAGTTGCATTGCACCAGTACACCCACCGTGAAACCACCGGCAGCGTCGCTCAACTTCCGCGACGCCGTCCCGATCCCGCCCTTGAAGCCGTGGCAGATCATTCCGGTTCCGCCCCCTACCGCTCCCTCCTGGACAGCGCCCGCGCTAGCTGCATTCAAGGCTGAGAATACGTGTTCGGATTTGACGTGAAATCCCTTGTCATCGTTGAGAGCGCCATCGAACGTCTCAGCCACAACAGGCAGCGCAAACAGACGAGAACGTCCGGTCTTGACCATCCAGTCGATGACCGCATCGCGGACTACGCCGACGCTGTGCGTATTGGTGATCAGGACTGGTCCTTCGAGCATTCCGGATTCTTCCATCCAGGTGGTACCGGTCATCTCGCCGTTACCGTTCAGCGTGAACCAGGCAGCGAACACCGTATCCGAGCCTGCACGACCGCGCGGAAGAATTGCAGTGACACCCGTGCGGACAGGGCCCCTCCCTTCGACCAGGCGGCCGGAGCCTGAAATGAGCGTGGTGTGACCGACTTCGACACCGGCGACATCCGTAATCGCATTGAGACGGCCTGAGGTGCCATCCAGCGGTATGCCAAGCTCACGCGCGCGAGTCTGCGCCTGTGCGATGGACACCATGGCGAACGAGAGAAGAAGGAGCTTCATGGAATTAGGGGAACGGATTTGAAGGCCGACTTGGGAACTGCGAAATACGAACTGCAAACTGCGAACTGCGAACTGCGAACTTTATAGGTATGTGCGTCAGGAATATTTCTGCGCACCCCTGAGGACCTCACGACGCACTATTGACGAGGTGTGTGTGGTTTCGATGCTGAGAAGCTATTCTTCAGCGTCACATTTGATAGCGGGGGGGTGGCGAGCTGGCAACACTACCTCTGGGCTTACCTCAATCTCCGGCCGTTACCTAATTCAAGGCCGGCACCTCGTGTTCCCACTCCTGCTGCTTTTCCCGACCCTGAACCGCCATGCTTCCCACGCGCGTCCCAAGAATAAAGATTTGCTGCATATCGAGTCCCGAAGAAGCCAACATCGCCATTCGGGCTGGCGCTTCGGCTGTCGGACTGGTTTCCAGCATGCCTAGCGGGCCAGGCGTTATTTCCGATGAACTGATCGCGGACATCGCCCGGACCATTCCGCCCGGGATAGCGTCCTTTCTGCTCACCTGTCGCGAAATCGTCGAACAGATCGTGGCGCAGCAGAGAGCCGCGGGCGTAAACACTCTGCAGCTGTGTGATCAGCTACCGGTCGGCAGCCATGATAACCTTCGGCGCTCACTCCCCGGAATAGGGATTGTGCAGGTCATTCATGTGACAGGTGAGAGTTCAATAGATGAGGCTGTCTCTATCGCTCCACATGTGAATGCCATACTGCTGGATTCCGGCAATCCCACCCTTTCGATCAAGGAGCTTGGCGGCACGGGCCGCCGCCACGACTGGCGGATTAGCCGCCAGATTCGCGAGCTGGTAGACGTTCCCATCTTTCTCGCGGGAGGACTTCGACCTGACAACGTCGTCGAAGCGATCCAGGAGGTTGGTCCCTACGGCCTCGATGTGTGCAGCGGCGTTCGCAGCAACGGAGTGTTGGACGCGGAAAAGGTGGAGGCATTCATACGCCAGAGTCGTGTTAATCGAGTGGAAGCGCATGATGCTCAACTTCGATAGGGTTGTGTCCCGCTAGTTCCTGAACAAACGGAGCGCGGGAACCAGTCAGCAGCACCGTACATGGCAGATCACACTGTACGGCTTGACCCTGAGCTTGCGGGCTACCGGTCTCGAATCACTTCTCTCTTTTCCAGATTTCCCTCCACTTCTTTCCGCGAGCGCCAGACCTCACGCAGCTCCTTCCTGCTGAAAAGCTCCACCTGGTCGGTACGATGCGGTGAGCCTTTTTGCGACGCGTTGCCGTAACCGAGCAGCGCACGCGCGCGTACCGGAGTTCCGAATTCGACTACAGCGTACCACGAATCGCCGCCCACCGCGCGGAAGCCCTTGCCATCAGGCGCGTAGAACGTCGCGCGAAATACTCCAAATGGATCGGAGAATCCGTTGGACGGAAGATCGATGGCATCGCGCTTAACCCTGTACACATCCCCGAACGGCACATCCATGGACGCGAAGTCACGCTCGAGCTTCGCCGCGGCCGAATCCAGCGCAACTACAGCGCGCGTCGCGTCCGCCAGACCTTTCGGGGTGGTGAGTGGATTAGCCGCATTCCAGGGTGTCGCGAAAATCCGAACGCTCCCACGATTCATCTCACGAGCCCACTCCAGAAAGAGCGGCGCGCCGCGACTGGCAGCATCTGTCTTCCTGTCCCAGGCGGCAAGCGTGGACGCCGCCCGCTTCGCACGCTCGCTGCCGCTCTCGCGCGCCATGGCGACGAGCTCATCGAGCACGCGGTCCGCCATCTCCACATGCGTATCGTGTTTGAGTCTCACTACATCGTCAAAGCTGAGCTTCGCTGTCGCCTCGCTCAGCATCTCGGCGGATCGCTGCGGTCGAAGCGCCATGCCGCGGGGAGACATGTAAGCCGGAAAGGAGTCCGCGTCGAGTTTCGGCGACAACGGAAAGGTGGCGTACCACGGAGGATCGTTCGCATTCTGCACCCAGCCGCTTGGGGGATCCACCACACGCGGCAGAGAAGCGTACGAATGCTGCCGGGTCCACAGCAGCGACGATGTGTCGCCTGGAACGATGCCCGCCCAGAAAGGCCAATCGCCGCGTGACCGAACTGGTGTAGTGCCATTGAAGACGTAAAGAATGTGTCCGTCGCGGTCCGCGTAGATCGCGTTGAACATCGGGAGCTGCAGGCGCGACAGGGCCCGCTCGTATTCCGCAAGATTTCTGGCGCGCATCATGTCCCAGGTCTGCTCCAGTACATTTGCGCGGTCGAGAGCAGCAACCCTGACCGCGATCGCTTTCCCCGACTTTTCCGAGATCACGGGACCGTGCAAAGACCGCTTCGACGATACTCGCTCTGTCCGCATCGTCCCATCCGGCTGTTTCACCTTGATCGTGTCCGAGACAACGTTAAAGGCGCGCACCCCACCATCCCACTTGTAACCACTATCCGCGAGCGTGAGCTCGTACAGATCTCGCCCGTCGTGGGTGTTAACCGTGTGCGTCCAGCCGAGTCGGTCATTGAATGCGATGGAAACCGCTGGAAAGCCGATTAGTGAGACGCCGTACGCGTCGATTCCGGGCGCCGATACATGCGCCTCGTAGAACGTATAAAATCCGGACCACAAGAGGTGCGGATTAGCCAACAGCATGGCGTTTCCGCTCGCGGATCTGGAAGGAGCGATTGCCCATGCGTTCGAACCCGCGGAACGCCAACGGTTGACTACGCCTTCGTTTGCGTCCGGCCTGAGCATGAACTCGAAGTGGATGACGCGTTGGATGTGGGCCATCACATCCGCGGCGGTCACTGGCAGAACAATTTTGACGCTATCGCCAATCTCATCGGGGTGCGCGCGAGCGTACGCGTTGAAGCCGGCGGCGAAGGCTTCTACGTAGCGTTGGAAGGCCGGCGACTGCTTCCGGTGCCATTCGCGTCCGCGAGCCGGTATGCCCATCAGCCGTACAAAGCGGTCCGTTTCGAGATTCGATGGCTCATCCCCACCCTGCTTGCCCTCGCCCCAGTATTCGGCCGACCGCCCTCGCGCTTCGCCATACAAACGCAGCACGAGATCGGCGTGACTATGCGCCTGCGCCCAGCCGAAAGCCCGGAATGCGCCCTCGGCGGTCGGGGCGTAAATGTGAGGGATTCCCCATCGATCCCAGAGAATCTCCGTGGGTCGGCGCCCTGGTTGCTGCGAGCGGGTAGCTTGGCCAGCGGGCTCCTTTGTCGGCGCCTGACCAGCGGAGGTTTGTTGCGCGAAAACCGCTCCGACGGCCAGCACGAGAACCGGGCGGAGTAATCCAACGTATGCAGTGGTCATGGAGGTCAAGTTATCGGATTCGAGAAGGTACACGTTAAGGGAAACCCAGCAAGCAGGTCTGCACACTCCCTTCCGGAATGTCCCCGTGCAGAACTAGCTTGCCTTGCTGCTTCAAACTTCAACTGTTCCATTCCTGCCGAATCCCTTTTGGGCGTACTACCGTAGGTGTTGTTAACACTTACAGCCCGCACTCCGTAACCAGCTTCCAGGACCTGCCTCGTGGTCGATTCCATGGACACGGTAACGCGCCGCACCGATCACGGAGCACCGAGTTCTAGGTGAGCTCCAAGCGCTGGCTCCTCGCTATCGTCTCCTTTGCGGTAACGATCGGCGCTTCAGTCTACATCGTCTACACGACGTGGCCGCAACAGCGGAACCCTGCCATCCTGCCTCTCTGGGCCCACGCCGCCGCTACAGCGATCGTCGCGCTCGAGGTGTTGGCACGCGCGCTGAAATTCAAATTGAGCGCGCTTTCTCTTCGCATTCCGCTATCCATCAATACTGGTTTACGCGTCTGCCTCGGCGGAGATTTCGGAGCTGCAATTACACCGGGTCGCTCCGGAGCCGAGCCCGCGCGTTTTCTCGTGCTGTCGGAAGCAGGAGTGCCGCCCGCCAAGAACATCCTCCTGCTGTTTCTGGAATTGTTGCTCGAGATGTCGTCCCTGGCGGTCGTCGTAGTCGGGCTCGGCATCTACTTTCGCAAGGAAGCCGGAACCGCGCTCGCCGGCGTGCTGGGTGTGGTTGGAGTGTACGCCGCGGTAGTACTCGGAATCGGCGTGCTCGGTATTGTCTTGTCGAGAGGGGACACGAGCGGTCCCCCGCCGAATTGGGCGGTTACTCTGCGATTGACCGGGCGGCGCTGGCGAACTGTTCAGCGAGCTTTACAACGTGTTCGGTCGAGCGTCATCGAGATTCGCCGTGCGCGCTTTGGATTTCTGGGTCTGGCCTGGCTCGCCTCCGTTGCGCACATACTACTCCGGACGATGATCCTGCCGCTGCTTGTATACGCCCTCGGCGTCGTCGCTCCGCTGGCTCCTCTCGTGTTGTGGCCTCTTGCGCTGGTGTATGGCGCCGTGGTGGCGCCTGTCCCGGGCGGCGGCGGACTCATCGAGGTGACCTTCAAGCATTTTCTCGGTGATTCCATCCCGGCACCCATCTTTGGCGCGACGCTCGTCTGGTGGCGTTTCTACACTTTCTACCTGTACGTCATATTGGGCGCTTTTGCGGCGGGACGAACTGTCATGCGCGCCTTGCGAGAGGAACCGGACGAGAGCGTGGAGAGTGTAGATCCGGCGTTGCGGTCGGCGTGACGAGTCAGTAGAGGAAAGAGGGAAAACGGCACGCCCCTACCCTTATCATCCCCAGGTCCTCGTGATTGTAAGCAGGCGCCATTCACCCCTCACGTACCGAAAGATGTACGCCGCACCACCTGCGCTCTTCTGACCTGACACCGCAACACGAGAGTCGATGGGGCGATTCACCGCTATCACTGCCAGATCACGCCAGACGACGGCCGCACGTATTCTTACGTAGTTCAGAGACGAGGCGGGAGAATCTGCTGTCCTGGCGAAAAAGGCATCTCGCATTCGGCTGAGCCCTTCTTCGCCGTACGCAAGAACAAACGTTACGTTCGCGAACCGCGGCGCGACAAAGTCTGTCAGAGGGGGCAGAACCGCATATATCGTGTCGAAGGGCGCCAGGCTTTCGCACTTTCTGGTCTCGGGATTCATGAACTTGCCAGACAGCCCCGCCGCTATCGCCTTTCGTTGTGCGCCGTCCTTTTTCACGTCCCAGGACGGGCGCGCCGCATCCGCTTCCCAGGCCAGCACCAGGCGGAAGAGCTCATGCGCTTGAGGAGAGTCCAGCGAATTGTCGACCCCACGTACTATGACGAGGCGTTCCAGCGCATTGGCGTCGTATGCAGCTGAATCGCGAGCCGCCGACGCACTATCAGTGCTGAAAATGCGGAGGGCGCCAGGGTCGCACGCGAGCGAGTCGGAATCCATCCATGTGGCATGATCCAGAATTCGCTCACGCAGACGCAACGCGCGGTTGTAGTAGCGTTCGTCCTCAGAACTGACCGACTGTGCATTTCCCACATTCTGGGAGGCCGGATCGCCTGAACCAATCGGCGGCGCAGCCCGCGAAACGCAAGACGCCAGGAGTGTGACGCTCAAGAGCGCACAAAAACGCAGGGCAACGGCTCTCAAGAAAATTGAGTATAGGTTAGCGCACATCTAACAGCTGGGTGCCACGCCTCGCCGATCCACAGTCCGCAATCCGCAGTTTGCAGTTCGCAGTTCTTTCACGCTTTTCCCTCCGCCTCCGCGGTTTCTCTCGCATCTCTCTCAGCGGTCTCGCGCTCTATCGCGTTGCGTTGCGCCCGGAGGCGCTCGTACCACTCTCTCGTTATCTCGCCCGCCAGCTCGCGATTGCCGAGCCCAAATGCCAGCGCCATTCCGAGCGCTACCGCGCCGAAGAGAATCGCAAACGCCGTTGTCACGATGTCGGGTGCGATTCCCAGCTCCTGCAATGCCATGAAGATCGCCAGCACCACAACACCACCCCTGCCTACACGAGCGAGTGTGGGACCACCGTGCAACCCGCCGGCGGATGCCATGATGAGACCGTCGACGAATTGACCGAGAACGATTCCCACCAGCACGATAACGATAGCCGCCACCACGCTTGGCACGTAATTCACCAGCTGCTGGAACAGATCCGCGAGCGATTCGAGCCCCAGCGCGTTCGATGCCACCAGCAGAACCGCGAACATGACAAACCAGAACACCAGATTCGCGAACACACGGGATGGTCGCGCGCGCCAACCCGAGCGCTCCACTGCGTCCAGCACGCCTCCACGCTCGAGCCAGTGATTTACGCCCACCCGTACCAATAACTTCTCTGTGCCTTTCTCCAGCAGCTTGGCAACGAGATACCCAGCGAGGAGAAGGACCAACGCCCCAAACAGGAGCGGCACGAGCTGGAAGAGCTGCGCGAAACTCTCGCGGAGTCGGTCAGTTAACACGAGACGCTTGACAAATGGTTCGATGCTGAACGAGTGAGGTGCTAATTTCGCGTGCCCCGCTTCACGTCGAAGAGTGCGCTGCGGCGACAGTTGGGACAGATGAGCCACTGACGGCGACGTGCATAGCCCAGTCCAAAAGATCCGCCACCTATGGGCCGGCCAGTCATGGGCACCGTGCAGCGCGGGCAGAATGGTTGCGAACCGTTAGCACAGGCATCGCGAATAACACGCTGCTCATCCGGGTCGAACTGCGCGCGCTCGTCAGCCCTCATCTATCGGATAACCTCTGCTCTCTGATCCCTGCGGCGCGGAAGGCCGATGCTCGATCTCGGCGCGCACACCGGGCTCACGTTCTGCAATCGCGCGGAATCGGGACAGCTCGAGCTTCAAATGCGCGAGCACGATCGCGCGGCCGACAGTTTCCCAAGCCAGGAGAGCAAGCGTGGCACCGTCGCGAACCTCGTATCGGCGCCGGATGATCGTGTCCGAACCGTCCGCGATGAAGCTCCACCGCTCCTCTCCGCGCCACGGGCCTGTAAATGCGAAGACGATCTCGCGCTCGGTTTCCGCTTCGAGCAAGTATTCGAACGTAAGACCGCCGAGCAAACTGAGGCGGAAGCGATCTCCGGGCGAGAGTCTCGGTGCCGCGGTAAGTGGCGTCACTGTAATGTCGGGTGACACCCAGTCGGCGAAGCGGGCTGTGGTCACGAGTAGCCGCATCGCCTGCTGAGTTGACACCGCAACAGAGATCATTTCCTCTACTTTGGTCATGTGAGGATGATGCGCTTCTCCAGCCTCTTCCGTCAACGCGCTGCCCGGCGACCTAAAGCAGCGGGGTCAGTGGCTCTGCGCCACTGACCCCGAGCTTTCCACCTACAGAACAGTCGTCAGATGGGTGACCTGCTGCTGCTCCTTAGTGCTCGCCGCACTCGACGCCTACGCAATAGCTATTTGGAGAACCGGGTGATTCGCAGAGGTACGGGAGGCGCCCCCGGATTTACCGCGATGCTCCTCAGGGGCGTTGGATGACCAATCTGCCCAACGATGGTAGCCAGCCCATTTCGAAGATTGATGGTGTACAGGCGCGATGCACCCGCGGGGGTCGCACTGGCTGTGAGGCTCGCGTACGCAACGTCGGTATCGCCAGCGATGTCGAACCCTACGTCATCTGTTGTATTGAAAGTAAGAGGCCCTACCGTTTCCAGCGTGCCTCCGTTGGGATTGTCGAGCTCGACAAGAATGTCCAGTGTTGCATCGATTCCGTAGAGCGCTGTACTGGTGGGTGCCGGACGCGTGCTGAGTGTGTACGCAGTGGCCACGATGCTTGGGTCCGCGCCGAAGTTCGGATCAACCGCTTCGTAAGCTAGAGGAACGTCGACCGTCACCCCGGGAGGCGTCGTAGTCTGGTTGACACGAAGATTCTGTTCGGTATTCGTGTGAATGCGAAGACGGTCAACCACCGGGTTGAATCCGACGCCGAATGAGGTGCCATTGAGGGGCACGGTTAGCGCGCCGCCATTTACCGCTGTGGCAACACCAGTCGCAGTGTTGAGGGTGTAAAGGCGGCTTGTGCTGCTCACCGCATACAAGCTGTCGTTTGCGGGACGGAAATCGATCCCGACAATCGTTTCGCCCGCGGCCAAACCGGTGATTGCCACCTGGCTGATACGAGTACCGGGCGTTAACGCTCCAAACGCGATCAAATTGTTAGTGGCGTCGATACCGTAAATGGTTCGCCCAGCGAAAGCAGAACCGGTGCCGCCTGTAGGCCCTGCAGGTCCTGCTGGTCCCTGCGGCCCGGCGACTCCGGCAGGTCCCGCCGGTCCCGTTGGACCCGTCGCTCCGTTCCTTCCGTCATCCCCATCGCATGCGCTGAGTAGCAGCGCGATGCCGAAAACTCCGACCGCCAACTTCCTGGTTTTCATGACTCGACCTCCCCATGTCGTTGATAAGCGCGGGTAACCCGCGTCACGGGGAGGTTGGCAATAAGTACGCCCACCCTGCTAAAACTGGCAGCTCACTTCACTGGGAATTATCGATCCCGGCACAATTCGTTTCCTTGCAGTCGATGCGGCGCGGCAACCTGGCCGGCGGCCGCGGATGGCACGCCGAGTACAGCTAGCGACGAAAGACTATCTGTCGCTCCCAGCCCGCCTCCAGCAGCGCATCACAGGCGGCTTCTCAGCACATCAGGTGTAAAGCGCTGTAGCCAGGCGGACAGAACTGTCATGCTTCCCGTGATCATCAGCAGCCCCACGACGATCAGTAGTACACCGGACGCGCGCGACATCCACACCAGCGCGCCGCGGTAGCGCTGGAAGATCTCCATGAACCTATCAATCATGAGCGCCGCTATTAGAAACGGAACAGCGAGCCCGACGGAGTACGCAAACAGAAGTAACAGCCCGCGGTTGAGATCGGCGGAGCTCGCGGTGTATGTGAGCACGCCTCCCAGAATGGGGCCAATACAGGGAGTCCACCCGGCGGCGAATGCCATGCCTACAAGCAGCGTGCCCAGATAACCGAGCGGCTTGTTTGCGATATACACCCTGCGCTCTCGAGCAAGCGCGCCAATGTTGAACACTCCGAGCAGGTACAGGCCCAGCACGATGACCAGGACGCCACCGATCTGTCCCACCCAGTCGCGGTGGCGTAGCAGCACGCGTCCGAGGACGGTTGCCGTGGCGCCAAGGGCCATGAACACGATCGTGAATCCCGCGACGAACAGCAGCGAATGGATCAGCGTCACTCGCCGCGATCGTTGAATATCTTCGAGGCTCAGGCCGGTGATGAAGCTGACGTAGCTCGGAATCAGCGGGAGAACGCACGGTGACAGGAAACTGAGAAGTCCTGCCGTGAAACTGATACCTATGCCCAGCGAAACGCCCTGGATCACTCAGGATCCCAACGCGCGTTCGATCGCTGCCGAAAGCGAGATGTCGTTCGGTTGAATGGGCCCCGTCTTTCGCCACCGCAGAACACCCTCCCGGTCTATCAGGAAGGTGGCCGGAACGCCAAGAACGAGGAATTGCGCCGATACCCTTTCGTCCGGGTCGCGCCAGACCGGGTAAGCCATCTGGAAATCCTTCACAAAAGCGCGAATTGCTTCGTCTGAGCCATCTGCGTCGACGCTCACGCCAATGAGCGCCAGCCCGCTTGCCTCGTACTTTGCATGGATCGCCTGAAGCTCGGGAATCTCATCCCGACAAGGATGACACCAGGTCGCCCATACATTCAGGAGGACGACCTTACCACGCTGCGCTGCGAGCGAGACGGAGTCACCATCGAGGGAAGTTGTTTGATACGGTGGTGCCGCCGCTCCGACTTCCACTTTGTCCGGTCGCGCAACCGATCCAGGCTCGGTGTCGCCAGGTGCGCATGCGAAAGCGGCAATTCCCGCGCATAGCCCCATGCTTGCTCGAAAGTGCAAGACATTTTTCATCAATCAGAAGCCGCTGGAGGCTGCACGCGCCACTCGGATGTACGAGGGGCGACCAGGAACTGTCCATGCGAAAATCACGTCAGACCGCGTGACCGCCATTCGTGGGAAGCCACTCGCTCGCGCGGCGGAAGACGCTGCGACGGTCAAGGCGGGACCGACCTTCCCATCGCCCCTTGCACGACGCGCACGCACGGCTGCGGTATCTCCGCCAATGCGCTCGATCCACGTCACCAGGGCGCTTCCATCGTCGAGGAGAGCAACGTCGACACGACCTGCGGGACTGCCGCCATCGACTCGAATTGGTGCCCCGAAGGTCGCGCCGGCATCCTCGGAGAATGCGACTTTCACTCGAGCGCTGTCGTTTGCCGCCGTAAACCAGGCCACTGCCACGCGCTGGCCCGCGGCCGAAACTGACGGTCCGTTCACAGGACACGCGGCAATCTTCCAGTCATCTTTATGCACTGGAAGACCCGTGGTCCACTTTCCGGCCACTCGCCGGCTGACGTAGATGTCCCGAACCTCGTCCGCGGACCGGTCGCGGTATGCGACTATCGGGCCGTCGGCGGTCATCGCTGCCGAGTTCTGGCAGCAGTCGCAAGTACGCTCATCCAGCCGCTCTTCAGCACCGAGCTTGCCGCTGGCATCGAGAGTCGTCGATACAAGCATCATCTCGTTGGACGGATTATGTCCCTCCTTGCTGAACTTTCTACCGTCCAGCCAAACGGCGCCAAGCTCATCATGCTCACGCCACATCGCCACGAAACCATGCTCCGCCTGTGAGCTGTCGCGGTGTGGAGTGACCGGGAAGCTCCATGTCGCCCCTCCGTCGCCCGACTGCGAGATGCGCACACCGTATGCGTATGTACCAGACCCGGTGCGCTGCAGCCAGTGCGCGGCCAGGCGATCCTCGCCGAGCACTTCGATGGACGGAAAATCGGCCCAGTTGACGAAGAAATCGCTGCCCGAGTGGATTGTCCGTGCCGGAGACCATTGCGTGCCGTTCAGAACGGCGAAGCGCAGCGCATGGCCGGTCTCCCATGGCTCGAGCCAGCTCATATAGACGCGGCCGTCCGGAGCAACCGCGAGGTTGGGTTCAGCGCTTCCGGGCGCAGCAGGACTCGAAATGCTGTCAATCGCGAAGGTAGCTGTAGCCACACTGGCCGATGTCCGGCGATTCATGTAAACCAATCCGCTCATCAGCACGATGGCTGACAGCACCATCAGCATTTTTATTCGAGGCAAGGAATTCTCGGCATACGGGAGTGGAAAACAAGCGCTGGCATCTTCGTCAACAGAACGGCGTCGACAGGTTCAATTTACGCTCCCTCGCATGCGGGAGACATGGTCTGCGCCGCCTTTCAATTGCAGAGACGCGTGTCATCCGCCCGACCTTCATTGCGTATATTTCAACGCATGCTCGAAGTATCTTCTCTACTGTCCTCCGCCCTCGCCGATCGATATCTCATACAAGGCGAGCTTGGCCAGGGAGGTATGGCTACGGTATACCTGGCCGAGGAGCGCAAGCACGCGCGCAAGGTGGCCATAAAGGTTCTGAGGCCCGAGCTCAGCGCGTCTGTTGGTGCCGAGCGTTTTTTGCGCGAGATCGGAATAGCAGCGCGGCTCGCCCATCCTCACATAGTTCCCCTGATTGATTCGGGCGAGAGCGAAGGACTGCTCTACTACGTATCTCCCTTCGTTCCCGGCGGCTCCCTGCGCGAGCGACTCAAGCGTGACGGACGACTTTCCGTAAAGGATGCAATACGCATCGCCCAGGAAATCGGGATGGGTCTCGACTACGCGCACCGTAACGGCTTCGTGCATCGGGATGTCAAACCCGAGAACATCCTGTTCGCCGATGGTCACGCCGTGCTGGCGGATTTCGGCATCGCCCGCGTATGCTGCGAGCCCGGTACCGATTCCGTGACGGAAGCGGGCCTCACTATCGGCACTCCCGAGTACATGAGCCCCGAACAAGCCAGCGGGGAACGCGATATCGAAACGCAGAGCGACGTATACAGCCTCGGCGTCGTTCTGTACGAGATGCTTGCGGGAGAGCCACCGATCAGAGGAGGGAGTGCGCGCGCAACGATGGCGAAGCAGGTGACAGAGATCCCGCGTCCCGTTCGCGCGCTCCGTCCCGATGCCCCTTCCGTGATCGAACGTGCAATCGCGAAGGCGCTCGCCAAGGATGTGGCAGCGCGTTTCAAGAGCGCCGCCGAATTTGTCGCGGCGATTCAGGCCAACGAAGCCGATGCCGGCCACGGTGTTGCCTCGGCCACACGCAGTGTCGCCGTTCTCCCCTTCGTCAACTCGAGCTCCGATCCGGAAAATGAGTACCTGAGCGACGGGATTACCGACGAGCTGATCGATGCGCTAACCCAGGTTGAAGGACTGCGCGTCGCGTCACGCACGTCAATGTTCGCGCTCAAGGGAAAGCCGCGCGACATTCGAGCCATTGGTGCGCTCATCGGAGCGTCCGAGATACTGGAAGGGACGGTGCGCAAGTCTGGCGACAGGTTACGCATCACTGCCCAGCTGACATCCACCGAGGATGGCCAGCTACTCTGGTCGCACCGTTACGACAGAAAGCTGGACGACGTTTTCGCGATTCAGGACGAAATTGCGCGGACGATCGTGAACACGTTGCGTGCGACCTCGTTCGCTAATCTCGCCGCGCCTCCGAAGAAGCGGTATACCGACAACGTGAAGGCGTACGGTCTGTATCTCAAGGGACGATACGCGTGGAACAAGCGCAGTCAGGAAGGGGTGAGCGAAGGGATAGAGTTCTTCGAGCAGGCGATAGCGGAAGACCCAAACTACGCGTTGGCTTACACAGGCCTCGCCGACTCATATGCGCTTCACGTGGACTATCGCAGCGTCCCTGTTACCGAAGGATTCGAGCGCGCCAAGGCCTACGCACGCAAAGCGCTGGAGCTGGACGACACGCTCGCTGAAGCTCACGCATCTCTCGCGTGGAGCCTGTTCGTCTACGACTGGGATTGGCCCGAGGCGGGACGAGAATTTCGCCGGGCGATCGAGCTGGATCCGAAATACGCAACGGCACACCAGTGGTACGCGTTCCTTCTGACCTCTCAAAATCGGCAGGACGAGGGACTTGTAGAGGCACATACTGCAGTCGATCTGGATCCGGCATCAATTTCCGGACGGCGCAGCCTCGGTTGGCAATACTACTATGCCCGCCGGTACAGCCAGGCGCGCTACCACTTGATGCGCGCAATCGTTATGAACCCCATGGCGGAGGAGAACTACCGTGTCCTCGGCCTGTCTCTCGCGATGCTAGAGCAGTTCGACGAGGCAGAGACGGTACTGCGAGAGGCTGTAGTAATGCCGGGTGCGGGCTCTTACACAATGGCAACTCTGGGCTACGCGCTGGCACGAGCCGGCAAGCGGAGCGAGGCGGAAGCTCTCCTCGCCGAGCTCAAGGCCCGGTCAGAGAGCGAATATGTGTCGCCAGTTGCGTTCGCGACTCTGTACCTGGGCCTTGGTGACACGGACAAAGCGTTACACTGGCTTGTGGTGGCCTGCGACGATCGGCGTGGGTGGCTTGCTTATCTCCGGGTCAATCCGATCTTCGACCCTTTGCGGAGCGACAAGCGATTTGAGGAGCTGGTCCAAAGGATGAAATTGTAGGCGGGCTGTGCATTCAGAGAGGGACGGTTGACCGGGGTGAAGATTAGGGGATGGGAAGTAAGGACGGACACTCCCAAATACCCCAGTCGCTAGTCGTTCTTTGCAATTCCCCGGAACTCCTGGCGTTCCTCTCGTATAGGTTCTCAGACCTGAATTCGGGACTGTCCGTCCCAACAGCCTGAGGTAAAGACATGGACAGAAGGATGTTCCTGAACGGTGCGGCGGTACTCGCTGCCACGCCCTTACTCAAACCGGCGCTCGCGCTGGCTGACATTGGCACCCATATGACAACGAACGCTAAGGATCAGGAGGACTCCCAGGAGTCATTCACGAAGCTCAGCAAGCCCGAGAAAGAGTGGCGTCCCCTGCTGAACGAGAAGGAATACGACGTGCTCTTCGACGAGGCCACAGAACGGCCGCATAGTAGCCCTCTCAATGCCGAGAAACGCAACGGGACATTCGTCTGCGCTGCGTGCTACCTACCGCTCTTCTCATCCGAGACCAAGTTCGAGAGCGGCACGGGTTGGCCCAGCTTCTACGCGTCCCTACCCGGCAGAGTTGAATCAAAGCGGGATTTCAAGATGATCATTCCTCGCACTGAATATCATTGCGCGCGTTGCGGCGGGCACCAGGGCCATATTTTTGGTGACGGCCCTCGACCAACCGGCAAGCGGTATTGTAATAACGGGATCGCCCTCCGCTTCGTGGCGCAAGGTGAGAAACTGCCGCCGCTACGCGGTTGAACGTGCGAGCTGCCTGGCTGGCTGCCGGATTGATTGCGGCGTGCGGCCAGCTGATGGGTAGCGAGTCCCATGCGCAGGCGGCGCCCGACAGCGGAGTCCCGGAACAAGCCAAGTTATCGGAGGCCATATTCGCCGGCGGATGCTTCTGGTGCATGGAACCACCCTTCGACAAAACGCCTGGCGTCGTCGCAACTGTATCAGGGTACACCGGAGGCTCCGTCGCCAACCCTACATACGGGGAAGTCTCTGGAGGACGCACAGGACACTACGAGGCGCTCAAGGTGACGTACGATCCCTCGAAGGTGACCTACCCTCAGTTGCTCGAAGTGTTCTGGCGTAACATCGATCCACTGGACCTGGGCGGCCAGTTTTGCGACCGGGGCAACCAGTATCGCGCGGCAATCTTCTACAGAACAGAAGAGCAAAAGGAGCTGGCAGAATCGTCCCGTGGCGCGATCGAGCAATCCGGCAAATTCGACAAACCGATAGTCATACCGGTGGTGGCAGCAGCTTCATTTTATCCGGCGGAAGACTATCACCAGGACTACTACAGGAAGAATCCGATCAGATATCGCCTGTACACCTGGAACTGCGGCCGGGCGCGCAGGCTCTCAAAAGTGTGGGGTGCGAGCTGAAGAGATTGCGAACTCAACTCTTCCTGGCCTAAACGACTGTTAAGCGCTTGCGGATTTCTTCTGGGATGGCGATCGGCCGCTTGCTGTGGTAGTCGAACATCACCTGCACAGTGCGACCTTCGGCGACTAGCCCGTTGTCGCTCACCCTTCGAATAGCGTAAGTCCATACCCACGCTTTGGTGCGCACCTCGGCTGTAGTGATCTCAATGTCGAGGGGCTCGCCGATCATTGCCTCGCTCAAATACCGCACGCTTGCTTCCGCAAGGATGAAGTCAGGATCAACCGGCTGTCCCATCGCTTCGGTCCATGCCCGTCCTCGGGCAATCTCGAAGAACGTGAGAAAGGTGGCATTGTTGACGTGACCCTTGGTATCGTAATCAGGATACCGAGTTTCCAGCGAGAAGCGCATGGTGCTGATTTGTTTGGGACTGTAGCATCTAACCGCGAGTGGCTGACGGCATTTCCCAACTGGATTGCGGTGACCGCTAACGCAGTTGTGATCACCGAGCATCAAGGTTCAAAGGTTCGAACGAATTCCGCGGATGGAACGGATCAAACGGATAGATTGCTGCAGCGATGAGCTCCTCTGTCCAGGGTGCGCAGCCGGGATTCGCTCGCACACTTTCCCGCGAGTGCAATACAGCAGCAACGGACATGGCATGGGGAGCTTCAACGTCGCACTTTATTATCAAATAATCCGAGCCCGACTGCGACACCGCCGCTCGAACCGCTCACGGAGCGATCCGCAGCATTCGTTCAATCCGCAGCATCCGTATGACCTCGTTCTTGATGTCCGTGTCGCGGAATGGTGAACCGTCTTCGTATTCCCACAATCGCGGCCTTGCAACAATTCCCGTCACGACCGCGCTCCCTACTCTATCTTCCCGACAGCTAGCACAATCTTCCCGAACTGCTCTCCCGACCCGAGCCGCTCGAAGGCGTGTGGCGCGTCCTCGAGTGGGAATACAGAGTCGACTACCGGGAAGAGCTTCCCCTCCCCGAACGCCTGCACTATGGCGTCGAACTCCGCGTCGTTCCCCATGGTCGAGCCCATGAGCGACCACTGGTTCCAGAACATCCTGCGAACGTCGGTTTGAACCAGAGGGCCAGAAGTCGCTCCGCACGTAACCAGTCTGCCGCGCCTGCCCAGCGCCAACAGGGAAGACTTCCATGTGTCGGCGCCGACGTTGTCGATGACGACATCCACGCCACGCTTGCCGGTACGAGCGCGAATCTCGCGCGCGATATCCTGGGTACGATGATTCAGAAGCTCGTCGGCGCCGAGGGCGCGCGCACGGTCCAGCTTCGCGTCGCTGCCCGAAGTAACCCACACGCGCGCTCTCTGCAGTTTGGCGATCTGCAACGCCGCAAGCGCGACTCCGCCACCAATCCCCCATATCAGAACATCCTCTCCCTCCCTCACCCTGGCGCGAGTCATGACCATCCGCCAGGCAGTTAGCATGGCGAGCGTGAACGCGGCAGCGACGTGCCACGGTGTGCCTCTGGGAACAGCTCGCACATTGGCCGATGGTACTACGATGTACTCCGCGAACGTGCCCGGAAGATGCTCGCCGAGCAGCTTGTAGCTGATGCAGAGTGATTGTTCGCCCTCAAGGCAGTAGCTGCAAGTGCGATCGCTGATGCCGGGATTGATCACGACAGGATCGCCTGGCGAAAGCCCGGTGACGTCTGCACCGATAGTATCCACTATTCCGGCAGCATCTCCGCCCAGGATCCACGGCGGGACGATCGTGACGCCAGGAAGCCCCTGAACTACAAACAGGTCAAGGTGGTTGAGCGCGCCGGCCATTATGCGAACGCGAACATCCGTTGACGAACTGAGTTCCGGAACCGGAAGGTCGTCACGTAGCCTGAGCTGATCGAGGCCACCGTGCGCGGAAATGGTAAGTGCTCGCACGAGTTAAGCGAAGGATTATATTTGCGAGAAGCGCTCAGTCATCTGGCAATTTTCCGAAGGAAGCCCACCGCATGATCTCAATCAAGGTCCCCCCACTCGGCGAATCGATCGTGGAAGCGACGATTGCGAAGTGGCTCAAGCAGCCAGGCGAAGCCGTTGCCCAGGGCGAAACGCTGGTGGAGTTGGAGACGGACAAGATCACGGTAGAGGTGCCCGCGTTCAAGGCTGGAGTGCTGGCAAAACAGCTTAAAAATGAAGGCGACGTCGTGAAGGTTGATGAAGTGCTGGGCGAGATGGACGCGTCTGCAGCGCCAGCGGGAGTAGCCAGCGCGACGGAGTCCGCCAGTGCGGTCTCATCTGCCCAATCAACCGAAGCAGGCGGAAAAAAGACCGATGCAGCAACCTCCCCCAAAGCAGAAGGTAAGAAGTCGGGCGCCCCTGGCGAGCAAACCGGGACAGCGCAGAAGTCAGTCAAGACGTCGCCGTCTGTGCGTCGAATGGGCGCCGAGAATAGCGTGGACGTTACGCAAGTGAGCGCCACTGGCCAAGATGGGCGTGTCACCAAGACTGATATGGTCGCGCATCTGGAGAATCAGAAGGACGGTTCCGCCGACGTTGCTGCGGCCGGATCGGCGGGATCGTCTGAGGCCCCCGCCCCAGTGAAACAATCTACCCCGCCCAACACTCAGACCCAGCAGCCTTCTGTCGCACCGGCAGACCTTTCTCCGCAGCGTAACGGGGATCGCGAGACACGCGAAAAGATGTCCACGCGGAGGCGGCGAATAGCGGAGCATTTGCTCGAATCGCAGCACGCGACGGCGCACCTGACCACCTTCAATGAGGTGGACATGTCAGCCGTTCAGGCCATTCGTGAACGCCTCAAGGAAAAGGTGGAAAAGGAGCACGGTGTAAAACTGACCTTCATGCCATTTTTCGTGAAGGCCGCTTCCATGGCGCTCAAGACAATTCCCGTCGTGAATGCACAGGTCGATGGCGATTCGGTCGTTTACAAACACTACGTGAACATGGGAGTGGCCGTAGCATCAGATCAGGGACTGGTCGTTCCTGTGATCAAGGATGCCGACCGCAAGGGCATGCTCGACGTCAGCCGTGACATCAGCGCCATAGCGAAGCGCGCTCGGGACGGCAAGCTGTCGATGGACGATCTCACCGGCGGCACCTTTACGATCACAAACGGCGGCGTATTCGGTTCGCTGGTATCGACGCCGATCATCAATTATCCGCAGGTCGGAATCCTGGGGCTGCACAAGATTCAGGATCGGCCAGTCGCGCAGAATGGACAGGTCGTTATCCGTCCCATGATGTACATCGCCCTTTCTTACGACCATCGCATTGTGGACGGTCAGCAGGCAGTCCTGTTTCTGGTGCGAGTGAAGGAGCTGATCGAGGATCCGGCGGCGATGCTGGTGGAGTGAGGGGAATGACCACTGCATCTAAAAAACTGCGAACTGCGAACTGCGAATTGCGTTAGGGAAGTCTATTTCCTGACACCAATAGTGCGATGGCGTTCGGCTGGGATCAAAGCCAGAAGTAAGTGGCTGATTTGATTCAATGTGTCGCAGCGTTCTTCAACAGTGTCGTGTCCGAGCACACCGCTGACCGTACGATACCAGTGACGACTCTCCCTGGCAGATCCAAGCGCGTACTCAAAGAATCGCACTCGGTCTCGCCCCTGAACCGCGGCTATACCCTTCAGCAATGTTGGCCCCAATTGAGCCGAGCGCTCGATAAAGTTGACTTGCAAGCGGTTCAGTCAGCCGCTGACGCTGAATGGACCTAGCGTCCTCCCAGCCTTTCTCCGTCGCGAGGACGGCGAGACGGTAAACAGTCATCTTCCACAGAGGATCCTCATTCGTCCGACTTGTGCGTTCGGCTGCTTCATTCATGTCAGCTTATGGTGTTTACTGTGTGAAAACATCTTCATCGTAACCTTGTCGCTCAACGCTTGAATTACCGTTCCACCTCAGTATCATCACTTTTGAACGCCGTTTTAACAGTCTCTTCGCAGTTCGCAGTTTCCAATCCACTATAAATGCTCATGCCCCCCACCCCTGACGTCGTCATTATCGGCGGAGGACCCGGCGGTTACGTGGCCGCTATCCGGGCCGCGCAACTCGGCCTCTCCGTTGTCTGTGTCGAGATGGACAAGACACTTGGCGGAACGTGCGTCAACGTCGGGTGCATTCCGTCCAAGGCGCTGCTCGAATCGTCACACCACTACGAATTCGCCATGCACGATGCCAAGGCGCATGGAATAGGTATCGCCAACGTGACGCTCGATCTTGCGACGATGTTGAAGCGCAAGACAGATGTGGTCGCGCAGAACACCAAGGGGATCGAGTTTCTCTTCAAGAAAAACAAGATCACCTGGGCCAAGGGCAAAGGCACGCTGCGCAAAGGCAACGTAGTAGAGGTGAAGGGGGCCGGCGGCGATACGACCTCGTACCAGGCGGGGAGCGTCATAATCGCCACCGGCTCGGTTCCTGTCCAACTCCCGTTTCTGCCATTTGACGAGGAGCGAATCCACTCCAATGACGGTGCGCTCCGCATCACGGGTGTGCCCAGACACCTTATCGTTGTCGGTGGAGGTGTAATCGGGCTGGAGCTCGGCTCGGTCTGGCGGCGGCTCGGCGCCAAGGTCACGGTGGTCGAGCTTCTACCAAGTATTCTTGCTGGCAACGACAGCGATGTCATCAAGGAGGCCGACAGGCTTTTTCGGAAGCAAGGGCTGGACATCCGTACGGGCACCAAAGTCACTGGCGGACGCCGCGATAGAGATAAAGTGCTAGTCGAAATCGAGAAGGATGCAAAGAGCGAGACTCTCGAGGGCGACCACGTACTCGTCTCAATCGGCCGGAAGCCCTCACTCGCGGGCATCGACGCCAGGGAGCTTGGACTCGCGCTTGGAGAGAGAGGCGAGATCGTCGCAGACGGCCAAATGCGAACAAACCTTCCCGGTGTCTTCGCTATCGGCGACGCGATTGGAGGAATGCTTCTGGCGCACAAAGCGGAGGAGGAAGGCGTCGTAGCAGCGGAGGTCATCGCTGGAAAGCCCACGCGGATGCACTACAAATCAATTCCCGCTATCGTTTACACGTGGCCCGAAATCGCCGCTGTAGGACTCACCGAAACCCAGGTGAAGGACAGCGGCCGCGCTTACAAGACGGGGAAGTTTCCGTTTTCAGCCAATGGGCGAGCGCGGACAGCCGGAGAGACAGCCGGATTCGTGAAATTCATTTCGGATGCGCACACCGATGAGCTGCTTGGTGCGCATCTGATTGGGCCGAATGTGTCGGAGCTCGTGAGCGAAGTGGTGCTCGCCTTCGAGTATCAAGGTTCCTCGGAAGACATCGGCATAACGGTACACGGACATCCGACGCTCTCGGAAAGTGTGAAAGAAGCCGCTCTCGGCGTTTTGGGACGCGCCATTCATATCTAGGGCGGTGTGAGACTGTCGCGAAACCCGCTCGGTAATCGTGTTCAGCGAGTAGCAACGGCTCTCCCTCAAATGCACGACTCGCTACCCATTTTCATCCAGGCTCTCGATTCTGGCACTGCCAGGCTGGCTTACCAGTTGGTTCAATCGAGCCTCAACGGTTGCCTGTACGGCGAACACGCGCTCGCGGCACTCTCGGATGCTGCCAGAGCACCGAGCCGCGAGTCACGCGCATTGGTTGTGCATTCTGCCGGCAGCGAAGATCTGCTCGGCGTGGCCGTATTTGGCGAGGTGGCAGGGACGCTAGGTACCGGCAAACTGCATTTCGTCGGCGCCACGCCAAGCGCGCACTTACAAGGTGTCGCATCGCGCCTCATCGACGCGGCAATCGCGGATCTTGCGAAGAATGCTGCGCGCTTCGTGCTGGCCGAACTGCCGGATGACCCGCTTATAGCGGACGTGCGTGAGCTGCTGATCTGTAACGGGTTCGTCGAGGAGGCGCGAATCCCGGACTTTTACGCTGACGGTATCGCGCTTGTTTGTCTTCGACGGGAGATTGACGGCGATAGGTGAGGGCTCGACTGCAAACAAGACCTCGGCTGGGACTACAAATTCGGGAACGAAAAAAGCCGACCCCATCAGGGAGCGGCGTTTTTCACAACCACCACCAGCTAATTCCTATCGTAATACCGTTGCAGCCACCACCCCAGCAGCCAGTAGCCCGGCCGCCGCAACGACCGCCACCATTGGGGTCATTTCGAAGGGACGGCGCCACCAGGGCGTGATCACCATCGGAGCGGTCTGAGGAAGCGCCGCCATGATAGTGTCGAACATGTGCGCGGGCGTCGTCATCCGGCGGCGCGACTCCATGTCCTTGTTCAGTGAACTCCAGAACGCTACGTCGCGCGACGTGTCGCCGCGACGCACAGCGGCCTCCGGCAGATCGCCGTCCAGCCAGGCATGCACAGCAGCCGGTGTCTGGCGGTGCTTGAGCGAAACCTCGCGGTCCGCAACAGGGCGCGACACCTGCTCGTCACTCTTCCGCTCGCGCGATGGTTCGTTGCGCTGCGGCTTCTCGTTCAGATCTTCGTGCATCATCAGGCGTATCTCTCCTCGAGCAAATCCTGGAGCGCTTCCCTCGCGCGATGAACGCGCATCTTCAGTGCCCCGACGGTTGTACCCAGCAAATCGGCCATCTCCTCGTATGACCGCCCCTCTACGTGCTTCATTACAAATGCCTCTCGCAACGACGGCGCCAGTGACGCTAGCGCTCGATCGAGATCGGAACGCAATTCTGTCCGATCAAGCTCTTCTTCCGGTGTCGAGAAGCTCGAGGGTTGGTCATCTTCCTCGTAGCTCAGGTGACTCCGCCGAATGTTCTTGAGCCAGTCCTTGCACCCGTTCGCAACGATTCGGAAAACCCAGGCATCGAACCTGCCATGCACCTCTGCGAGATGTTGGTAAGCCTTGATCAGGGACGCTTGAAGGATATCCTCCGCAACATCGGGGCTGCCCGTCATGCCGAGAGCGTGCCGGTAGAGCGGGTCGCTATACCTCTTGATCAGAAGTCCAAACGCGTTGCGATCGCCCGAAAGAACACGGGAGATGGCCTCCTGATCCATTTGCAGCTGGTCGACTACCGGGCGTGTTGTTTCGGCTGATGTACTCACGACGTCAGCATAACGACTTTTTCGCTCGCGGGACAGGCCTGCGCCGATCGGGATGGGCTGTGCGTATGTGGCCATATTTCATATGGACGAGCCAACACGGAAGAAGTCACGCGCAGAATTTTCGACTGTTACCGGAGACGCGCGTAGTGCAGCATTTCCTTTACGCGATCACCGCTGTACCGCCGGCCATCCCGGTCGCTGTCCGCTCGATAGCGCTTGTATTCCTGGCCGAAAGTTCTCACCTCACCGTTCACAGAAGCGGACGCCAGGATCGCCGTGAGCTCATCTCCCGGAAGCAATCCTTCGGAGTTGTAGCTCACGAGCACATGACGAGCCCCTGACGCCGCCAGCAATTCATCCAGCGCGAGCGCTACGGTATTGCGCGAGCACCACGCACTTTTCTGCCTGCCGATACCAACCAGTCCAGCCACTCCTTGCGGCGTTGGCCGTTGCTCGAACCAGCCCCGCGCTATGATCTCCGGAACGTGGTAGTATCCTGAATATTGCCGCGCGTTGTAGGGCGGATCGACATACAGCAGCTCAATCCGTCCGATGTCGCGTGCAACAGCCACCGCATCGGCCAGGTGCGCGCTGGACTTTGGCGTGCCGGAGATCGGCATTTCCGGCGAGATCTCCAGTTGGCGGCGGGCATTCGGCTGCCACTGTTTCATGTAAGCGGCATAAACTCCTGCCGTATTTGCAACCCGGTCCGCACCTTCTATGAGTGCTGCTAGAAGTAGAAAATAGGAATCTTCATCAATTAGACCATCCCGGCGCCACTCGAACAGCTTTCTCCTTATGGCATCGATTCGTGCCGCGTTGTCCTCGGTGAAAAACATGCGCCTGCCGCCCGCCGCGGGAGAGAATTCCGAGCTCATGAATCCGCAGTCCGGCTCCAACCAGGCTTCCAGAAACTCCGCGATCGCATGCAGCGCTGTGCCTCCCCGCTCCTCAGCGCGGGACCTGAGGGTTGGACTTCGCAGAGCACGGCGCAGCGTGGCGTCGCCTGCTCGCAGCTTTCTGAATGCGGGGATGCGACCTGCCACCACGTAGGCGCGTTGAAAGACGTAGGAGTATGTCATCAGGTCGCTCGAAGCCACTCGCCATCCGCGTGCCTTCAGGGACCTGCCCACACTGGCCGTGCCCGCAAAGGCATCATGCGCAACGGCTGGTGAGATGCCCAGCGTGTCAATCGCGTCGAGAATGAACGGAAGGAGTCTGGTCTTGTTACCGATGTAGCGCATCAAACGCTCCCCAGCCAAGCCGCCGGATCTGGTCGCCATGCTCGTCGAGACGGGGTGGCGGAAATCGCATGGTTCCTGGCACGCTGGGAGGAACTCCAAATAGCGGGGAAGCACCGGCGTCGCTAATGGCATCTTTAACGCTCTTGACGATGCCGCACGGAACCCCCACGGCGTCGAGTGCGACTATCCAGCTGTCCGCAGATCGTTGCCGCAACCGCCGAGCCAGCTTTTCCACAACTTCCGAGCGATGCTTCAGGCGGCCAGCGTTATGAGCGAGACGCTCATCGTCCGCAAGCTCATGCAAATCAAGTACGGTAGCGCATGCGCGCCACTGAGCATTGCTTCCGACAGCCAGAACGATTGGGCGGTCCGAGCAATCGAAAAGCTGGTACGGGACGAGATTGGGGTGCGCATTCCCCCAGCGGCCAGCTTCGAGGCCGGAAACCAGAACGTTTTGAGCAACGTTGACCAAAGCGGCTCTGGCGCTTGAAGACAGCGAGATCACAATGCGGCTCCCCCTACCGGTTCGGCCTCGATTGACAAGAGCGGCTAGCACGGCGATTACGGCATCCTTTCCGGCGATGACGTCTGCAAGGGCAACACCGGCTTTTGCAGGTGGCCCTTCAGGTGGTCCGGTTATGGACATCCAGCCGCTCTCCGCCTGAATTACGAAGTCATAGCCAGGTCTCGCGTTGGTTCCTCCGAATCCTGTAATGCTGCACCAGATAAGTGATTCGTTCTTTGCAGTGACCTCATCTGGAGGCAGACCTGCGCGATCGAGACTGCCAGGACGGAAATTGTCGAGAACTACGTCAGCATTTTGAATCAGAGTCAGGAGAAGGTCTCTGTCGGCGGGATTTCTGAGGTCGGCCACAACGCTCTTCTTGTTCCGGTTCACGCTCAGAAAGTATGCGCTTTCTCCTCTCTCATCGAATGGGGGACCCCAGCCACGAGTTTCATCGCCTCCATCTGGTCGCTCGACTTTAATGACATTCGCGCCGAGATCACCGAGCATCATAGAGCATAGCGGCCCGGCGAGTACTCGCGTGAAATCAACAACCTTGACGGAATTCATATTTATGGCGCTTATATGCGTCTATTATGTTATTAATATGGCGTGATATTCACGCATTTTTACGATCATCTGCGGTTCAGATACCAAGCACTCGCGACGAGAAATTACTTTCGGGTTGCACTTGCGTAACCCTTTGAAAATATCGATACTTAGGCGTTTTTTAAGGGGTGGCGCCGTTTGTAAAGCTAACCGCCATGGATCGCAGCCTGCAATGATCAGTGTTGCGGCCCCTTCACTCATTGAAAGCGGAGCGCACGCGTATGGCAGAAACGGCAACACCCGAAACGAAGGACCCTGCTGCAGCTGCCGGTGCGGCGGTTACGCCGCCTGTGCCGCGACGCCCATCCGGGCACCGCGGAGCCGATGTCCGCGATACTGTCGCCGAAATGGCGGCCCGCGCCCAGGAGATTAGTCTCGAGGCCGGCAGCAAGATTGCCGCAGCCATGAAGGATGTGATTAATGCCGCGGCGGGTGTGACCGGCTTTGCCACCGAGAGCGCCCGGGATCTGGTGCAGTACATGATTCGTCGTGGTCAGATGACGCAGGATGAAGGAGAAAAGCTGCTTCGGGAGGCAGAGGACGCCAACTCGAAACGCCCGGCATCAACACGGGTCGCCGTGCGCCCGGATGCGGCGAAGGCACCCGAAGCTCCTGTGAAGACTGCCCCAGTGATCGCGTCAAGTCCATCTGCCAGTGTGACTTCTGTTGCGAGGGAGTCCGCACCAAAGCCGGCGCCGCGTCCCGCCGTGAAAGTGGGTGCGCAAGCGAAAACAAAGCCTGTGACCAGCCCTACGGCCAAGTCCGCGGCAAAGAAACAGGTGGCAAGAAAGCCAGCACCAAGTGCCTCCAGCAAGACCGGCCCGCGCGCAGCTTCCAAATCCAAGGCTGCTCCACCGCGCTCAAAGCCGAAGCCTAAGGCAGCTGTACCCAAGAAGAAGAAGCGTTAGGGCAAAGAAGGAAAAGCGCGGCGGCAGGGGCCGGTATCAACGGCGGACTGGCCGTTGCCTGGCCGAAGGCAGCCATTCCAGAAACGCTCGCACATCGGACGTGTCGCGCACACGAAACTCCGCGGCCGTTGCGGCACTCTCGTCCTCGGAAACTCGAACGGTAACGGGAGCCTTGCCGCGCGAACGGAGTGCGCGGAAGGCATCTTCATCCGACAGATCATCTCCAATGAAGACGAGCGCCCCTTCATCGCTCAAGCCTCCGAGGTTGCGACCGAGCGTGAGCACAGCGGTTCCCTTGTTTATCTGGGCGGGCGGACGTACCTCGAAGACCATTTTGCCCTCAGTGAGCCGAAGTCCAAGAGCAGAAACCGTTTCTTCCAGCGCAGCCCGTACCTTGGGTACCAGAGCCGGGTCAGCCATCCTATAGTGGACGGTAAGCGTCCATCCTTTGTCTTCGAAAATGACTCCAGGAACGTCCGCGAGTCGCGGCTGAATTCTGCGGCCAGCCTGAGCGATCACAGGCTGATAAGCCTCCACCTGTGGATCGATCAGCGTTTCCCCCTCGGGACCAATGATCTCGTAGCCGTGATTGCCCACGATCCAGACATTCGCGACCCCCACAATACGACGCGCGTCAGCGGCGGCACGTCCCGAAACCAGCACGATCACGGTGCCATCGGCTGCAGCCAGCGCGGAAACGGCACGCCGTGTCTCCGTCGGAACCTTCGCGTCCGTCGGGCGCTGTTCGATCGGTGCGAGAGTCCCATCTACATCGAGCATGACGACGAGCGGCGATCCGGCCAGGCGCAGGGCGACAGCATCAGCGACCGGCATGAGCGGCTGCGTCACGGCTGGCTCGGAGCTTCGGTGCGGGCGCCGATAATGTCACACGTGCGAGACAGAATCGACGCCAGCCAGTCGAAGATGGTCCAACTTCGCAGCTGCATCCGCATCCGCTGCATTCGGAGCCGCCGCTCGTCCTGGCTCATTTCCAGAGCGCACCGGATTCCATCGACGAATCCATCGATGTTGAAAGGGTTGATGAGAATTGCATCATCGATGACCTCGGCAGCGCCCGTAAACCGGCTCAATACCAGCACTCCGCGCTCGTCCACCTGACATGCGAGGAACTCCTTGGCGACGAGATTCATTCCGTCCTGCAGGGACGAAACGAGACAAATATCCGCCGCACGGTAAGCACCGGCCAGCACTTCAGCACTCACATTTTCGTGCACCAGCACAATGGGCTCCCATTTCTCAGTCCTGAAACGATCGTTGATCTCCCTGACGGTGCTCATCATTTCCTTTTCGAGATCACGGTACGACGCCAGCTCGGATCGCGACGGAGTCGCCACGACAAGCATGGTGAAGCGTTCCAGCATTTCCGGATGCCGTTCCCAGAGCTGGGTAAGCGCACGGAGTCGCTCGGGAATGCCTTTGGTGTAATCGACCCGGTCGACACTAAGCCCAAGCTGACAGCCACCGCGTGCGTGGCGGTCCCTTAGGCGCTCCACGCGTGACACGCTTTCGGGTTCGAGGGCAAGGTGCTCGTATTTCTCGACATCGATGCTGATGGGGAAGACCCCTACCACGATTGAACGGCCTCCGTAATGAACAACGAAATTGTCCGCATCAGACTGGGCGTCAGGGATAAATTCGGCGACGCAGCCCAGAAAGTTCAAGGCGTAGCGGTCCGTCTGAAACGCAATCAGGTCATTGCCCAACATCCCCCGAAGCAAGGCGTCGATCACATCCACCGGGAGAAGCCGAAGTATGTCGGACGGTGGGAAGGGTATGTGCCAGAATTGATGAATGAGGGTCGGACTACTTTGCGAGCGAATTATTTCCGCCGCCAGCCCGAAATGGTAATCCTGAATCCAGACGACCGCCGGTGACTCCGCCCGCTTCACCTCGGCGGCAACCGCATGCGCGAACTTCTCGTTTACTGCGCGGTAGCGATCCCAGTATTCGTCCCGGTACTCGAAGTGCTGCACCAGCATGTGGCACAACGGCCAAAGGGCTGCATTAGAAAAACCCAGGTAGTAGCCGTCGACCTCACCCTCGTCGAGAAAGACACGCCGAAGCGAGTATGATGGGTCAACGGGTGGCACCATGAGCCGACCCTCTGAATTGCACGTCTCCGCATCCGCTGAGCCAGAGCCCCACGCAACCCAGATGCCATGCGTTGCCCGCATGGTAGGGTCCAGCGCCGATACGAGCCCACCCGGGGGTTGCCGTATTTCTATCCGACCGTCGGCGTGGCGATGCTCGTACGGCTCCCTGTTGGAAAGCAGGATGAGGGTACGGTCCTCCAGATGTTGGGCGATGTCTTGCATCGGTCTCTAATGGCCTTCAGGATTGCTGATAGCTGATACGTACGGCTGATTGGCGATTGCGTCCGGCTGCAAATACGGTCATTGCGCAGGGAAATTTCTCACCCCACATGTATCACACGAGAGAATTCCTGCTGCCTCGTCAAAAGGTACCCTCACCCCTACCCATCGCCAATGCAACCCTGGTTTACGGAACGCGCGCCTGTGGTTAGTCGGATGATCGACGATCCGCAATCCGCTGGCGGGAATCCCCGACGCGTAATGGCCGCACAATTACTCATGCCAGCGCTTTCTTGCTACGGAGCTCGATGCTGACACCCGGAGATGCTGTTGGCCTCGCCCAAATGCTCATCAGTATCGATTCGCGCAACCCGTCACTCGTGGCTGATGGTCCAGGAGAAGACGCGGTTGCCCGCGCACTGGCGGAAACTCTCGCGGGGTGGGGATTTCGGGTAGATGTGCGGGAGGTTCAGCCGGGCCGACCGAATGTGATCGCGCGAATAGGTGATCAGCGCGGCAGGTCGCTAATGCTGAATGGCCATCTGGATATCGTCGGAACTCAAGGAATGCGGCACGAGCCATTTGTTGCCTTCGAGCGCGACGGGCGATTGTACGGGCGCGGATCCGCCGACATGAAGGGAGGAGTAGCCGCGATGTGCGCGGCAGCGGCACGGGTGGCTGGTTCAGTTGCGGGGGAGGTGATAATCACGGCCGTGGTGGATGAGGAGTTCGAAAGCGCCGGGACGCGGAGTCTCCTGGAGGATGGAATCCGGGCGGACGCCGCCATTGTAACGGAACCGACGGGGCTGGCGATAATGCCCGCGCATCGAGGCTTTGTCTGGATCGAAGTCATCGTCCACGGGCGCGCGGCTCACGGCAGTCGTTACGATATCGGCATTGACGCCATACGCTATGCGGGGCTGCTGCTTTCCGAGCTCGATATCCTGGACGCTTCACAGCTTTCCCAGCGCACTCACCCGCTGCTGGGGCACGCTTCAATTCATGCGTCCGAAATCCACGGCGGCGTCGGGTGGTCAACCTATCCTGATCGCTGCGTGCTCCGGCTCGAGCGGCGTACGTTGCCCGGTGAAACGGCGATCTCCGTGTTGCAGGAAGTACAGGGAATCTGCGATTCCATACGGTCGCGCAGAAAGGATTTTCGAGCAGAGGCGAGATTGGTGTTCGCCCAGGGACCCAGCGACGTGGCTATTGACGCTCCGATCACACGCGCTCTCGCCAAGGCCATAACAGAGGAAGGCTATGAAGCTCGCTTCGAAGGAATGAGCGCCTGGACCGATGCTGCCCTGCTCAACGATGCTGGAATTCCTGCTATATGCTTTGGCCCAGGCGACATTTCGCTGGCGCACTCGGACGAAGAGTGGATTGAGCTGGCCGAGGTCGAGCGCGCTACGAGTACGCTAGCCCGCCTGATCGGGGGCTGGAGCTCCGGGGAAGATTTCGCGTGACCCAATTGGATCATAAACAGTACGATGCCCTGGAGAGAGCTATCGCCGAGGGGCAGCGAATCGTCATTCGGAGACGCGGAACGGAGTTTGTCGTAGTGCCTCACCGGTTGCGCGTTATTGGCGGACGGGAGCGGATCGAGTCGGTACATCCAACCACTGGGGACGACATCGTGTTTTATGTGGATGATCTCGATGCGATAGAGGTGATACGGTGAAACGCGAATCCGGCACGATGCTGGTTGCTGTGTACGCTGATGAGTCGTGTCTGGGCAATGGGCGAGAGGGGGAGAACCCGGGAGGCGCCGGCGGACTCATCGAGCTGATGAACCGCGCAAAGCTGGCTCGGTATGACTACTGGCTATCCGAGCCGGGGACCACCAACAACCGGATGGCGCTTCGCTCAGCCATCGAAGCGCTGACAATCCTGTCTCGCAAGGGCAAACGCTGTCGCATTGTGTTCACCAGCGATTCCAGGTATCTGGTCGACGGCAATACCCAGTGGCTTCGCGACTGGATCAAGCGCGGCTGGAGGCGGCGCTCCGGCACAATCGAAAACCTTTCATTGTGGCAGGAGTTGGCCGCCGCGCGGGCCGCACACGACGTAGAATGGCGGTGGGTGCGCGGCCATGATGGTCATCCGCAGAACGAGTACGCCAATCACCTGGCTACCCGCGCAGCCGCATCGCAGACCAGCTCCGCTGGCGCCGTTCCGTCCAGGTTCGATGAGTGGTTGACGGGCGAACGGGCAAAAGGCCGGATGACGCTCGAACCGTTTCCTCTGCCGGATGCACGGAGGTTCACCCCCACCCCGCCGTTACCGCGAGAGGACTCGAGCAGTCTATGGTCGACCGGTACAACATGAGGCAGACGTGTTCAAGTTTATAGTGATACTTTGCATTGGCATAGCGATTGGGTACAGCTATGGATTCCGCGACGCCAAGATCAACACCGACAACGTGGTTGAAAGGATAGTCGCGCGAGTCGGCGGCTCGAACAGAGAAAATGTAAAGACTGACGTCGACGAGAAGTTCAAGGGCCTGGAGCGGTAGAAACGACCGCGCCCCTTAATGTGGGCGGGCGTTGCAGACTCGGATCAGGCTGAGCGCGTCAACCAGCAACAAGTGAATTCCGCGCCCAGCGGAATCGTGATATGATCTCCGTTGCACGACCCTTGCGAAAGCAATGGGCTCAACGCCTAATATGACGCGCGCAAGAATGCGCCGCGACACATGTGATTCTCATCACGCAGAGCCCAAAAATGGACGATCTTGATCGCCTGTACAATCGACTCGTGGAGAATATCCGCTCCAGCTATCCCGAGTACATGTCTCGTCCTTTCGAAGTGTCAGAGCTGTATCAGACGCTCGTTCCTTATCGGCATAATCGCCGAGAGCTTCAGATAGACACGAATGGTGATTACGAGATCGCGTTGCTTCGTCTTCTAGCGGGCGAGCGCGGCTATCTTCAGGGCGAATCGGCAATGCACGACATGGTCAAGCGGGAATTGGCCACGCCTAACCCCAATTCAGCTATCTTCCGCGAGTTCGCCGCGCGACAGGTATCGCTCGGTGCGGAGGTAGCACGGACTAGTGCGCGCGAAGAGCCTCGGGCTGAGCCTGTTCGGGAACAGCGCCCAATTCGGGAGCAAGCTGCCGAGCTCCCCTATGCGAGCGACATCCCACCGAGGTATGAGGAAGCAGTTTCGCGCTCCCAGCCCATTTCGTCACGAGACTATGCTTTCGGCAGCGGCGCAAGTTCTCAGTCGGCGGCTTCCGCTGCAGTAGCACCTCCAGCTTCCCCAGCCACCCCGCCCAGCTTCACAGCGTCTCCACCGGCGAGCACCCAGATGCCCGCGAGCTCTCAGGCGTCAACGAGCGCTCAGATTCCAACCCCTGCTCAGGCAGCACCCGCATCTCCGGCGCGCGGTTCAGTACAGTCCGGTGTCGTGGGAGGGCAATGCAGATACTGCAGTGGAGCGTTACCGAGTGGCAGGCGTACAGTCTACTGTCCGCACTGCGGCCAGAATCTGACGATCCAGCGCTGTCCTGCATGCGCGACCGAGCTCGAAATGGGCTGGAAGCACTGCATAACCTGCGGACGAGGAGTCGGCGGGTTGTGACGCGCTCGGCGGTCCGGCTCGCCGTCATCGCCGGCGACGGGATCGGCCCTGAGGTAACAGCTGAGGCTCTCAAGGTGCTCGATGCAGTACAGCCATTTTTCGCTTCAGGCTGGACCGTCGAGCAACTGCCTTTCGGGGCCGACCGGTATCTGTCGACCGGGGTCAGTATCTCGCCAGCGGAAATGTCCCGTCTGGGCAGCGACTTCGACGCGATCCTCGTAGGAGCACTGGGTGACCCCCGCGTACCTGGTAATGAGCACGCGCGAGACATCCTGCTTGGCATGCGTTTCAAGCTGGACCTGTACGTCAACGAAAGGCCTGCGCGTTTGTTGGACGAGAGACTTACACCCATTAAAGGAAAGACGGTAGAAGACATCGATCTCGTCATTTTCCGCGAGAACACCGAGGGGCTGTACGCGGGCATCGGCGGGATCTTCAAGGAAGGAATGCCGGATGAAATAACGATTGCCGAGGAGTTGAACACACGACGAGGTGTCGAACGCATCATTCGGTATGCTTTCGATTGGGCGAAGTCGCATGGTAAAACGCGAGTCACGATGGCGGACAAGGCGAACGCGATTCCCGCACACAGCCTGTGGAGGCGGGTCTTTGCCGAAGTGGGAGAAGAATACGCTGGTATCCGGCGCGACACGCGCTACATCGACGCGATGGCGATGGACCTGATACGGACGCCGGAGTCATTTCAGGTGATCGTCACCGGAAATCTCTTCGGAGACATCCTTTCGGATTTGGCGTCGACACTCGTCGGTGGTCTCGGCATCGCACCGAGTGCGAACCGGAATCCGGGTCGCGTAGCCATGTTCGAGCCAGTGCACGGAAGCGCCCCCCCACTCGCCGGCAAGGATTGCGCAAATCCCATGGCGGCAATTCTGAGCCTCGCAATGCTGCTCGAAACGGTGGGTGAGCAGGACGCGGCGAACGCCGTTGAAAGCGCGGTGAGTGCGGCGGTTTCAAGCGGCGCCATGTCAGCGGACCTGGGAGGCTCGCTTGGAACAGGTGCGGTTGGGGATTGGATCGCGGAGCGGATCAGGAGCATGGCTGATGGCTGATAGCTGATGGCGGACGGCGGATGGATCAAGCCATGCCCAGAATCGGCGCCATCAGCTATCAGCTATCAGCCATCATTGCTTGTATAGCCGCATCTACCTGTCCATCTTTCTGGAGTAGTTGGCTGTATCCTGCGTTTACCCTGTTGCAGCGGATATCGGTGAAAAACCAGAACGGCAATCGCGGAGTCGTCTTCCTTTCAGGTGTTCGAACTCCTTTCGGCACTTTTGGCGGCACCCTGAAGGACATGTCGGCAGTGGACCTTACAGTGGTCGCCGCAAAAGCTGCCATGCAGCGGGCGAACGTTGCGCCGAGCGAGATTCAGCACGCCATTTTCGGCAATGTGATGCAGACAACGTCTGACGCAATCTACTTCGCTCGGCACGTGGCATTGAAGGCCGGCTGCCCAATCGACGCGCCGGCTCTCACGGTTAACCGTCTGTGCGGCTCCGGCTTCCAGGCAGTAGTGTCGGGTGCTCAGGAAATCATGCTCGGCGAGGCGGATGTATGTCTGGTTGGCGGTGGGGAGTCGATGTCCACCGCCCCTCACATAGCGCGCGGACTTCGGTGGGGCACACCGCTCGGCAAATCGCCTCCTCTGGAGGACTCACTCTGGGAGGGCCTCACGGACTCGTACGTCGGCCTCTCAATGGCGCAAACCGCCGA
This sequence comes from Gemmatimonadaceae bacterium, assembly GCA_014379205.1. Lineage (GTDB taxonomy): Bacteria > Gemmatimonadota > Gemmatimonadetes > Gemmatimonadales > Gemmatimonadaceae > JACMME01. Next base: position 40,867 of record JACMME010000130.1, read on the forward strand.
GAATCTCGCGGAGCAGTACAAGCTCGACAGAAGTAGTGTGGACGCTTTCGCGCTCAGGTCACAGCGGCTGGCCAAAGAGGCTTGGGACGCGGGCGCTTACGGTGATGAGGTGGTTCCCGTCACGGTCAAGAATCCCAAGACGCGTCAAATGGAGGATTTTGCCCGCGACGAACACATGCGGCCGGAGACGACCGCCGAGGGGTTGGCAAAGCTGAAGCCGGTGTTCAAGGCGGATGGCGTCGTAACCGCCGGGAACGCATCAGGTATCGGCGACGGTGCCGCGGCACTGGTGATCGCAAGCGCCGAATACGCAGAGCGGAAGGGGCTTACACCCCTAGCGCGCCTCGTGTCATGGGGCGTAGCCGGTGTCGACCCCAGGATCATGGGAATTGGCCCAGTGCCCGCAACGAAGAATGCGCTCGAGAGAGCTGGCATGTCGCTCGACGACATGGATCTCATAGAGCTGAACGAAGCCTTTGCTCCGCAGGCTTGCGCGGTAGAGGCTGAACTCCGCATTCCGCGAGAGAAGCTCAACATACATGGGGGCGCCATCGCGCTCAGCCACCCACTCGGCGCATCCGGAGCACGGATAACTGCGCATCTCATCCACGCCCTTCGCGCACAAGGCAAGCGCTATGGACTGGGCACCGCCTGCATCGGAGGTGGCCAGGGAATGGCGGTGATCGTGGAAGCAATGAGTGGGGCATAGACGTGTGGAGGAGAATGCTTCGGAGGCGAGAGGCGGCGGGCGAAAAACCACCGGTGACGTGAGGCTGGGGTGTAGGCGCCTGGCAAGACGGGAAAGCGGTATGTCTCACCACCGATCGCTGAGTCCTTGGCTGAGACCGGCACTGCTACCTCCAGCCTGTGACACCAAGCACTGCCATTGTCCCTGATTTCGATACCTGACACTGACCTTGACTCGCCAATGCAAGAGACCGTAGGAAGTGCAATTCGCTCCGCGAGAATGGCCGTCACATTGGCCGCAGTTCTGGCCGGCTGCGCGAGCGGCTCGGGTGGAGGAACAACTCCGGACACCACCCCTCAACCGGGTACAACGTCCCCTTCCGGCGGAATCAACTCGACCTGGCCCGTCACGACGCGGCTGCACATCGATCTCTGGCTGCACGGCTACGCGATGGTGCAGGAAGACACGACCCTCATTCCCTTTTTCAAGCGCGGCTACGCCGAGCAGATGAGAAGCCTCAAGAGCCGGGCAAACGCGACGACGCAGCTCGAGCTCAATCGCGACCGGCTGCGCGCTCGCCTGGCTCTAAATCCAGGGCTGATTAACGCACAGTTTCTTGCGCTGAGCTTTTCCACGTGGGAAACGATGCAGGGCGCACTCGAGGTGTTCCTGCAGGCGGACGGGGATCCCAACCGATCGAATGACCGCCAGACGCAAATCGTCATCGCTACAATTGCGCAGTACTTCCCTGCCGCCGCTGACCGCGAGTGGCTACGCGTGCTGCTCTTATCGCTGAAAGATGAGCACGACGTGTTCTATCGCGCGTACTGGACGCGTGAGCAGCAGGACCGCCAGGCAACCGCTCTCCGTGTCGACTCGCTCTGGGAGCAGACGTATCGACCCAAGCTGAACCGTTATCTGAGGAATTCACAGCTCGAGGCGGGAACCTTTTATCTGTCGCTGCCGCTCGACGGTGAAGGCCGTACGACCACTGGCGGCACGCGTGAGGAGAACGCGGTCACTGTGGCCTTCCCCGAATCCCCCAGCAGTGCGATTGATGCCATTTACGTGTTCGCTCACGAGGCTATTATCGCCGTCGCGGGCACCGCGGTCCGGGACAACACCACGCCTGTAGAGAAGCGCAACGGTCTTTCCGATCTGTATAACGCGGTCGGCGCAGTGCGCGGAGGCGCAATGCTTTTGAAGCGCGCAGCTCCTGAAATCCATGACGGCTACATGCGGTACTATCTCCAGGCAGCGAACGTGACCCCTCCGTCAACGAATCTGGAAGCCGCTTTTTTCCGGACATTCCCACTGCCGCAAGGAATTCTTGACGCCATCACGAGGCAGTTGGATATCGTGCTTGGGGGAATCTGAAAAGCAGGGAGTAGGGGATGGGGGTTGGGGAGTCGGAAAATACGGCCAGCCCCACACTCCCCATCCCCAATCCCCCACTCCCCGATTTCTATGTCTCTTCCGGACCACCTTCCCGCCCCGCGCCCGCTCGATCGCTCCGCTCTCGAGCGAGTGCTGGGGCGCGCGGCGGAGTTGCAGGCGCAGGAATCCGGAACGGGTGAGGGTGCGCTCACCGAGCAGCAGCTTCTCGAGATCGGAAAGGAAGTCGGACTATCGTCGCAGCATGTGCGTCAAGCTCTGGCGGAGGAACGCACCCGGCTCGCTTTGCCTGAGGAGTCCAGCTTCGTGGGTGGGATCGCGGGCCCGGCGGTTGCAACTGCCAATCGAACCGTGCACGGCGACGCCGCCAAACTGATGGCAGTACTGGACGACTGGATGCAGCGCCAGGAATGCCTGCAGGTCAAGCGCCGCTTCCCCGACAGGACTACCTGGGAGCCGAAGCGTGGCTTCATGAGCGACCTCAGTCGCGGATTGAATATCACCGGGAGGCGTTACGCGCTCAGCAAAGCAACGGAGGTAGCGGCAACCGCGATTCCCCTGGACGCAGGCCGAGTTCTGATTCGCCTCGACGCTGATTTCTCCAGCAGCCGGTCAAAACGGGTCGCAGGAGGAGGCGCCACCGCGGCTACCGGCATCGTTGGTGGCGCGACTCCAATGATGCTGGGTGCTTTTCTGCTGCCGGAGCCCACGCTGGCATTCTTCATTGTCACCGGACTGGCCGCTCTCGGGGGCACCGCCGCGGGAATTGGTGGAGGCTACTCCATCGCGAAAAGTCATCAACAGGTAATCGCACGCGCGCAGCTCGCGCTCGAACAAATTCTGGATAGCATCGAGCACGGGGCCAACGTGGCGCCGAGCATTCCATCGGTAATCGGTGCCGCGGCGGAACGGTTGCTTCGCGGCACACTGACAGACCTGAACATCAAGGGCACATGGCCGAGATCAAGACCGTAGGAGTGCTGGGCGCTGGGCTAATGGGAAGCGGCATTGCGCAGGTGGCTGCGCAAGCGGGGTTCACGGTGAAGGTCCGCGAAGTCAGCGACTCCCTCTGTCAGCGTGGTCGCGGCGGTATCGAGAAAATGTTGGGTAAGGCGGTGGACAAGGGGAAACTGACCGCAGAGCAGAGAGACGCGACGCTTGAACGCCTGCAATTCACGACCGAAGTGCGCGATCTCGGTGACTCTGATATCGTCATTGAGGCCGTCATCGAGGATCTCGATGTCAAGAACGGGATGTGGAAGGAGCTGGACGGGGTTTGCCCCCGGCATACGATCTTCGCATCGAATACATCGAGTCTCACCATCGCGGCGATGGCTGCGGCGACCACGCGCCCGGACAGAATGGCCGGCCTGCACTTTTTCAATCCGGTCCCTCTCATGAAGCTCGTGGAGGTCGTGAAGACAGTTACTACGAGTGACGAGACCTTCGAGCGTACATTCGAGTTTGCCCGAAAGCTCGGAAAGGAGCCGATAGCGGCCAAGGACAACTCGGGATTCGTGGTCAATCTTCTCCTCGTTCCCTACCTCATTGACGCGATTACCGCCCTCGAGCGCGGCGTCGCGTCGGTGGAAGACATCGACAAGGGTATGCAGCTCGGGACTGGGTATCCAATGGGACCATTCACGCTGCTGGACTTCGTTGGACTGGATACCACCTACAAGATCGCCGAGATCATGTTCGACGAATACCGCGAGCGCAGGTATGCCCCTCCTCCGCTGCTGAAGCGAATGGTGCTGGCGGGGATGTTTGGCCGGAAATCGGGCAAGGGATTTTACGACTATTCGGTGGATCCACCGCGGGTGAATAAGTTGGGACTATAACTGAACTGCGAACTGCGAACTGCGAACTGCGAACGAGAATCAGCATCGAGGACGCGTTAATGGAAACATTGGGTTTCAAGTCGAAAGCGTTTCTGAAACCAAGAGGGCTATTTCTCTCGGAACCTTGCTCTCACGCGAGACGCGATGGTCGCTTGAGACTTGCATCCGTGTTTAACAGCTTCGCAGTTCGCAGTTCGCAGTTCGCACTCCTGATTTGGTTACTTTCCGTGACCGGCGCGTGCGTTAGCGCGCGAAACATTCAGCAACCGGTAGCCGGAGCTATCGAGGTCACGCTGCCGGACTCGGCAAGGTATGTGATTGACGCGGCCGAGAATGCCATCTCGGACGAAGGAGTTGGGATCGAGCTGTCTGACCGAAAACGCGGATTCGTTGAGAGCGACGTCATAGACATCGGCGCGGTCAAGGCGAGGACAGACCGCTCGTCCTACCTTCCGTCGGAGCGGAACGTGAGATTCCGATTCTGGACTTTTCCTACGTTCGGTGGCACGCGGCTGTCCGCCGAAGTCGTTTACCAGTTCATGGGGAGCGAAGGCGGCCGGGCGATGGAAAGAATGGTCCCGACAGATCATGCGGGACGCGAGGTGCTCACGCGAATGGTAGCGAGAATAGACGCCCACCTGCGAGAGCGACGCGACAAGCAGAAACCAGAAGGGCAAGCGGTTCTCCCACCTGCCGCCTAGCGAATTCCGCGGAGTATTCCGCGAAGACTTTCCGGCACGCGCGATCTACGCCGAGGCCGCAGGGATTGCCAGACAAATTCCCGCCGCGGTGGCAATTCCGCACGACGCCGATGACCTGAGCGCCCTTGCAGTCTGGGCCAACCGGACTCGAACGCCATTGATTCCTCGAGGCTCCGGCAGTGGCATGGCTGGCGGCGCAGTGGGGTCCGGGGTGATCGTCGACCTCAGCCGTTTGAACGAAATCGGCGTAGTCGACAAAACGGCTCGGCGGGTGCTCGTTGCGACCGGTGCGATTCGTGGAGAAATCAATAAGCTGGCGCGCGAGCGCGGGCTGCGGTTTCCCGTCGATCCCTCCAGCGGAGATTTTTGTACCATTGGCGGCATGGTCGCCACGAACGCGGCAGGGGCGCGGACTCTTCGGTATGGCGCTACGCGGCGCTGGGTCACCGCGCTGGATTGCGTTTTTGCCGATGG
>JACMME010000131.1 GCA_014379205.1 Gemmatimonadaceae bacterium
CCTTGCTGGTCGACTCTCGATCGAAAAATCGGTCGTGCGCCGCGAAGCGGTTTACGGTGTGCTCGCGGCACTCGAGCTGGTAGAGCTTACCAGCGCGCTGCTCCGCCGGGCGTCACAGCCGATGGCGACGCCCCTGGGTACACTCGATGCAATTCATCTAGCGACCGCTGATTTGTGGCGCGAAGCGCGAGGGAAGGCGGAGGAGGTGATCTTCGCGACGCACGACCGTGCCCTCGCTCTCGGGGCGCGGGCGAATGGCTTTCGGGTCATCGGTGTTTGAGCGCGCTGCGTGAGTTCCCCTCGGATGAAGGGGGTGATCGGCTCGAAACGCACGTCCGGCCACGCCATTCGCACAATCGACGCCGGTACTATTGACACGTAAACGCCCGCATGCACATAGCTCAGTGACGAAAAAATCTCGCCAGGTGACTGCAGTGTCTCAGGAGTGAATCCCGCCTCCTGGCACAGAAGAACGGTCTCGGCCTGATCCCACCACGCTGCCTCGCCAGGAAAGATGATGAAGCGCTCCTTGGCGAGATCGCGCAGGGTAAGTCTTGGCTGTGCCGCCAGGGGATGGTTTCGGCCAATTGCGATCAGCAGAGAATCCCGCGCGACTACGGCCGAGCGTAAATCGCTGCTCTGGTCTGGCCGGAGCCAGTCGCAGGGCATCGGTGTTTCAATCATCGCCATGATCACCAGGAGACTCACGTTGAGGCATCAGAACCGAATTTGAGGGTCCGTCCGGGGCGGTGAGGTATTGAGATTTCGGGCATTCGAATCCAAATTGCATCCATTACGCATCCATATGAGGCGAAGATGGCAACGCTCACAATCAAGAATCTTCCGGACACCCTTTACCAGAGACTCAAGGCTCAAGCTGAGGAGAACCGGCGCAGCATGAACAGCGAAGCGATTCTCGCCGTTGAGCGTGCGGTGACCGACTTCGGGACGGTAGACCCGGAGCAGCTTCTGGCTACTCTGCGGCATGCGCGGGCGCGTCTGAACCGCGTTTTCGTGACAGATAGGGCGCTTCACGCAGGCCGGACCGCTGGCCGCGCATGATCGTGGCAGATGCGAACCTGATCGCCTACCTCATACTTCCAGGCGAGCGGACCGAACAGGCGGAGGCAGTTCTGTTGAGGGATCCGCTGTGGGTGGTTCCCGCTCTGTGGGCCAGTGAGCTGCGAAGCGTCGTAAGCCAGTACGTGCGTGGCGGTACGCTCACGCTGGCGCAGGGTGCAGCGGCAATGGAACGAGCGCTGGCGTTGATCGGCGGGCGGGAGGCGCCGGTAGATTCGCGCCAGGTCCTGGAATTGGCTCAGCGTTCAGGCTGCTCGACCTACGACTGCGAGTATGTCGCGCTCGCCAGCGATCTCGGCGTACCGCTGGTTACGTCGGACAAGGCGGTGTTGAAAGCCTTTCCACGTGTTGCCGTCGCACCGGATGAATTCGTGAATCGGGGCTGAAAAACTGCGCGCCACCAAGCGCCGTCGTGAATGTTGGATGCGAGCGCACTACAGGAGTGCCTGGACAGTCGGGCGCCGCATGGAGGCGCGCGGCATCAACCGTAGAAAAAATCCCAGCCTGCCTTAAGCCTCTCCTTCAATCCAGGGCCCGGCGTTCCCATGATCTTCACGGTGACACTGCCGAGATAGACGGTCCCGGTCACGCGGAGGGTTGGCGCATCGGACGAGGGCATTCCGGTATCGCCGACTCGCTCCACGTCGAAATTTCCACCGATACTGTCGCCTTCGCACTGAACGCGTATGTCGGGAGGGACTCTTATCTCGACGTTGCCGAGGATGCAGCGGACCTCCAACTCGGACGTGCCGGTTGCCATGCGCGCGAAG
>JACMME010000132.1 GCA_014379205.1 Gemmatimonadaceae bacterium
AAGAGAATCGAGAATGCGCTCGACTGTGGCAGGAAACTCTCGTCGTGATGAGAGCGCGACGTCCCCGCCGAGCAAGCTGCGCGACTGCTGCCGAACGGACCGCGTCACGTTGCTCGAGAAGGAATCGATTGCCACGAGCGCTGCGACGCCGGCGGAAATCGCCGACATGAAGAGCAGCAGCCGTCGACGTCCGTTCCGGCTCTCCCGCCAGGCCATGGCGCCCACTCCGCTGAATGCGCTCATTGCGTCTCGGTGTCGCTGGCGACTGCTCCGTCGCTCAGCCGAATGATGCGGCCGGCCCGTCCCGCAAGTGCGAGATCATGCGTGACGATGACGATGGTGGTTCCGGCTTCGCGATTGAGCTCCGCCAGCAGGTCAATGATCCGCTCACCCGTTGCGGAGTCCAGATTGCCGGTTGGCTCATCGGCGAATAGAACACGCGGCGAATTGGCGAACGCACGCGCGACAGCCACGCGCTGTTGCTCTCCACCCGAGAGTTGTGCCGGATAGTGGGTTGTGCGGTCGGAAAGGCCGACGCGCTCGAGCCAAAGGCGTGCACGGGGCACCGCGTCACGCTCCCCACGCAGCTCGAGCGGCACCTGGACGTTCTCGATCGCCGTGAGTGTCGGTATCAACTGAAAGCTCTGGAAGATGAAGCCTACCTTCTCGCCGCGAATTCTGGCCCGCGCGTCCTCGTCGAGCGGCCCCAGATCGGTACCATCCAGGAGCACAGAACCTTCACTCGGTGTATCCAATCCCGCGAGGAGGCCCAGCAGGGTCGTCTTTCCGCTTCCCGAGGGACCGACGATTGCAATCCAATCACCTGCTCGCACGGAAAATGAAACATCGCGCAGAACGGTGAGCCGGTGCGCTCCGTTCTGATAACTTTTCGTCAACTGACTGGCAACGAGCATGAGACAAGTGTTGAAGTGTACAGCGGTGCTTTTCACGGTATTGGCGTGTGGCCGGGCGGAACAAGCCGACTCCAGCGCCGGGAACGAGGCGCGTTCGGAGGGCGTTTCCGCGACAGCCACACCCGGTGCGGTCAAGACCATCGTATTCATAGGCACAAGCCTTACCGCGGGACTCGGTCTCGAGCCGGAACAGGCTTATCCGGCCCTGATTCAGGAGCGAATCGACGAAGCCGAACTAAGCTATCGGGTGGTGAACGCGGGCGTGAGCGGAGAGACTTCCGCCGGTGCCCTTCGCCGTCTCGAGTGGTTGCTCAGACAGCCGATGGATATCGTCGTGATAGAGACCGGTGCAAACGATGGCCTGCGAGCACTAAGCGTAAACACGATGCGCGCCAATATCGACTCCATCATCAGCCGCGTGAAAGAAACGCACCCGAAAGCTCGAATCGTGCTGGTGGGAATGGAAGCTCCCACAAATCTTGGCACGCGCTACACCGGGCGATTTCGAGACGTGTATCCTGATCTCGCCGATGAGCACGACCTGACACTGGTGCCCTTTCTTCTGGAAGGTGTGGCGGCACAGGAGGCGCTGAATCAGGGAGATGGCGTACACCCGAACGCGGCTGGCGCGCGAATATTGGCCGACAATGTTTGGAAGATCCTGCGGCCGCTGCTGACTGATTCGTGATGATTGTGGCTCGACCTTGACCGTGGTGAAGGGCACGCTTAAGTTGCTATGCTGCTTGACCTTGGCAATGGCGGCCGGCGCGGGTGCGCGCGGCCGTCTCTTGATTCTGGAGAGGCTGAGTTCGGGTCGCCACGGGTGGGGTGCTCGGTGCCCGGTGTTCGGTGCACGGTTGGTACAGCGCGGTGCACGGTGCCCGGTTGAAATAACAGCGGTGCCCGGTGTTCGGGGGGTAATCCCCATGATTCATCTGACGATCTAGCTTCGCAGTTCGCAGTTCTTACGCAGTACGCAGACCTCATTACGTAGCAAGCATTTTTTTCAGTTTCCCAAATTGGTCTAGTTAATGGCGATCCCGGCTACACAGATTCGGCGCGGAATGGTGATTGTTTTCGAGGGCGATCCTTGCCGAATAATCGAGTTCCGGCATCACACGCCTGGCAACCTGCGGGCAATGGTGCAGGCGAAGCTCAGAAATCTTCGCAGTGGCTCCAACTTCGAGCATCGATTCCGTGCGGCGGATACGATCGAGAAGGCGGATCTTGAAACCCACGATCTCGAGTTCATGTACAAGGGTGGTGATGTGTACCACTTCATGAACACGGAGAACTACGATCAGCTGGAGATGGACGACGAAATGCTGGGCGATGCCGCACAGTGGATGCAGTCGGGGATGAAGATCCAGGCCGAGTATTACAACGGCAAGCCGATGGGAATTCAACTTCCGAACTCCATGGAGCTTGAGATTGTGGATACTTCACCGGTGATGCGGACTGCCACCAAGACTGCCTCATCCAAGCCTGCAAAGCTCGAGAATGGGGTAATGGTGAATATTCCCGAGTTCATCAGCACGGGCGAGCGTATCCGCGTGAATCCGAATACGGGCGAGTATCTGGACAGGGCCAAGTAGCGACTGGAGTAGGGGAGTGGTGAGAGGCAGTAGCGCTGTTGATAAGGGTTCCGTCGCTGATTAACATTCGCTTC
>JACMME010000013.1 GCA_014379205.1 Gemmatimonadaceae bacterium
ATCCGGATGAAATCCCGCGGCCACTTCGATCAGCGCTCCCACCCGGCCACGCAAGCGGCACACTCCAGCGGTGGGCTGCATGATGCGGGTAAGCAGCTTGAGCACCGTCGATTTTCCGGCGCCGTTCGGTCCTATCACGCCGAGCGCTTCGCCCGGCTTGACAACGAAGCTCACGTCGCGAAGGGCCCAGAATTCTCCCTCGCGGATCTCCGTAAGGCCGCGCTTCCGGCGAAACGGACGCGTCACGAGGGCAGGAATGGCGTCCCGAAGACGGGTGTGAACTTCACCATACCGGAACCTCTTCCAGACGTGAGCAAACTCCACGTGCCCCGTGCTCACGTATCCCTCATACGTATTCAGCGAACGCCGCTTCGGCGCGGTGGAAGACCACTGCGGCTATGGCGACCCCAGCGACCGCCCATCCGGCCGACCATACCAGAAACCATGGGCTCCACACGACGGCACCCCCCGCGCCTGTGAGCGGCACCATGAGATCGTGTCCGTGCGCGACAGACAGCCGGAGACCTTCGAGCACGGGTCCCAGGGGATTGAGCATCAGGACCTTGATGCCGCCTGGCCCGAAGGCGTCGGCGTTGAAGATCACCGGTGTGAAGAAGATCCCGAAGTTGGTGATCAGCTGCACCACGTGCTTGGCATCTCGAAAGAAGACGTTGGCGCACGCGGCCAGCAGAGTGAAGGCCGTCGTCAACAGCACAAGGATCACTGCGAGCAACGGTACCCACAGAAGCGCGGTGGTGGGACGCACGCCGAATAGCGGTAGCAAAATCGCGAGCGCTGCAGCCCCGATGATGCTGTCGATCACCTGGGTCGCCACCGAGGACAGCGGCAGCATCTGCCGTGGGAAATACACCTTCGTCACCAGGGCGTAGTTCGCTGTAACGCTGGCGGTCCCGAACCCAAGAGCCCCGACGAAGAACGACCAGGCGACTGCCTTTACGGCAATGTCGGCGAGCTCCACCCGAGCGAGCGGATACCCACTCATGTAGCTCAGCGCTATTCGGATAACCCAGCCGGAAAGCGCTACAACCAGTGGTGTCAGGATGGCCCAAACCACTCCCATCACCGCCTGCGTGTAGCGGATGCGCAAGTCTCTGCGCGTCAGCTCGAACAGCAGCTCCCGGAATTGGAAAAGGTTGCGCGCAGTCGTTCCCAAGTCTGCAAGAATCGACTTGGCCGGCGCAGAGTCAGGGGGCGTTTCATGGAGCGCAACAGCGGCGCTACGCGCTACACGAGCGTCAGCTATCACGCGTAGCACAGTCGTGCAGAATGCGGCAAAGTAGGGCAGAATACTGTAACGAAATGACCTGCGAGCCCCGACCCTGATCGGAACCGGGCAAGTCTTCGTATGGTTAGAGCAAGGCTTGAACCGCAGATCGGATGTGGCGTGCCACGCGCGCGGACTCGGTGCGCAACGAGCCAGCGCTACGCCTCAGGGTTTTCAAGGGGTCAGAGTCGTTGAAAAGTTCGAGGTTTCAAGGGGTCAGAGTCGTTGAAAGACATGGCTCGTATTCAAGCATCCTGGGCTCGGCCCACAATGTGCGAAACGAGGACAATCATGTCTCGCCGCAGCCCCTCATAAAACATTGCTGGGTGGTGCGAGGCCGAGAACGTGGCGGTCATGGCAACCCAGCTCCGCGGTTCCAGTCCTGGAACGGCGCCCAAAGACGACTCGACCAGCATCGATGAACGGGTGCTGCCCCCTGGTGCTCAGGTCACCAGGGATTACCTGCTGCTGAGCGCTATTGCGGCTCTGGCGGTAGTGCTTTTCGGCATCCGTTGGGTCACGCTTCCCGCGATCGGCCAGCACCCCATCCTGTACGTTTCCGCAACGCTCGTAGCTGCTTACTACGTCGTCGTTTGGGCCGCGCGCTGGGCCGCCCTCATTCGCATGCGCCGGCCGCACCAGCTTTCGCCGCAACCGGGACTTCGCGTGGCAGTGGCCACATCCTTTGTTCCCGGCGTGGAGCCATTGGCAATGCTGGAGTCCACTGTCCAGGCGCTGGTGGCAATGGACTATCCACACGATACCTGGGTTCTCGATGAGGGTGACGATCCGGATGTGCGCGCAGTCTGCCGACGGCTCGGCGCGCGCCACTTCACCAGGCGGAACCAGGCGGAATTCCGGACTAGGTCCGGGCAGTTCGCGGCCCATACCAAGCACGGGAACTACAACGCCTGGCTAAGCGGCGTAGTCAAGGATTCTTACGACGTGGTGGTGACGTTCGACCCTGACCACGTGCCGAGGCGTGCGTATCTAATGATGCTGCTGGGATACTTTCGCGATCCCGGCGTCGGCTACGTCCAGGCACCAGCCGTGTACTTCAATCAAGAGGCAAGCTTCATTGCGAGGGGAGCCGCGGAGGAGACTTACGCCTACCATTCCTCTCACCAGATGGCCAGTTATGCCCTGGGCCACCCCGTCATTGTTGGCAGCCACAGCCTACACCGTGTAGCGGCCCTGCGACAGGTTGGGGGATTCCCGGCTCACCATGCCGAGGATCTGTATCTCACGATGCTGTATCGCGCCGAGGGATGGAGGGGAGTCTACGTGCCCCGTATCCTGGCATTGGGGGTAACCCCAGTGGATTGGCAGGGTTACCTGAGCCAGCAGAGCCGCTGGGCGCGCGCGGTGGTGGACCTCAAGCTACACGCTTTCCGGGCACTGGCTCACAGGCTTTCACCGCTGGAGCGCGTGTTGAACCTGTTTCACGGAGTGTACTTCCTGAGGCCCGTGGCCTTCTTCGTCCTGTTCGCAATGCTGGTCGTAATGCTGCTTCAGGATACTGTACCCTCCTTCCTGGATGCCGGACCATTGCTGGGAGGAGTCGGGTTGCTCGTGGTTCTGCACCTGGTCGACCGCTTTCGCCAGCGTTTTTTCTTCGATGCGGAGCGGGAACAGGGGCTGCACTGGCGAGCCGGCCTGCTGCAACTGGCCAAATGGCCGCATTTGGTGTCCGCACTCTTCGACGCGGCTATCAACCGAAGGGTGGATTACGCTGTCACGCGCAAAACGGCAGCAACGGAGAGCATCCGTCATATTCTGACCCCGCCGCATTTGGGAATAAGCGTGGTGTTGGCTTCGGCCGCGGCAATCGGTGTCTCGAGGCACGGGGCGTTGCCGCCTACGCTCGCGGTGCTTGCCGTACTTGCGATCGGCAGCTCACTGCTTCTGGCGATAACGGACTGGTTGAGCTTTCCACAGCCCTACGATCTGGCGCTGTTGAAACGACGGCAGGAGGAAGTGGATGTATTGCTGAAATCGAGCCTTCCCGAGCGTGGAAGGTTGATCGACGGCCTTCGCGCCGGATTCGGACCGGCGCGTCGAACAGCGACAAACTCCCTG
>JACMME010000133.1 GCA_014379205.1 Gemmatimonadaceae bacterium
ATGCAGGGACAGTGGCTGCAGCCGAGCACGGTGCGCCTAAGCTACCGGGCGAGTGACGATCCAAACGCTGCACGCCTGAACCGCCATACCACTAATTTCCAGGTTGGCGGGACGCTTCGCGTTTCTCGAATGAGCTTGAGCTATCAATACAGCGTGCACTCGGCCGCCTTCAGTGGACCGAAGAGCCGCCGCCACAACTGGGGGGGAATTTATTTGAGCATACAGTAGTGCTTTGAGGGCGACCGTATCAGCATGAGCCGCCTTGCAGTTAAGTCCGTCATGAGGCGCCGCTGCCATCGGTTCCGGTTAGTTCTCTTGCTTCACGAATTCCCAGGCTATTCGCGCCGGCCCAGAGCCCGGAAAAGCGACCCGCAGCTTGTTCCGCAATTCTCGCGCATTTCGTTGTGCTACTGAACGCAGTCCGTTGGTCAAGGGACGGATCGCGTTCCGCTTGAACCTGTGCCGGTCCGCTGGCGAGCCAGATGGTGCTGGGGTTTCCGGAACTCGCACTACGACATAGCGGTGATACGGTCCGCGCGCGAGCGCCTCCCGAATCATCTCGCCTCCGGCCAGCGACCAGCTCAGCTCTGCGATCGCACGTTTACGGAATACCCACGGCTTGAAGGACCCATGGCCCACTGAGCGCAACGACCAGGCAACCGCCGATCAATAGCAGCAACCCAGGAAAGAGGAGATCGGAAGCTGGCAAACCACGGGAGACTGCCATCGCGTTTGGTGGAGTGCTCACCACGAAGAGCATGCCGAAAGAGGCTGATATGGCCACTATGATCGCGGTTGAGGGAGACGGATCGAACGTCGCCGCAAGTGGAATGAGCAATGCCGCTGTTCCAGTGTTGCTCATCAGCGACGAGAGAAACGCGCTCAGGAAGCACAGTCCCAGCAAGCGCAGAGTTGGCGGGGCGGCATCGAGCGAAAGTCGATCGGTCAGGTTGCTGAGAAGACCTGAATGGTCCAGTAACGCTCCCAGACCGATGCCGCCAGCGATCAGGAGCAGCGTGGACCAGTCGAGATTCAGGACGTCGGACCACCGAAGCAGCCGCGATGCGAGAAGCACGATGATGGTGCCTATTGCCACTACCCAGGCGGGAATGCCATGTACGGGCTCGGACAGCCAGAGGATCACTGTGCCACCGATCACGAATGCGAGGGATCCTAACCGGCCAGACGGACGCTCCGGGCTGCTCATGACCGGTGTGGCGCCGGAAGGTCGTAGCCAAACAATCATGCCGCCGACGCTGAGAAGCAAAAGCCCGAGCGTAAGTGGAACACCGAAGACCATCCATTCGATGAATCCGATCGACTGATGTTTGCTTACCGCGGCCATCGCAATCCCGTTAGGACCGCTGCCGATCGGGGTCGCGATGCCTCCGACGTTCGCTCCCAATACGACAGCGAGAAGTACGGCCCGGCGAATTCTGCTTTCCTTCGGCTCACCATCGAGAATCGGTTGCAATGCTCCAAGCATCATGGCCGCCGCGGCGATGTTGGACATCCACATTGAGAGTCCGGCAGTCGCAAGCGCCGTGAGTGCGACCAGGCGCCGCGGGCGGCCTTGTGATCCCCTCAGGGTCAGGGAGGCGACCACTTGATCCGCTCCCTGAAGGCGGGCTGCGGCGGCAAGGCTGAAGCCGCCGAGGAATAGAATCAGTATAGGGTCGGCTGACCATGCGAGGACTTCATGCGGCTGAAACTCCGCTCCAAACCCGCCAAGAAGCAGCGGCGTCGAAATCCAGAGGATAACTGTCGGTACCCAGGCACGCACCCATTCGGTGAGCCAAAGCAACACACACACACTTGCGATGATCGCCGCTCGATAGGCCGCTGGAGCATCCATCGCGACCGCGGCGACAGTAGCTGTTAAAGCGACAATCGCAAAGAGCGCTCTAAGCGGGTATTGCGAGACCGGCAGCTTTGAATTCGCGTGAGTGCGTTGCTCGTCGGGCTTCACGCTATGCTACGAACCATTGCAATAGGGATGACGGAAGCGTGAGGTCGGATAAGAAAGAGATGAAAAGCACTTCCGCAAGGAATTGGTCAAAGTGACCTCTGCTCGCCGTCTGGGAAATCGTCGAACAAACGCGTTTCATTGGTAAGAATCGGTGCTCGTCGAGATGGCTGCACTCGGTAGGGAAGCCAAGCATCTCCATTCCGCTGTTGGCCTGGTCAGCAGTCGAGCAGCAGACGTTTCAAACTATTTGCTCCGTCCCGCAGTCCAAAGAGCTGCCAGGACAGCGGTCAAACGCCTGCAGCGACGTTTCGATGCCATGCCGTCGAGCCGCTGTGCCGCGCAATCTCTCACAAATACAAAACAATGCTATTCAAGGGCCTTTGCCGGGCGGCCGCCATTCTCGCCATTCTCGCCGTACTCGCGTCGCATCGAGCCGGCGCTCAGGCGGAGCCGATTGCGGGTTTGGACAAGTATGTCGAGGACGCGATGCGCACCTGGCAGGTACCCGGAATTGCCATCGCAATAGTTCGAAACGATAGCGTGTTAATGGCGCGCGGTTTCGGATTTCTGCAAGCCGGGCAGCCTGCTCGCGTCGACGACCAGACGATCTTTGCCATTGCTTCGCTGACGAAAGCGTTTACCGCCGCAGCCGCAGGCATGCTGGTGGATCGTGGCGCAATTGGCTGGGACACGCTCACGAAGGCGCTGCTCCCGGACTTTCGTCTGCGTGATGCGTGGGTGACTGATCACCTGACGCTTCGCGACATGCTTACACACCGCACCGGTCTCACGGGCGGGGACTGGCTCCGTCTGAGCGGCCAGAACGATCGCGCGGAAATTCTGCGCCAGATGCGCCTCCTGGACTTCGATGCGAGTTTTCGCTCGCGATATCTCTACAGCAATCTCATGTACCTGGCCGCGGGCGAGGCACTCGCGGCTCGCGCGGGCACATCGTGGGACGCCTTTGTTAGAGATGAACTCTTCGTTCCGCTGGGAATGCTGAGAAGCAGCACCAGCGCTTGCGCGCTGAGAGGAATGAGTAATGTCGCGCTGCCGCATGAATTGACGAAAGGCAAACCCGCGGTCGTCCCGCGCCTGAATCTCGACAATGCGGCCCCTGGTGGTGGGATAAGTGCCAGCGTCTCAGACATGGCTAACTGGTTACGCATGCAGGTGGCAGATGGAGAATTCGGTGGCAAACGACTTCTCAGTCACGCCGCCCTTTCCGAGATGCATCGAATTCAGGTTCCTATCGCCTTCGGGGCTGTGTCGAGCTCCAGGTATCCAGAGATACGCTTCATGGGCTACGGCATGGGATGGTTTGCACTGGACTACCGCGGTGAAAAGCTCTTGCGACACAGCGGCTGGATCGACGGTTTTCGCTCCGAGGCAGCCCTCTTACCCGATCGGCGCGTCGGAATTGTTGTGCTTTCGAATCGCGGAAATCAGGAATTCGCAAATGACCTCCCGGACGTGTTGAGAAACTGGATTCTGGACCGGATTCTCGCGGGGCCCTCAGTCGATTGGAGCAAGACTCTCCTTGTGGCTGCAGAGAAGGGTCATAGGGAGGAAGAAGAAAACCGGAAGAAACTGTATGCCTCCAGGCGCGTGGGCTCGCGTCTGCCGCGTGCACTCCCAGCGTACGCTGGCACCTACAGTGATAGCCTGTATGGTCACGCTGTCGTCCGCGCGCAAAATGGGCGGCTGACTCTATGGTTCGGTCCTCGCCATACCGCTCCCCTGGAGTATTGGGACGGCGAGAGATTCATGGCGCGTTGGGAGAACCCCAGCTACGGAGAGCAGGAAGTTACGTTCAGCGTCGTAGACGGTGTGCCCACCCAACTGGAATCCGGCGGAATTGTGTTTCGCCGAAAGTCGAATGAGACTTCCACCGCTCACTACGCCTCTCCGAGTGTGTCGTGCGCCGCCGCGGCGAAATAAGCGCGTGAGCCATGCAAGCGCGCCTGGTAAAGGAGCGACTAAACGAACGTGAGCGGCGTTGCACTAGTGTGCGACGTGGCGCTGGAAAGTCCGGGAGTCGTCTTACCTAGTGGAGAGGACGCGCCGCGTCCAGTTGCGAACGGCCTCTCCGCCACTGGCGTCGTTGTTTGAGAGGATCACTACAACGACACCTTCCTTTGGGTAAATGTCGAGTTGGGTCATCGTGCCCCAGTAGTTTCCGCCGTGACCTACGAACCGAGTGCCGGACCACTCGTACGCCTCGAACCCGTAACCCCGCTTTCCGCCGTCACCCATTGGGACACGTGGCATCAGGACGCGCTCCGTCATCGCCGCGCCGAGCAGGCGATGCTCGAGCAGCGCCGTCGCGAAACGGCCAAGATCCAGAACCGTAGAGATACCGCCTCCGCCCGGTGCACCGGGCCGGCGCGCGCCCCGCGGAACCTCTACCCATCTATCGGGCACCGACCGCCGTGTCGGCCCGAAACCGGCCGTGTAACGCGAATATGGAGTTGCACGGTGATCTGCGCCGACGTCGCAGTAGCAGGTACGCGTCATGCCCGCGGGGGCGAAAATGTTGCGCGTGACATACTCCTCGAACGAGATCCCTGAAAGACGCTCCACGATCGAACCGAGAACGATGTAGTTGGAATTGCTGTAGTCGTATCTTGCGCCAGGCTCTGACCAGAGCGAATCGCGCGCGAACATCTTCCAGAAGTCGGCCAGCGTGTGAAGCGAGTCCTCGTATTGACGAAACTTGCCGTTACGGTAGAAGTCGGGCAGACCCGACGTGTGTGTGAGCAGCTGCTCGACGGTAATCCGGCGCGCAGCGTCGACACCGGGATAATCGGGGAGCACGGCGGAAATCGGCGTGTCAAAGGCGAGCCTGCCCCGCTCTACCAACTGCGCCACCGCCACCGCCGTGAAGAGCTTGCTCAGAGACGCCAGCTCGAAGCGCGTGTCCAACGTGTTTGGCGTGAACGGGTCTCGCGCCGCCGCACCGAAAGCGCGCGTGAAAACCGGGCTGCCCTGGCGCGCGACGAGCACGGCTCCCGAGAGCACATCCTGTTTCGCCAGGCGATCGGTGTACTGGCCGAGCGCATCGGAGATGGCGCGGTCCGTAGTGAGGCGCGCGCGCTGCGCATCGGGAGGAGGCTCCACAAACGGAATGAGCCACACGCCGGTTATGCCATGCGGGGCCGCGGTATCGACCTCGACAAAGACCTTGCCATACGCCTCGGTCAACGCCTCGTACACGGTCGCTTCGATTGCGAAATTCGCTGAAGAATCGACACGAACGATTCGCATCTGGCCGTAATTCATGCGCCAGAGCAAATGACCGCGCGCAATCACCTCGGCAGGCCGATCCGCGAGCTCGCTGGCTGAGTATGCGCGCGCGGCGAATGCACGCGCGGTGTCAGCCAGGCCGAGATTGTAGACACGAAGCCACTGCCTTAGCGCCGCAGCCGCCGGAGTGTTGGGAAGCAGGACATCCGTTGCGGCTCGAGTTGGCCCGCGCACTTTGTCGGGCCCAGGCCGCTGCGACCTGCCGCATGCCAGGAAAACCGTGACCGAGAACGAGACGAACAGGGCGGCAGCCCATCGGTATTGTCGTCGAAGAGAATAAACCGTGCGTTGAGGCACAAGTGTCACGGGGTAGATGATGCGCGCAGGAGCACTGGCGTGGTTGGGCGCAGTTGGGTGCAAGTACCAGATCTCTTCATGGATAAGCCGATCCTATTCCCAATGCTGTGCGGATTCGGTTGCAGCTTCGGTAATCCGCTCACCAACGGTTTGTTTCCCGCTCGAAACATAGTATATTGTATACCGTCACACCATACCAACAGACTGGGAAACCGTCCAGGGTTCATTCGGGGCGGTCGACGGCTATCTCTCCTACTTGTCCTGTCGGACCCATGCCATCTCCGGTCGCCCGGAGTCTGCTCACCGTGAGAAATTCCTCCACAGCGCTGCCGTCCGCTTGAGCACCTCTACCGCAATCCGAATCGACGCCAGTCAGGTGTACGACCGCCTTCGGTCACTGATCATTCGGGGTCAGCTGGCGCCAGGCGTGCGAGTGGTGGAGAACGACATCGCTCTGCGACTCGGAGTGAGTCGCACGCCGGCGCGAGAAGCGATTCTGCGGCTGTACCAGGAGGGTTTTCTGGTACCCACGGGCGTTACTAGACGGACCGAGCTTCTCGTTGCGCCACTTACCCTGGACGATATGATGGATCTCTATCATGTCATGGCGTCACTGGAAGGGGCGGCCGCTCGTCGCATCGACTTGCTCGAGACAGCGGCGCGGCGCGACCTCGCCGCGAGGCTCAAGCAGGCCGAGACCCGCTTCGAGAACGCAGCGCGGCAGCGCACCGTCGACTACGATCGCCTGTTCGAGCTGCACAACGAGTTCCATGGGCTGCTGGTGGATAGCTGCGCGCGACCGCGCCTTCGCGCAATGATCGAGACGGTTCGCCCGCAGGTGTATCGTTACGAGTGGGTGTACGCTCCGCTCGTGGGACCAAACCACAGTGCGACCTTCGAAGAGCACGCCGAGATTATCAAGACCGTGCGTGCCGGGTCGGGACGCGTCGCGCAACAGGCGGTCGCCGCCAACTGGGAGAAGGGTGCAGAGCGCCTTGGTCGCGTTATCGGATCAGTGGGAGCGCGCGGGGAATGGTAATGAGCTACTCCGTCCAGGTCATTTCCGACTGCGATTGAGTTTGGTGCGGCGCATCCAGACAGTCGTCAATCGATAAGGGTTCATGCGGATTGAGAAAGCGCAGCAACCTCAGAAAGCGAGGCTTCGCGCGAGTTCGAGTGAATCGGAATTCCACTTGCCGCGCGGCTCAGCCGCCGAGCGGGCGAACATCCAGAGCTGGACACGTTCGTGGTCCACCCCCAGCATATCCGCGAACCGGTGAATGGTGTTTCGAGGGTTCGATCGCATTCGCCGATCGCAGTTGATGAGATGCTGTGTGGCGTCATAGGCGGGATCCCCGACGAACGGCTTTGGGTCGATGACGAGCCAGCTCGCGCGTTCGGCGCGCAGAACATTGCCGGCGTGAAGATCGGTCGCGAGCAGAACCTCGGAGGTGGCCGTGCCGGACAACTCTTCCAGTAGTCGAAGCCCCTCGGCGACGAGCCCTTTATCGGGCCAGTGCTGGATTTGTGCGGTCGTCTCTTGCCGCCACCACCCAGTGAGCTCCGACAGGGGACGAAACGGGTGTGGTTGGGGCGGGGCGCGCCAGAGTCGGCGCAGAAGCTGCGCGATCACAACGTCCTGCTCCGGCTCAGGCAGTGTGCGGAGTATCCAGCCGGGCTCGCACCGTTCGAGAAGCATCGCGTTCAGCTCCTGGTCAGATTCCAGCAGATTCACTGTCGGATCGCCATTCCAGAATTGCAGGCCCTGGATCTCATGCTCACCCTCCATGTGAGGCATGCCAAGCTTGAGGACTGCCGCTGCTCCATCCACTCGCACCGCTGGGGCCACCCAGGAGCAAACTGTTTTCACTGCCATCGAAAGGGTCATCTACCGTCAACTTCCACCTGTGAGTCAGTTCGGCAATGTTCTGCGGCAATCGCTCAAGCCATGCGTGACGCGCAGGGTCGCGCTCGCACGAGGTTCGAAGTCGCTCGGGAATGATCATGGCGGTGGACACTTCAAGAGGGCGACCATAAGTGCGCTGTCTTTCTGCTGCCTGCCCGCGTAATGTGCACCAGGTAGTGCGATCCAGAGCGATACATTCGACAGTACGAACTCAATAACGCTTAACCTGACGCATACCATATGAAGAATATCACAGGACGCGCTGCGACTCTCAGCGCCATCGTAGTTGCAGCATTTCTGCCAGCAGGAAAATCCGCATCTGCACAGAGTGCTGCGTCCTCGAGCGCCGGAACACCCGCCAATTCCGCGAGCGCGCGGCGCGAGGCGGACGTATCGACGGCCGACTCGATCATCGGCGCGTTGTATGGAGCGATCTCCGGCCCCGCGGGGAAGAAGCGTGAATGGGACAGGTTCCGGGCTCTCTTCCTTCCGGAGGCGCGCTTGATCGTGGCCCGCGCCCGGCGAGACTCGGCCGGACAAGTCAGCCCGCTTGTAATGACCGTGGACGAGTACGTGGCGGGCTCGGGTGACCTGGAAGCGCAGGGATTCTTCGAGCGGGAAGCGACTCATGTCAGTGAGACCTTCGGCGCCATCACACACCGATTCAGCACATACGAGTCGCGCGGGCGCGCGAACGACCTCAAACCTTTCGCGCGTGGCATCAACAGTATTCAGCTACTCAACGATGGCCGCCGATGGTGGATAGTCACCGTTTTCTGGGATAGTGAAAGACCAGGAACGTCGATTCCTGAACGATACCTGCCTCGCAGTCCCTGAACGAACCGAGAGCGGCGGATAACTGCGCCATCTGTTGCGGTAACGAGGCTAGCCTGTCGGCTGCCAGTCCGATCAGCGCTTGGCGAGCACCCGACGTATTGTTTCGGCCGCTGCGCGCGGGCCCATCGTGTCGTAATTCGAAAGGACGACCGTTGTGTATCCCAGCTC
>JACMME010000014.1 GCA_014379205.1 Gemmatimonadaceae bacterium
AAACCAATGAAAACCAGTGAGCCTTTCTGAAGCATGACCGTACCTCCAGATGACGTTGTGCTCGTTGGCTGTTGTCCACCTTAGGGCTTACTGGGGTGAACACCGGCGAGCGAAATTGTATCGTCGTGGACAAGGTATTTTGTCCGCTCGTCCAACCGGCTCGGCGCGGTTCAGGCACTTGCGGCGTACCGCGCATGCTGCTCTCTCGAGCGTTTGGTTGGATCGGGCGAGAATATCGCGGCCTCGCGTCACGTCCATCTCAGCCGCGTCTCATCCTGTTATCATCTGCCGCAAGTTGTTGCGAGCCCGAGCTTTGCCATGTGACGCGAAGCAGACTGAATCGGGAAGGCGGTGAGCGCTCCGCCAAGGCGCCAAAGCGCGACGGGCTTCGAGCGGCGTTGAAACACGAGAAGCTGGCGGAGTTACGCTATGCGTCCTAGCGCTCGAATGCCGGCAAGTTTCTGCACGACCATTGGAGACCGCTCAACCAGCTGAACGAAGCTCAGGGTTGGGAGCGGTCCTCGGAGCATTGTCTCAAGGGAAGCTGCCAGCGCAACTGTTCCATGAAACAGCGCCCACCCTCGTGGAACGGTTCAATGAAACGCTGACAGCTCCCGGTCTCTACCTGCTATCCGTGTCCAGCCCTCGCAGATAGGCTGCTACAGCGGTGCGGTCTGCCGAGTTCGAGAAGTAGAATGGATGCGGAGCGGTTGCGCCCCGGGTTGGGTTGAGGAGCTCTTCCAGCGTCGGCACCGAGTTGTCGTGCAGGAACACCGGTTTCCGCGCGAGATCGAGCAGGAGCGGCAGCGCTGTTCCCCGGATATCGCCGCGGATGCTCGCGTTCACTACAGCCATCTTGTCATCGAAGATGGAGTTCACGGTGTTCAGTACAGGGTTCAGCGGCGGGGTGCGTTGGGCGAGCACAACGGGATTATCTCCCGGGAAGATCGTAGCCATTGGTACGATGAAGGTTGGGACTGGCCTACTCTGATCGACATTGTGGCAGGACGTGCATGTGGATGTGCGGAAGAGCTGGCGTCCGCGGTCGCTGCCCCCCCCCGTTCCCGGCGGCGCCGGCAACTGCGCGAGGAATGCGTTCATTGCGAACAGCTTGGTGTCGTCAACGCGGATTCCGAGCGGGGCTTCCTCGGTGCCCGCCGCGGCACTCGGCGCCGCGATAATATATGGATAGCCCGTAACTCCTGTCGCTGCGAGGACTTTCACGAAATCGTCGGCAATCTCGATTCCCGCCGCCCCACCGAGCATCATTAGAAACGCGCGGCCTCCGGGAGTGGTGAGGGTCGTCGGGTCGAGCAGACCGGTGTAGACCAGGTTGCTGAAGTTGTCGAGCCGCGCGATTGCCCCCTCGCTGCCGAAAGGACCGGCCAGATCTTGCTCGAACAACGGGGTGTTATGCATAGGCGCGCCATTGCCATCGAACGCGTCGTCGAACATTCCAACCGGGTAGAACTGCGGATTCGAGAGATAGGCATCCACCTCGGCCTCGGTTGAGTTCTCTGTGAGGCCCGTCGGCGCTCTGCCGAGCGTGTTGCCCCCGTTTGCCGCCAGCGAGAGTTGCAGCAACGGATAAAGCGCGCGCGAATTGGTGGCGGTCGCAATGAGCCGTCCGAAGTTGAGATTGTGCGATGCCAGCCCATCCTGCCTTCCGCCGATCGAGCCTCCGCCCGGTACGCTGAAAACCGCGCCCGCTGCGGCTGGGCTGTGGCAAAGCGCGCAGCTCGCCCCGACCTTGTCGCCGCGAGCCACGTCCAATACTCCGTCCCCGTTGCTATCCTTGATCGGCAACCCCACGGCCGCGTTGGCGTTAATCAGCGCGATTGTCATTGCCGGGTCGTCGAGCACCGAGGCAGGCGCCGAGGTCAGCAACGCACGAATGGCCGCAGGCACGGCGTCGACGTCGATGCTGATGCCCAGCGCAAGGAGCTGCCGGGGAGTGACACCCGCCGCCACTATGCCAGCTGGAAGACGGAGCGCGTCCGTGAAGTATCGTTCGTTTCCGAAGGTCTCGAATCTGAAGACGTCGCGTCCGAGCGTCGCATTGCCGTCAGTCCGGGCTGGTAGCGCAGGGCCCTGATTCGCAGGCCCATCGCTTCCTTCAGAGTCATCCGTCCCGCTCGGAGTATCGTCGCTCCCGCACGCGGTCCCGATGGCTAGTACGAGCGACAGATTGATAAGACGCTTAGCGAGCGCTGAGCGACGCGTCATGGTAGGCACCCACATTTAGGGGAATTCAGTGCGAGCATGAGCGGCTGCGATACCAGGAATCGCATACGCCAGAGCTTCAGACCGGGCACGGTTTGCATTTAGCATTCCAGTCATCTCTGTCAACGTCATTTTGCGGGAATGGGCTAGCGATGCCCTGCTCGCGCGTCTTACGCGTGCGCGCCAGATCGCCCCATTGAAGCCGTTCTTATGCAATCGACAGCGCTGCGTCACAGAACTAAAAACGTCGCCTGCGAGTATATAGTGAAGCAGAAAGACGCTTCCTTAACGAAAGGGCAGACCTTCCATGACACTGACAATTCGCGCCTTCGCCGGCGCCGTGGTTCTTGCAGCATCTTCGGCGGCTTCTGTTGCTGGCGCGCATGCGCAAAAGCCTGGCTTGGGGGGTGCCAAGTCTGAGTACAAGCGCCCGGCAGACGCGGTACTCAAGCGAAAACTGACCGCCGTGCAGTATGCGGTCACGCGGGAGGACGATACCGAGACACCATTCCGCAACGAGCTCTGGGACAACCACGAGGCCGGCATCTACGTCGACATTGTCTCGGGCGAGCCGCTCTTCAGCTCCATTGACAAGTACGACTCGGGAACCGGATGGCCCAGCTTCACACGCCCGCTCGAGCCCGCGAACATAAAGAAGCTGACAGATCACAAGCTCGGTTACGCGCGCACGGAGATTCGCTCGGCGCACGCGGATTCGCATCTGGGTCACCTCTTCGATGATGGCCCGCGACCAACGGGATTACGCTATTGCATGAACTCCGCTGCCCTTCGGTTCATTCCCGTGGCACGGCTTGAAGCGGAAGGGTACGGTCGCTACGCCAGCGCGTTCAAGGCAAAGTCCGCGTCGAAGTAATCGCGGTACCGGCCGAGTTCACTGTCGCTTTCCCCTGGCGGCAGCGGACTCGGCTTCGTCGCGTATCGCGCGTAACATCAGCTTTCTTATAAGTCCGCTGAAGGGACGGATAAGAAGCCAGTATCTCGCGAAGCTCCTTCTGGCCGTCACGTCGGCCGCCTCGATTCGCGTTTCCGTGGACAGCAGCGTCGAGTCCCCACCGTCCATTGGGATGGTCGTAAAGTTCCATGCTGCGCGCGCGGTGCCGTCTTCGAGTGGCGCACGGAAGCGCTCTGAATTCGTCGCGCAAATTCCACCGCTGGGGGTCCAGAAGCGGCCGATCAGGCCGATCAGCATCTCTTCACCTGGCCTTTCCTCGAGGATCGTGAATCCGCGATCGCGAAATGAAGCGAGTGTTCCCGCGCGCGGTTTTTCAGCCGGTCGTGATGCTCGATTGGCACTGGCTCGATCATGCGAACCCGGGTGTGACCGAGTCAGCCTGGCCGGGATTGCACGCAGCTCCAACAGCGCGCGCACCAGAGGAGATTTGGCGAAGTCCGCGCTGTGTAGAGCCTCATAGACTATGCGTGGCGGCGCGAGCACGGCCAGGGAATGTCGCTCCACCCAATCGTACGCCGGCATGTATTTGTCGATAAGCGATCGAGGTGTGATGCGCTCGTTCGCCGGCTTCACTGCTGGCGTCCTTGCATGGGAATACCCGTATCAATCAACGTCCAGGAATGATCGTCGGATTTTATCGTGTAAAGATTGACGATAAGGGTCATCATGCGCCCCACACCGGTGGCGACGTATCCCAAGGGACCGTTGGACGAAGAACTTGTCATCGCTTTCGACCTTCGTGACCGTTTTCCGTTTCACTTTTGGACTGACAAGCGATGCAGGCCGAAATATCGCATCTTCCCGGCAAATCACGGACGCACTCGCCGGCGAGCCGTCGGAAAGCGGCAACGGACTAGACATTCCTGTGCGGCATTGTCGGCAGCGTTGCGTGCGCGCCGGTCGTATCCCGCTGGCCGCTACATCATGCCACAGAGTCGAAACCATATGCGCTCCGTATATTTCTCCATTCGAAAAGGCAAACGCGACGATTGGCAAAGTATGTGCATATGCCTTCCTCACGTCTCAAAACCACAACCGACCTCTCGCGGAGCGACAGATGGCACGCACAGAAGACACCGAACCAACCTCGCCACCTGAAGTGGATTCTTCGTCGAGTGAAGCACCGCCCACTTCGATGCCTGCCGTGGCCGGCGAAAGCTCAACAGCACCTGACACTGAGGACGCACCGGTGGCCGTGGCTGACGAAGGCGCTTCGCCTGACGCTGAATCATCTCCGCCGGGCCCTGAGGGACAGTCTGAGCTAGCAGCGCCAGCCGCCGCACCGCAGACGCGCGCAAAAACAAAGGGCGTCGCTGACGTCGTATTTCTCATCGACGTGAGCGGCAGCATGTCGCCGATCATCGATGCACTGCGCACGAACATTGAGGCTTTCGTCAACTCCCTCAGCACGGGCGACGCCAACAATGCGGCCCCCGTCAAGGACTGGCGTGGAAAGGTGGTTGGATATCGAGACATCGAAGCCGCGCATTCGGAAGGGCTCGAATGGCTCGAGGATCATCCATTCGTTCGCGACGCTGTCGCTCTCAAGGCGCAGCTAGCCTCGCTTCGCGCGCAGGGCGGTGGAGACGAGCCCGAATCCCTTCTGGATGCTCTTTACAAGGTCGCGACCATGGAAGCGTCGCCCAAGGGAGCACAGTCGGAGGAAGCCAACAAGTGGAGATATCGAAGTGAAGCGGCGCGAGTCGTAGTCGTATTCACCGATGCGTCGTTCAAGGAGACGATGGGAATTCCGGAGGCCAAGGGCGGAGCGCTGCAGGATGTGGCCAACGTCGTCATGGCGAACCGCATCATCCTCAGCTTGTTCGCCCCGAACTTCGAGGGATACGACAGGCTCAGCCAGATAGACAAGAGCGAGTGGGAAGTGGTGGAATACGAAGGCCTCAATGCCCAGGAAGCCCTGCAGAAATTCACGGCCGATCCAGCCAATTTCCGCACGACCCTCAAGCAGTTGGCGGCCAGTGTGTCGCGATCCGCGGAAACAGTAGCGCTCTGAGACTGCGAAGCCTCCGGAGGGCGCGATGGCAAAGAAGCTGAAGGTCGGAGACTCCATCCGCGGATACCGCGTCACCAAGGTCTTCGGCCCGGGCATGATGGCGATCTCATACGGCGCGCAGGCGGCGGGGGGGCAGAAGATCTTTCTCAAGCAGTATAAATCGCCTGCGCCAACCGTCGTCTGGTACAAAGCCTACGTGGATTACCAGCAGGAACTCTCGAACAGGGTGCGAAACGGAAAGGCTGCTCACTATGCGGTCCGTCTGGTGGATGCATTCGAGGAGAAATGGGGAGGACCCACATACTTCCAGGCCTACGAGTTCATCGATGGCCGCGACCTGGAACACCTGCTGGAGGAGGAGCGCGAGACACACAAGCGTACCAGGATTGCACCGGCTCGGGACCCCTCCGTCTGGGCGAGGCACGTCACCTGGGCGAAGGTCCTGATGGGGGGAATCGCCTCTCTACACGAATCCAAAATCGTGCACGCGGATCTCAAGCCCGCCAACGCGTATCTGCTCAAGGATGCTTCACTCGGATCGGGATACCAGTTAAAACTCATCGACACGGATTTTTCGCTGCTCGCCGACCGGAAAGCCCCGTGGCATGGCCACCAGGGCTATGTGGGAACCGACAACTACAGATCTCCAGAGCACATGACGCGCGGCGCCGTTCCGATTCTGGAGTCGGACATATTCACGTGCGGCCTCATTCTATACGAACTTCTCGTCGGAGTGCATCCCTACTGGCACGAAGATCAGGCCGAGTACGCCAAGCGTGCACGCGCGTATGATATCAAGCCGCCTGCGCTGCTTGGAACGATGCCATCTCCAGCGAACAACGCCGAAGTGAGCGCGATTCTGCACCGCTGTCTTTCACCCGATCCGAAGGCGAGGCCCACGGCGCCGGCCATTCGGGCTGCGCTCAGCGGCCGAAGTGCGAAGACCGCCGCGGCGGCGCGGGCGTCCGCTGTGGGTTCTCGCACGGCCGCCGGATCGGCCCCAGCTCCCGCTGGAGCGAAGACAAAGCCAACGGCTGCGCCTGGATCAACTCTCAAGTCGGACAGAATAAAACTGGTTGCTCCGAGTGGCGAGTCTTTGCAGATCGGCGTCCGCACCGAGATGGGTAAGGCAGTGCTCCGCCGGTTTGGTCCGGAAGCCGAATTCTGGGACGTCAAGCAATGCACGGTGGAGAGGCGCGCCGACGGACAATGGATCGTCACGCCAGCATCCGGAACAGTGAACGAAACGCTGATCAACGGCGCGCCTCTCACCGCGCCGCGAGTGCTTAGCGACGGCGACGTGCTCGCGGCTGGACGCAGCGCAAAGGGAATCAGCAAGCTTCCTCTTACGGCGCGTGTCGGCTGACAAGGGCGCCGGCGAGTTGCCCGCGCCGGAGACATCGCAGCTGCACGCTCCTTCGGAGGACTACCAGCCAAATCAGGCGGAGGATTCGGAGCCAGGACAGCCTGTGCGTGCGGAGGCCGCGATCGTAGACGCGGGCTCGGAAACGGTAGTCAGCGCGAGTTCCGATACTGGTCGCAGTGACCAGCAGCAGTCCGAAACTCAATCCGCGGAGCCAGGAGAATCCGAGCCCGAGATTGAGCCGAGCGCTCCTCCTCCAATTCCGCCAGTCGTCGACGTCGACGACCTCGACTGGGAACGCATCGCTGCGTTACTGGAACCGGGTGCCCTGCGTGCGCGCATGCGCGGAACGGTCGAACGGCTCGAAGCTCTCCTCGACTCTGAAAGTGGCGCACAGATGCTGTTCGATGATAAACGCGAGAGTCACTCGGATCGCGTGTTGCAGCTGGCCGATCTCTCAGATGAACCGCTCTGGTTCATCGGCGACATTCATGGTGATCTGCTTGCACTCGATGCCTCTCTGGCGCTGATCGCCCGTGAGGCCGAACGCGAGAGCGCGGGTCTCGCGCGGATAGTACTCCTCGGTGATCTGTTCGACGACGGCGGGTACGGTCTGGAAACCCTTCTGCGGGTTTTCGAGCTCATCCTCGAGCGTCCACAGTCTGTCTGTCTCATTGCGGGCAATCATGATGAGGCGCTCGGATACAACGGCGCGCGCTTTACGGCAACGGTTTCGCCCTCGGATTTCTCCGACTTCCTGAATGAGAATCTCGCGCATGAATGGATTGGCAGAGCGGGGAAGTTGGCGGTGCGGATCGTGGCGAAGGCACCACGCGCGCTGTTCTTTCCCGATGGACTGCTTGCGGCTCACGGTGGCTTTCCGCTCACGGATCTGCACGGGCGTCTGGCCGAAACGCAGGATTGGAACGCTCCTCAATGCCTCACGGATTTCGTCTGGACGCGCGCCCATCCGCGCGCAAGAAAAAAGCTTCCCAATCGGATGTCTCGCGGGAGCCAGTTCGGATACGAGGACTTTGCGGCGTTCTGCGCCCTGAGCAGTTCGCTCGGCAGGCCGGTAACGCACATGGTGCGAGGTCATGATCACGTCGAGGAGCGATACGAGATTTACCCGGCATATGCCGGCACGCCTGTGCTCACCACGGTTGCGCTTTCGCGACGGTTGGTGCGCGAGTTGTTCGGGCCCTTCGTGCGAGTGCCCACGATTGCACGCTGGGTTCGCGGATCTCTCCCCCAGGTTTACAGGCTCCACATACCGGAGCGGCTGATTCGCGGATGTTATCCGGAAGAGATAGGGGAGGACGAGCCCGCCGAAGCGACGGAACAGAGAGCTACATGAGCGGCGTCGTCCTACGGTGTCCAACCTGCGGCACGACGCAAAGCCATGCGGGAGAGTGCGACGCCTGCTTCGAAGGTCAGGTCCGGTATTTCTGTAGCAACCATACACCGGGACTCTGGCTCGAGGAGCCAGCATGCAAGGAATGCGGGGCCAGGTTTGGTGAGCCAGCGAGACGTCCCGCGGCACCACCACCTGTCGGCCCTTCAGTGCCCGCTCGCGAGACGCGCCGGCCGGAATCCCGCGCGCCAACACCGCGGGACGTTGAGATCTCGCGCAGAAGTCCCCGGCGA
This sequence comes from Gemmatimonadaceae bacterium, assembly GCA_014379205.1. Classification (GTDB taxonomy): domain Bacteria; phylum Gemmatimonadota; class Gemmatimonadetes; order Gemmatimonadales; family Gemmatimonadaceae; genus JACMME01. Next base: position 8,221 of record JACMME010000014.1, read on the forward strand.
CCGGAGCCGCGGCGGCCGGATCCGGTTGTCACTCCGGCCAGACCATCCCTGGCGGACCTGCTCGCCCGCATGTCAATGGAGAGGCGGGAGCGCGCAAGCAGGGATGTACCCCGGGAAGGCCCACTACCAGAAGTTCCACGCAAGTCAGTCCCTGTCATTGGGTGTTTGATACGGCTTGTGTTATTCGTGGTTCTGCTCATCGCACTCGCGCTGGCAGCGCTGTTTCTGCTGGCGGGCGGCGGTATTCAGGGGTTCGTGGTTGATCTCGGGCAGTCTACAGGGCTGATGGAGGGAACTCCGGAACAAACGACACGTGGAATAGAAGCATTCAAGAGCGGAGATCTCGTCACTGCTGAGCAGGAGCTCTCTCAGGCGGCGATGAGCTATCCGCGGTCAGCACTCGCCTTGCTGTACCTCGCTAAAATGCGCACTGATGCTGGTGATGTGTCCAGGGCGATCGAGTATCTCCAGACCGCTGTTTCGCGGGAGCCGAACAGCGTCGTAGCTCATCGGCAGCTCGGTCTCAACTATCTCGAGAGAGCGCGCGCGTCAGGCCGGGTGTCGACCGGAAGGCTCAGAGCGCATGATGACCTTCTCCTCGCAGACCGGAATTTCGCGATTGCGGCGACACTGGATCCTGGCGATCGAGCCGCGCTGGGGTATCGCGGCTGCACTCTCGCGGAGCTGGGCGCGAAGGAAGAAGCGGATCAGTTGCTGAGTGCTGCGGGCGAAGGGCCGTGGCAGGAGTGCCCACCGGCGGGACAACAGGTGCCGTGATTACCGCTTGTGAGCGCGAAAAAAGCGGGGGCGCCTCTCGGCACCCCCGCTTTTAGTATTGCCGATCTCTTTGTCAGGACCCGCAGTGGCCCGGACCGGTCTTACCGTTGTTGTAGTCGTCGAGCGCTGTGGCCACCGAGTTCCAGGTGCCGTTCTTTATGGTGAACGAGCCTGCGGGGTGGCCCGCGAACAGCGCCTCAGCCTGTGAAATGGCCCCATTAATCGTCGGGTCCGAGCCGCCATTGAGGTTGAGCTTGGCTGCGATGTACTGGTGCGCGAGCTTGCTATAGGAATTTCCACCCGCTGCATTGATCGTGTACATCTCGGCGTAAGTCTTACCGGAGTTGAAGAAGCTCTGTCCCGTCCACACGACCTTCTCACCGGCCGCATCCCATAATTCCTGATGATTTTTCCAGAAACCCTGAGTTAGCGTACAGCTCGGGCCAGGTGGCGGCGGTGGTGTAAAAGCGTTGGTGAACGTGATTTTAACGCCCAGATCATTCGTCAATACGACGCCCGTGACTGTGCGATTAGGAACGTCGGGGTTGGGGAAGGTGGGTGGGTTCGCGAGGCTCATATCGTACTCGCCGGTAATTCCCGTAAGGGCCCAGCCAGTCGGCGGAGTCCGCTCCGTTACGGTTGCGGAGTATCTGTTCCCATTGTCTTCAGACACGGTATAAGCAACCGCACAAGCGCCTGTTGCGAGGCCCGTTACGGTTCCGGAGACAGTACCGATCGGGCTGCCATCGCCTGTTATTGACCAGTCGAAGGTAAACACACCGGCGGCATTCCCGGCCTTACATATGATGAGCTGTCTTTCCGGAACGGACACAGCCAGCGAGCTGACCAGCAGCTGCGGGCGACCCGAGGGTGCAGCAGTGGGGTCGGTGCAGGCCGCAAGAAGTCCGACGCCGGCGAGCGCAAGTCCTGCGAGAGAGCGTGATCGCATTCCTTTCTTCTCCGTCGAGTGGGGGATAAACGATGCCCGCAAACTTGCGGGCAGGGTGACCCTTCTTCGGCAGCCGGACCGTCTCGGGAGAGACACCGGGCTTTGCGTCCCGACCTTTCGATCGGTAAGCCATTTTCGGAGGAGTCTACGAAGACTCAAGCAAGACACCGGCCTGCTGTTGAACACACTCTGCATGTGTCGCATTCGTTACGAAAACCAGGTTTTCGCCGCCCGATTCGGTCTATTGCGCATGAACAAATGAAGGTGGTAAAGCGAGGCAGGACTTTACCAGCCCTGAGTGGCGCGCAACATCAACACCGTGTTGACACAAAGCATCACAACATCAAAATGTTCTACATTTGGTCTGCAGGAACCGTCATACGGCGCACATGGTGCTTTGATATCAACCTTGTGTTCACACCAACAAACAAAAACACTGCTTCCCCCACAACACCAACACCCGAGTCGATTCTGGCGCGATCCCGATGGCATTGGCCACACTTGCCATGTTCGACCGATCGCCGGACGACAATTTCGCGGCTGCCAGGGTAGGCTGAGTGTGGATGACCACAGGACTGGACTAGTGCTGGGTCAAATACACGGGGGCAGAGCATGAAGCTCACCGTAGTCATTCCCGTGTACAACGAGTCTGCAACACTTCGACAGCTGGTCGAACGGGTAAGAGCTGTTCCAATTGAGAAAGAGATTGTAATCGTTGACGACTGCTCCACCGACGGGACGGCGGACGTGCTTCGACAGATTTCAGCGCATCCCGACATAGTAGCCCTTTATCATTTGCAGAACGCAGGCAAGGGGGCGGCCTTGCGAACCGGATTTGCCGCCGCGACTGGCGACGTCATCATCGTCCAGGATGCGGACCTCGAGTACGACCCGGACGAGTATCCGAAGCTGCTCAAGCCGATCATCGACGGAAAAGCTGATGTCGTCTTTGGCTCGCGCTTCACGGGTGGCGAATCGCACCGGGTCCTGTATTTCTGGCATTACGTGGGAAACAAGCTGCTCACTTACTTCTCGAACTGCTTTACCAACATGAATCTCTCCGACATGGAAACCTGCTACAAGGTTTTTCGGCGGGAGATTCTTCAGGGGATAACAGTGGAGGAATCGCGGTTCGGATTCGAGCCGGAGATCACAGCGAAAGTCGCGAAAGCGAGATGCCGGGTTTATGAGGTTGGAATTTCCTACTCCGGCCGGACATACGAGGAAGGCAAGAAGGTTGGATGGAGAGACGGTGTTCGCGCGATTTGGTGCATTCTCAAGTACAATTTGCGTCCCAGCAGAGGCGGATATGACCGTCGCTGACGGCGCGCCTATGCTGACGCGTGGCTAGGTGACAGCTTGCTCAAAAGCGGAGCTACCATTGCAATCGATATCACCGCTATGAACCGCATGAGCGATACAATACCCCGGCTCGATTCAGTTCTGGCTGGCCGCTACCGGCTCGAGCGCGAGATCGGGTCTGGAGGGATGGCTACGGTCTACGTGGCCGACGACCTCAAACACGGTCGCAAGGTTGCCGTAAAGGTTCTGCGCGAGGAGCTCACTGCGTCTCTCGCCGCTGAACGCTTCCTGCGCGAAATCGAGATCGCGGCGCAGCTGCTCCACCCGCATATCCTCACTCTGATCGATTCAGGACAGGATGAGGGGCTGCTCTACTACGTCATGCCATTTGTCGAGGGCGAGTCACTCCGTCACAAGCTCGACCGGAGCGGGGAATTCCCGCTCCAGGAGGGGTTGCGCCTTCTGCGAGAGGTCGCTGATGCGCTTGCCTACGCACATCAGCGAGGCATCGTACATCGAGATATCAAACCTGAGAATGTGCTTTTGTTGGGCCGCCATGCGCTCGTCGCGGACTTTGGTGTTGCGAAGGCTGTGAACGCGGCGGCCGATATACCCTCGCTCACCTCAACCGGCGTAGCGCTCGGAACTCCGCTATACATGGCACCGGAGCAAGTGGTGGCCGAGCCCGGTGTGGATCACCGCGCGGACATTTACGCCTTCGGCATCCTCGCGTATGAGTTATTCGCCGGCGCTCCGCCCTTCTCCGGCTCGACCGCGCAGTTCGTCATGGCCGCTCACCTAACGCGTGCAGCACAGCCGCTGTCGAAACTCAGGTCCAGCATTTCTCCCGGTCTCGAGCATCTCGTCATGCGCTGTCTCGAAAAGCGTGCAGCCGACCGGTGGCAGAGCGCGGATGAGTTACTCGGCCGACTGGAAACGGTTACGTCATACACCGCCGCGCAATACGAAGGGGCCAAACCAACAGTGCCGGTCGATGGCACCTTTCGGTTGACCGAGGCCGTCATCCGAAAGCTCAACCGCGCGACGCTCGACCCACGAATAATCGGGGAGTCGATTCATTATCTCGACAACCAGGTCGACTCAGATGTCCTCGTCTGCTTCATCCACGGCACCGGCCTGGATCAGAGCTATATGGAGCGGCACCTGCAACTCGTTCCTTACCGTGCTCTCGCGCCGACGCTATACGGGTTCGAGCTGGAAACACCCAGACGCATTCCACTCGCCCTCGACGATCATGTGCGGATCGTGCGCGAGTTTCTGCGCGACGCTATTGACCGGCTCCGGCCCGCCGTTACAATCGTCGTAGGATGCTCCTCGGGCGGAGACTTCGGCTTCATCCTCCTCGGCCCGGACGATGCCGAGTCACCCTTGCACGTTGACGGCTTCCTTTCGCTGGGATGCAACCTGTCACTGGAGACTTGCTTTGCCACCCGCCTGTTCGAGCGGCTGACTGGCGAGGACTCGCGCGAGATAGTGCGAGACCTGCAATCGCTCAGTGCGGCCGCCGACACGCTCGGCGAATGGCTCAACATCCATGAATATCTTGTTCGCAGCTTCCGGAAGTTTCGCCGCGACATCGCGCCGGTTCGCCGCTACGCCAGTGACATCGTGCGACCGTTCAAGGCGGAGGGCGAAAACGTCTTCGCGGAATGGTATCGCGCGACAAGCGCGCGGGTGCAGTGCCTGCGATGCGTCTTCGAGGAATCGGACCCGAACATGAAGGCGCTACGTGACATCCGCCTCCGAAACCTGGACGATGGCATTCTCGGCGAACACTTTCGTGAGGATTCCATCGTGACCGAGCCTGCAATCGACCACTTCGATCTCATGCAGCCTGAACGCGTGCTTAGGTACCTGGACAACATGCTCGCAACTATCCGGACCACATAAACAGAGTCTTCGCGCGACCGCGCTGAATCCCTCACAAGCGCGTGTTGTTATCTTTTCGTCATGCCGTCTGAATCACCTCGCCGCCGCCGCCCTGGCCGTCCTGCACGAAAGCAGGAGCACACTTCGGAGCCGACATCGCGCAACGCCTACATGGAAACGCGAGCGTGGCTGCTCAAGAAGCACGGCCCGGTTTGCGCGTACTGTGAGCGGAGAATCAAGCCAAGTCTCATCACGCTCGACCACGTGACGCCGCGCAAGGGCATGACTGCGTATGACCGGCGGGCCAACCTCCTTCTTGCATGTCCGGCGTGCAACATGGACAAGGCTGACAAGTCCTTCCTTGCCTTCCTGCTTGCGCGGAAGTCGCGTGCGGCGTCCGTGCTCCGATACGGAGAGCACCTCAGCGGCATGCTGATCAAGCTCGCGAGTGAGATTGCGGGTCCGGAAGCGACGGAGCGCGCAGCGAGGCTGGCGGACCCGGATTATCCGTATCGGGATTGAAGGCCAAGGCTAGATCACGTCCCACTGATCGTTAGGACGATGCTGGGATCGGCGGCTTTCGCGGCGCAAAATGATCGGGTAAGTGCCAGTGCAAGTGCCAGTCTTGGTTGCAGTGGCAAGTGCCAGTCGCAGTCGTAGTCGCAGTGATCAGCGATTCTTCTGAACCGGGAAAGCCGATTAAGTGGGAGGCCTCACAGATCCAGTCTTGACGGCCGCCGCGACTTGAGTTACACTCGTACGAAGTACTTCGTACATCTTACTCCTGCCATGCCCACACCGCTACCCACAAGCGCAGAGCTCGCCATCCTTCAGATTCTTTGGAGCCGGGGTCCGAGCACCGTTCGAGAAGTGCACGAGGCACAGCGCGTGGAACGAACGGTGGGGTACACGTCCGCGCTCAAGCTGCTTCAGATAATGCATGAAAAAGGGCTTGTGCGGCGTGATGGTGCGAGTCGGGCCCATATCTATACGGCGGCCGGTGCGCGCGAGCAGGTGGAGCGGGCGCTCCTGGATGATCTCGCGGCGCGGGCTTTCGGCGGATCCGCCGAGCGTCTGGTCATGCGCGCGTTAGGTGCGGACAGAGCCTCCCCCCGGGATCTCCAACGAATTCGTGCCCTGTTACGCAGCACCGATGAGGGCAGACCATGACCTTCGCAGGCCTGGTCATGCAGGGACTATTCAGCCCGCAGTTCAGCATCCAGCTGTCATCCGCACAGCCGTATGTCGAGGCTGCGGGCTGGGCGCTCGTGCATTTTCTCTGGCAGGGAGTGTTGGTCGCAGCTGTCGCTCGCCTCGTGCTCTCCGCGTTACCAGCATCGCGCGCACGAATGCGCTACGGCATCGCCTGTGTGGCCATGATCAGCATGCTGGCCTCCGCCCTCGTCACCGCTGCGCGCAGCTTCGGAACGGAACCTTTCGCGCCTGATGCAACTGGCAGCGTGGCGCCGATATCATCGCTGTACCACGATGCTGCCGGCAGCACCGGCAGCCTGACAATCTCGCTTGAGAGCGGTGCACTGAGAGCGCGAGAGTCCGTTTGGACGGCGGTCGTTCTGTGGGAAACGATGCGTCCGCGCGTTGAGATACTGTTGCCGTGGATCGTCCTGGGCTGGTGTGCGGGTGTGCTCGCGCTGTCGCTCAGGCTCGCGGGTGAATGGCGTCTTACCAGGCTGATGCGCACCACGGGCGTGATGCCCATGCCACAGGAGTGGGAGCAGCGTGTGCAAGCGCTCGCTCAGCGGCTCAGCCTTACGCGACCCGTGCTGGCCCTGCAATCGGTGACAGTGGATGTCCCTATGGTCGTCGGGATTCTCTCGCCAGTAGTCCTGGTGCCAGCGAGTCTGGTATTGGGCCTGCCGCACCACTATCTCGAGCTGCTCATGACGCACGAGCTGGCGCATATACGGCGCCGTGACCCACTGATGAACGCAGTTCAAGCGATAGTTGAAACACTGTTTTTCTACCATCCAGCGACCTGGTGGATTACCCGTATCGTTCGCGAGGAGCGCGAGCGTTGCTGTGACGAGCTCACTATAGCAGTCGGGAAAGATGTTCAAGGATACGTAAGGGCGCTGCTGTTTGTGGAAGAGCATCGCACGGGGCCGGTCATGCTATTGGCATCGGCGGTTTCCGGCGGCTCTCTCCTCCGCAGGGTGGAACATTTGCTGCGAGTCGCGCCGGCGAGAAGGGCATGTGATGTCGTGCCGGGTGCACTCGCGCTGAGCCTTGTCACCATCCTGGCGGTCATTGCCGCGACAGGATCGACCGCCGCTCTAGCCGCTCCAATGCAGGCTGCGCCGAACGCGATCGCTCAGCGCCCGTTGACTTCCGCCTCGCGACTCGCGCTTTCCCTTCCAACGGAGCCTGATACCAGCACGGAGCGACTCCTCACTGACACTTCAGCACTCTCCGCTCGAATAGCCGAGACGCGAAACGGCGTCGTCCACTTCAGCTTCCCTGCAAAACCGGAAGCGTGCGGGCGTGACTCACTCCTCGTACTTCGGGCCGACGACCGGAATGTGGCGGCGGTGGGTAGTCGAGTCGACATCGGCCGATCCAGAAAAGCGGTTCACAACTGGACCGCGGTGTCGCCTTGCGCGGAAGCGCCAATTAATGTCACGCTCGGAATCATCGCTGGTCGTGTGGTGAATGCACGAAGTCGCATCGCAGCTCCAGCTCTCATGCCGAAAGCACGCGGCGAACGGGACCTGGGAATGGTCTCGGCAGCAGACGCATCGTCTTACCTCACGGGGCTCGCTCGGACCAAGGAATTTGGAAGCGCGGTCGAGATGCTGGCGGCGGCCGCGCTAGCGCGCTCCGAAAGCGCGCCCGCATCGCTACTCGCGCTGGTGGGAGACTCTAACGTTGCAACGCGTGTGCGTGTGCGCGCCGCACTGTGGGTGGGTCAGATCGGCGCACCCAGCGCATCGGCGCTACTCAGCAAGATCGCGGAAGATCTGAGAGCTCCGGCTCGCGTACGAGAGGCAGCAGCGGGTGCGCTGACGTCACTGCCGCAGTGACTCCACAGTTAGTCCGCCTTCCGCAATCCGCAATCCGCAGTGGAGACATTTGCCGGGGCCGCTCCCGAAAAAGAGTAGCCTCCGCCTTCGCCCTCCTGATCATTGGGTTGCCCGGCACCAATGATGTCACGTGGGGACAGGAGTCGGGCAGCTCCGCCACGACAGTGCATATCAACTTCACAACGGACTCGCTTCAGAACGGTCTCACGGTGTTGTATCACGTGGATCGCTCGGCACCCGTGGTTGCCGTGAATGTGTGGTACAACGTCGGCTCGAAACATGAACAGCCTGGCAAGACCGGTTTTGCCCATCTCTTCGAGCACATGATGTTCAAGGGCTCGCGGAACGTCCCCGACGGAGCGCACTGGTCGATGCTCGAGGCGGTTGGCGCTCGTGGTGGCGCGGACGTGAACGGGACTACGGCTCACGACCGGACCAACTACTTCGAGACAGTTCCCTCCAACCACCTGGCTCTCGCCTTGTGGCTGGAGGCCGAACGAATGGGGACACTGCTGGAAGCTCTCACGCAGGCGAAGCTCGACAACCAGCGCGAAGTAGTAAAGAACGAGCTGCTGCAGAACCGTGGCCCTTATGGTGACTGGTACGAGGTCATGCTTGCCGGCGTCTTCCCCGAGGGGCACCCATACCATCACACGATCGCCGGATCGATGTCCGATCTCGACCGCGCGACGCTGGACGATGTGCGTGCTTTCTTTTCCACATACTACTCGCCCAACAACGCGGTGCTCGTCGTAGCGGGCGACATCGACATCGCGCGCGCGCGCACACTGGTTCACCAGCATTTTGGCGGGATTGCGCGGCGGCCCTCACCAACGCCACTCCCGGATATGAAGTTGCCCGCACTCATCGGGCGCGAGCAGCGCGTAGTGATTCCCGACACCCGCGCAACTACGCCAGCAGTGTATCTGGGATACCGCGTTCCGGCCGCGCGAGATTCAGGCGGACCAGCCGCGGTTATTTTGGCTGGAATGCTCGGTGAAGGTCGCTCGAGCTTGCTTCACGAGCGCCTGGTACGGTCCACCGGAGTAGCGACCTCCGCCAACGGGTTCGCTATCTGGTTGGTAGACGGCGCTGATCTCCTGGTCGTTTCCGCGGAAGCCGCGGCTGGAATAACAGCGGACTCGCTGGAGCGCGCGCTTGTCGGCGCGGTGACTGGCTCGTTAGCGGTACTCACTCAGGAGGCTCTCGATCGGGTGCGTGCCGGACTCAGGTTCGGCTTTGTAAACGGACTGCAGAGTATGGGTGGCTTTGGTGGCCGCGCGGATCGGTTGGCGGAAGGCCACACCTATTTTCGGGATCCCAACTGGGTGAACACGCGCATGTCGCGCTTCGACGCCGTAACGCTGGAAGACGTGCGTCACCTCGCTACAGAACAACTTCGGCCTCTCAATCGAGTG
>JACMME010000134.1 GCA_014379205.1 Gemmatimonadaceae bacterium
CGGACATCTACGTCTGGCTGCCGACGGTCGGCGTCGGGCCGAGTTCAGAGCAGAGGGCGGCGCTGGGACGCTGGCTCGACTCGGGCCGAGGGCGCCAGATTCACTTTCATTGGGGCGACGGCACCATCGGCACGAATCAGAGTCCGGCTACGCACACGGCGCTGTACGACAGCATTTACGTCGCTGCGCTCGACATCGACTACCGCGCGCTGAGTGCTCGAATGGATTCTGCGATCGGCGCGCTGCGAAGCGGTGAAGTACGCGTCATCACACCCGACGGAACCGATCTCCGGTTCAGGATCGGCGACCGGCCGGTGACCAGGCAGGACGGCGATGCGTCGGCGGCCCGCATGAGCTCCGCGAAGGTCCGCATCGATCGTGAGATCGAGCTCCCTTCCGGCGCTATCCGCGTGGCGCCACTCGAGGAGACGGTGCGCGGTACGATCGTCATCCCACTTCTGCGCCTGGGGTCCACGGATGTTAGCGGTATCCGCCTGGAGTTCGACACTGGGCGAATCATCAGGGCGAGCGCAGCGACCAACGAAGCGGTGTTGCGCGCCAATCTGCTCTCGGTGGAAGCGCTCACGCATTTTCGCGAGTTTGCGCTCGGCATGAATCCCAGACTTCAGATCCCATCGGGCCGCTCTGAGCTCCCCTACTATGGATATGGTGCCGGAGCTGTGCGGCTGAGCCTGGGCGACAACTCGGAGCTGGGCGGACGCGTAAAGGGGGACTTCGTGCAGTGGCTCTTTTTCACGAATGCCAGCGTTACTGCTGGAGGCAGTGTTCTGGTTCGGGACGGAAAACTCGCTACGAGCGGATCAAGGGGTCAGAGTCGTTGAACCGCTCGTAGCAACCATTCGGCCCCCATGAGGGGTCGAATGGCTATGCGAACTCAATTTTCTGTGCTGCTCGCCGCCGGCGCACTGGCCAGCCCGCTCGCGGAAGCTCAGTCGCCACCCGCAACTATCTCGGAAGGCGAGCTCCTTGCCCGGCTTGCGGCTAAACTCGATAGCCTGGCCGCGCAGGATCAATTCTCCGGCGTGGTCGCGCTGGTGAAAAATGGATCGCCGATCTTTCAGCGCGTGTACGGAATGGCCGATCGCTCGACGCGACGGAAGAATGATCTCCACACGGCATTCAACCTTGGTTCGATCAACAAGGTCTTTACCGGAACAGCGGTGCGGCAGCTCGCGGCCGCCGGGAAACTTGATCTGGACTCGACTCTCGCGCGTTACTGGTCCGATTACCCCAATCCAGAAGTCGCCAGCCGGGTGACGATCCGCCAGCTACTGGAACACCGTGCGGGCGTCGGCGGCGACATCTTCGCGGCGCCCCGTGGCGGTAAGCGAAGCGACATTAGACACAATCGCGACTTCCTTCAGCTTTTCGTCGAGGAGCCACTTCAGTTCGAGCCGGGCACGAGCCGGCGGTACTCCAATTCCGGCTACATCGTACTTGGTGAGCTGGTGGAGCGGATCTCCGGGATAGACTACTATGAATACATTCGCCGGCATATCTACGAGCCGGCTGGAATGACGCGAACCGCGCACTTTCGCCCGGATTCCCTGCCCGCCAACACCGCGCTCGGCTACACGCGCGGCGGCCGAGACGCGCCTCAAACAGCGCCGCTGCGCCCGAACACGGAATTGCTTCCCGGGCGCGGAAACGCCGCAGGTGGCGCGTACAGCACCGTCACGGACCTGCTCAAGTTTCTCAGCGCTCTTCGCAGTAGAAAAATTCCTGGTGCCCCCCCGCCAGGGATCGGTGTAGCTGGCGGTGCACCTGGATTGAATGCGGTCCTCGAGGGCGGCTTGCCCGGAGGTTACGACCTCGTCGTACTCGCGAATCTCGACCCGCCAGCGGCTGTAGGAATTGGAGAAATGGTGCGGCGCTGGCTCGGCGCGAGAAATTAGCCGGAACCACGACCGAGCGGATTGCGGGTTGATTCCGGATTGAAGAGCGAAGTACAAACTGCGAACTGCGAACTGCGAAGTAAGAGCCGAAAAGGCGTGCGGGCCTTGGGAAGTGTGCCGATTGTGGCCCTCCCCGGCTCAGTCATTGCGAGGGGCGCAGCGTCGAAGGTGTCTCCTCGTCGGGCTTGAAACCGAGATTGCCTCGGACACTTACCTGTCCTCGCAATGACACGACATCGCACGCGAGCCGGCGTGCAACGTCATGCGGCACGCAAAGGATGAATGAACCCCGGATTTCCCGTCCGCACCCATCCTGTAAAATCCGTTTTCATCCTTTTTTATCCTGTCAAAGCAGTTGGTTTTTCAGTTGCTACATATCGTGGCAGCGGAAACGCATACCGCGCCCTGGAGCCTAGCCCATACAACGTCACCAATGGCTTACAGTTAAGCATGCCAACAACACGCAGTCTGTTTTCAGTCACTGTGGCCGTTATCCTAGTTACGGGCTGTTCTAAAACGGGCTCTGACGACGATGGACGTCCACCAGCCGTCCGCGACACAATCGCGTCGACCAATTCACCGACTGACACCGCCAACGCGCCGACAGCGGTTGCGCCTTTGTCGACGTGGACCGTTACCCCGCGCGGCATTGGTCCAATTCGAGTGGGAATGTCGCTCGCTGAAGTCGAAGCAGTTGTCCCCATCAGCGTGACAAAGCCAGCCGCGTCACCGGAATGCGACTACATCTCACCTCGGGATGGTCCGGCTGGTGTGAACTTCATGATCCGGAATGGCCGAATCGCTCGCGCTGACATCACCGATAGCATTTTCGCTACCGCGAAAGGAGCGCGCATGGGCGACAGCGAAGAGCGCATCAAGCAGCTGTATCCCGGACAGGTGGAAGTCGTACCGCACAAATATGTTGACGGACACTACCTCATCGTCACGCCTAACGTCCCCAGTGACAGCGCACATCGCTTTGTTTTCGAGACCGACGGCAAGCGCGTAACCAGATTCCGGTCGGGGAAAATGCCAGAAGTCACCTGGGTGGAGGGATGCTCGTAACGAGCTAGGATCGCGGAAGGCGGGCTTGATTGCGGATTGCGGATTGCGGATTGAACTGCCGAACTGCGAAGGACAAACTGCCGAACTGCGACCGCGAAAGTAGGACGTGTAAGCCGGCTCGCTTGCCTAAGGTCGTCACGGCGACGATTTTGGGCGACCATGAAGAACCGCACTTTCGGGAGTTCCGCCGACGGCACTGACATAGTGACGCACGCATCTCGGGTTTGGGCTCGAGAGCAAGCCTCGCTGTATTGTCAGATTCGCGGGCGTCGATGACTGGCAGTCTTCTCCGCACGACACCGTTCCACTCGCGCACATCGGCGCTGTCCGAGGGACAGAATTGGCGCCGGTGGGCGGGCTACGTCGTCGCGAGCGCGTACGAGCTGTCGCACGAGCGGGAGTACCACTCGATCCGCAGCTCCGCGGCACTCTTCGATGTTTCTCCACTGTTCAAGTATCTGATTCAGGGGACGGACGCGGTGCGCCTGCTGGACCGCGTGGTAACGCGCGACGTGACCAAGTGCAAGCTGAACCAGGTTTTGTACACCCCCTGGTGCGACGCGCACGGCAAGGTCATTGACGACGGCACCATTTCGCGTCTCGGCGACAACACTTTCCGAATGACTGCGGCCGACCCAAACCTGCGCTGGCTGGATGTAAACGCCGCCGGTCTCGATGTCAGCGTCGAAGACATTTCCGACTCTACAGCCGCGCTCTCTCTGCAGGGTCCGGGGTCGCGGACCATTCTGGAAAAAGTAGCGGAGATGGACCTGGCAGGACTCAAGTATTTTCGCCTCACTCCGGCCACGATTCGAGGGGTTCCCGTCACGATTTCCCGTACGGGCTACACCGGAGACCTTGGCTACGAAGTCTGGATGGACGCTGAGCGCGCCCTGTCGGTGTGGGACGCGCTAATTCAAGTAGGCACACCGTACGGAATTACCCCTGCGGGCATACTCGCTCTCGACATCGCGCGCATCGAAGCCGGCCTGCTCCTGATCGAGGTGGACTATTTCTCAGCGCACCGTGCCCTCATCGAGAGCCAGAAGTCATCTCCGTTCGAGCTCAACCTTGGCTGGACAGTCAACCTCGACAAGGCGCCCTTTATCGGCAAACGCGCCCTCGTGGCCGAAGCCAAGAACGGTTCCTCATGGAAGTTCGTTGGCATAGACGTCGAGTGGAATGCGCTGGAGTCGCTGTACTCCGAAGTTGGACTCCCGGCGCGCCTGCCTAACGTCGCGTGGAGGACCAGCGTGCCAATGTATTCCGGAAGCCGCCAGGTTGGGTACGCAACCAGCGGTTGCTGGTCCCCACTTCTCAAGAAATACATCGCCCTCGCGCACGTCGAGTCCGAGTTCGCGAAACCCGGAACACCGCTGGCAATGGAAGTCACAGTCGAACACCGAAGAAAGCAGGCGGCAGCAAGAGTGGTGAAGACTCCGTTTTTTAATCCGGAGAGGAAGAAGGGGTAGGGGGCTGATGGCTGATAGCATATGGCTGATAGCTGATAGCGAATGGCTGATAGCTGATAGCGAGTGGCTGAACTGCCATCTGCCATCAGCCATAAGCCATCTGCCATCTGCCATCTGCTATCAGCCCAGCGTCCGTCGAAACGCGTTGATTTGCCGAGCGAGCTGCTGCGCGCGCTGGTAGATCTCGCGATGTTGCGTTTCAGTAATGTAATTTCGATCGTGAGCGAGGAAGGCCCCTGAAACAACTTCAAAGAGCTCTGCTACCGCGAGACTAAGCCGATTATTGAAGAGAGTGTTCGTGTGCAGTCCCGCTCCCTCCGCAATTAAGAGACTCACGGCGTCCGCGGCACGCGTCATTTGGGATCTGAGGCCGAACATTTCCGATCGCGGAAATGGCGCGGTTAGGTCGTGGATGATCTTTGAGAACTCCCGCGCGCACCGCCAGATAGCGAGGCTTTCGAAGCGAAAGGGCGAGAGAGGGCGAATGGCAGCTGGCAGATGGCTGATGGCTGATGGCTGACTCCAAACGCTTATCAGAGTTAAGCGGCAGGATTGAGGATACAATAAACGTGGCCGTCGCATATTATGGTTTTGTTGCAACTTGGAGCACTATGTCGCAGTAGCCATCAGCCATCTGCCATCAGCCATCAGCCATCTGCCATCAGCCATCAGCCCCAATATGCCCTCTTCTTCTTCCTACGACGCC
>JACMME010000135.1 GCA_014379205.1 Gemmatimonadaceae bacterium
CGGTGCACCGGGTGGCGGCCAGGGTGGCGCTCCCGGTCGTGGTGGCCGAGAAGGTGGCCGCGACGGCGGGCGTGGCGGCCGTGACGGTGCACGCGGTTCGGAGAAGGAGACCGATCTAGTCGAGAATGTGATTGCCATAAATCGCGTAGCCAAGGTGGTGAAGGGCGGCAGGCGGTTCAGCTTCAACGCTCTTGTCGCAGTTGGCGACGGAGCTGGAAAAGTCGGTGTCGCTACAGGGAAAGCCAACGAAGTGTCGGAGGCTGTGCGCAAGGCAGTCGACGGAGCGCGGCGCAACCTGATGCACGTGCCGCTTACCGGCGGAACCATCCCGCACGAGGTCGTTGGCAAGCACGGCGCAGGACGCGTTCTAATGAAGCCAGCGGCTCCAGGAGCCGGAGTAATCGCGGGAGGCGCGGTGCGCGCAGTGCTCGAGTGCGCCGGAGTCGCGGACATCCTCACCAAGAGCCTCGGGTCTACCAATCCGCACAACATGGTGCGCGCCGCCATGGACGGGCTCAAACGACTGACCACGGTTGAACAGATCGCGCGCGAGCGTGAGGTCGATGTAGCGAGCCTCGGCTACCGCTCACGTGGCAAGACCAGGGAGATGGTATAATGCCTCGTACACACGTATTTCATCCGACCCGCGGTCCCAAGTACACGGCCAAGGATGAGCCAGCGACGACCGGCGAGCTTCGCATCGAGCAGGTGAAGAGCGAGATCGGTCATCCGCAACGACTGCGTCTAACATTGAAGTCCATAGGCTTGCGGCATCATCAGGCTGTCATTATCAAACAGGATTCGCCCTCGCTTAGAGGGCAGCTGAGGCAAGTTCGCCACCTGGTCAAGGTGACGCCGGCGGAGGAATAGAATGGCACGCGAAGAGAAAGAGCCGGTAGTCGAGCGGATCGGGCTACACAACCTCGTTCCCGCACCGGGTTCACATAGGAACCGGAAGCGGCTGGGTCGCGGACCGGGATCCGGTACTGGCAAGACATCCGGAAAGGGGCACAAGGGAAGCAAGGCCCGCGCGGGGCACCATGGACCAGGCGGAGGCAAGCCGCACTTCGAAGGCGGTCAAATGCCGCTGACAAGGAGACTGCCCAAGCGCGGCTTTACAAATCCTTTCCGCGTCGAGCATCAGGTCGTACGCCTCGACGACATAAGCGAACTGCCCGAGGGAACGGAAATCACCCGCGAGTCGCTGGTGGAAGCGGGATTGATCAACGGCTCCAAGGGCCCGGCCAAGCTGCTCGCGAATGGCGAGCTAACCCGCGCGATCACTGTGCGGGGTATCAGGATGAGTGCATCGGTTAGAGAAAAGATTGAAGCGGCTGGAGGCCGCATCGAGGAGTAACATGGCACAAGCCAATCCGGCGGCGGCGTTCCAGGGTTTGTGGCGGACGCCGGAGCTGAAGTCGAAGATTCTGTTCACGCTCGGCTGCCTGCTGTTGTATCGCATCGGCGCGCATATCACGGCGCCCGGTATCGACATTGCCGCGCTGACGAATTTTTTCAACAGCCAGGGCGCGGGCGCAGGTCTGCTGGGCCTGTACGACCTGTTTGTGGGCGGCGGCCTGTCGCGCGCCACGCTGTTCGCGCTGGGAATCATGCCGTACATCTCGGCAAGCATCATCGTGCAGATGGCCGGCGCGCTGGTGCCGACCGTAGAGAAGATGCAGAAAGAGGAGGAAGGGCGGAAAAGAATAACGCAGTGGACGCGGTATTTCACCGTAGGCATTGCGTTGATGCAGGCGTACGGATTCGCGCTTTTCACGGAATCTCTCGAGGGAGCCGTGCGTAATCCGGGTCTCGGGTTCCGGCTCGAGATGATGCTCTTTCTCACGGCGGGCGCAATCTTCATCATGTGGCTCGGCGAGCAAATCACTGAGCGAGGCGTCGGAAACGGGGCCAGCCTGCTGATTTTCTTTTCGATCGTGGAGCGCGTTTGGCCAGGCATTGCGCAGACGTTCAACTTCGTTGCAACCGGC
Source organism: Gemmatimonadaceae bacterium (assembly GCA_014379205.1). Taxonomy (GTDB): domain Bacteria; phylum Gemmatimonadota; class Gemmatimonadetes; order Gemmatimonadales; family Gemmatimonadaceae; genus JACMME01. The sequence continues at coordinate 1,992 of JACMME010000135.1, forward strand.
GCGATCAACGTGTTTTCGCTCGTCGCCCTCGCAGCTCTCATGATCGCGGTAGTTGCTGGAACGATCGCCGTTACGGTGGCAGCGCGGCGGGTTCAGATACAGATCCCTCAGCGAACCATGACTCGAGGGCGAATGCGGGAAGCGGCCAAGAATTTCATCCCGTTGCGCCTGAATTCGGCGAACGTGATGCCCATTATCTTCGCGCAGTCATTGATAGTCGTTCCGGGTACGCTCGCGCAGTTCACTGGCTTGCCGTGGCTACAACCCGTATCCGACGCGCTGCAGCCCGGTACGTGGCTGTACTATGTTCTTTCTGCCGTGCTGATACTCTTCTTCACGTATTTCTACACCTCGATCATCTTCAATCCGATAGACATAGCGGAGAACCTGAAAAAGCAGGGCGGCTTCATTCCGGGCGTTAAGCCAGGCGCGAAGACGGCAGAGTACATTGATTATGTCGTTACGCGAATAACTCTTCCCGGTGCGATCTTCCTCACGCTGATCGCGCTGCTTCCGATTTTCATAGCCGATTTGATCAACGTGCCGTTCGCTTTCGGCGGAACATCCCTGCTCATAGTTGTAGGCGTGGGGCTGGATACGATTCAGCAGCTGCAGCAGCACCTGCTGCTTCGCAAGTATGACGGTTTCATGAAGAAAGGACGCGTGCGATTCCGAGGCAGGCCGCAGACGACCGGATCGTGAGCGTCAGGGCTCAGAGAGCGGCCGCGTGGGACTGCGAACTGCGAACTGCGAACTGCGAATTGCGTGCTCCGCACAGCGGGTAGAGCCGAGACGCCCTTCTCGCGAGTTCCCCTGCTGTCGAGCGGATTCCGCAACGATAGGTCTTCGCAGTTCGGAGTTCGCAGTTCGGAGTTCTTCCCACTTCTTCCCGGTCTGTCACCAGTGCAGCGCACATGAACATTCTTCTCCTCGGACCCCCGGGCGCCGGCAAGGGCACTCAGGGCGAACGAATTTCTGATCGTCTCGGGATTCCCGTGCTCGCAACAGGGAATGTCCTCCGCAATGCGGTGCGGAACGGCACCGATCAGGGCCTTGCCGCCAAG
>JACMME010000136.1 GCA_014379205.1 Gemmatimonadaceae bacterium
GATCGCGGCATCGTCATGACTGGCGGCGGCGCGTTAATCCGTGGACTCGATCTTCTGCTTAGCCACGAAACCAGCCTTCCGATCCACGTGGATGAGGATCCTCTCACATGTGTAGTGCGCGGCACCGGACGTATCCTGGACGACGAGGAGAAGTACTGGTCCGTCCTTTCGACGTGAGGTAATTGGTTGGCGTCGCAAGCCCGGTCGTTCACGCGGCGAGACACTGTTTTGCTCGGCTCTTGCGTCGCACTCTCGATCCTGGCTCGCGCGCTACCCGAGCGCATGCGCGATCCGCTTGCCGCAGCGCTTCGCCAGAGCCTGGTGGCGCCTTTGATCGCGCTGCAGAACGATGCAGAGCTGACGCGGCGGGCGTGGCTCGCGCGAGACGCGATCATACTGGCGCGGGACAGCGCAGCTCTGCGCGCCATGTTGACGCCAGTTCTTCAGCGCGAGAATGGCGAACTCCGCCAGCTTCTTGGCATGGCACAACGACTCCGCTGGGGATTCGTTCCGGCCGAAGTACTGCATGGCAGAAATGCGGGCGAGGACTACACCGTCATGCTGTCAGCGGGATCCAGAACAGGCGTGCAGCCTTTCAGCCCCGTCGTTGGCAACGAGGGTCTCGTCGGGATGGTGAAGACCGTCGATCCCACCATGAGCATAGCCATATTCTCCTCGCACCCCGACTTCCGCGTGAGCGCAATGGCGTCGGATGGAAGCGCCTTCGGAATCGTGGCTGCCCACCTGGGTACTGGTGCCGACAGATACCTGCTAGAGCTCCGAGGGGTACCCGTGCGAAGCTCGCTCAAGCCAGGCACTGTAATTTGGAGCTCTGGATTTGGCGGGGTGTACCCACGCGGAATCCCGATAGGTACGGTGATCGGGGAGGACAGAAAACCGGCTGAGGGCTGGGCACGAACGTATCTGTTGCGACCCGCCGTAGTGCCAGCTTCGGTAGACGCCGTGATGATTTTGCGCCGAGACCAGCGTCCCGGCGGCGTCGAAGGTGTTTGGGCTGCACCTCAAAGCGTCGACTCCGCAGCCAAGCGCATTGCAACAGTTGTCGATTCTGCTGCCCGTTCCTCTGGGGCGGGGCTAGCGACCACAAGAAATGACAGCGTTCCTCGCCGGAGAAAGGTGGCTCCTGTGCGTCTCGACACACCGGTCGCGCGGCCGGATAGCCTCCTGCGGCCTGACTCTGTCCGCGCCGACACTACCCGGCCGCCGCCCCCATGAAATGGTCAACTGGCGTACGCACGGCACTGGCGTTTCTGATTCTCGTTGTTATGCACTACACGCTCAGGCCAGTGCTCGGCTGGCGGGCGGAGCCGGATTTTCTGCTTATCGCGCTGCTCCTCGTCGCTATCCGGATTCGGCCCGGATCCGCCGCTGTGCTAGGATTAATGATCGGGTTGGTAGCGGATTCAGTCACTCTTCAAGCATTCGGTTCAGCAGCGCTTGCAATGAGTGTGGTGGCTTTTTCCGCGTCGTGGCTCAAGGCCGTATTCTTTGCGGACAACATGGCGCTCAACGCATTCTTTTTTTTCGTCGGCAAATGGCTCTTCAACGCAATGTACCTGCTCGCGGAACGTCGGCTCGGCGGAGGTGAATTAGTAATGCAGATACTGGTTTGGTCGTCACTTTCGGCAGCGGTCACCGCGATTGCCGGCCTGGCGGCACTGCTGATCCTCCGGCCGATTCTCAGGACGTCGCTCACTTGAGTTTCCATCCTAACGACATATCGCGCCGCGCTCGCGGGGCTGGGGCCGGGTTGGCGGTTATTTTCGTCGCGCTGCTTGCTGCATTCTTCCGCACGCAGGTCCTCCGAAACACGCAGTACGCTCTGCAATCGGAGGAGAACCGCCTGCGCGAAGTACCGCTGCCCGCCGGCCGCGGAATAATCTACGATCGCGCGGGTCAGATCATCGCAGAGAACGTGCCTGGATACTCGGTGTCGCTGCTGAGTCCGACCGCCGATTCACTGCGCGCATCTCTTAGCCGGCTGTCAGGTATCGTACAGCTCGCGCCGGAACAGATCGAGGCGTCGGTGAGGCGCTACAGGCGCGCGCCAAATCGCCCGGCTGTCATCTTCGCAGATGCTCCATTTGACGTCGTTTCTGTTCTCGAGGAGCATCGGATCGACTTCCCCGATCTTGTAATTCAGTCCGCGCCAAAGCGGTACTATCCGGACGGCCAGGTTGTCGCATCGTTTGTCGGATACGTCGGCGAGATAACTGAAGCTGAGTTGCTCCGTAAGGAGTTCGAGGTTTACAAGGCCGGCCAGCAGATCGGTAAGGGTGGATTGGAGCGGGAGTATGAATCGAAATTGCGCGGCCAGGAGGGCATGCGCTTCGTTGAGGTAGATGCGCGCGGCCGGGTTGTACGGGATGCAGGTGCGCGGGCTGATCTGGCGCCGAAGGCGCCGGAGCCCCTGTACACGAATATAGACCTGGACCTGCAACGGTACGCCGCATCCCTTTTCGGGGATTCCATACAGGGCGCGGTGATCGCCATGGAGCCGCGTACCGGTGGAGTGCTCGCTCTTTACAGCGCTCCGTCCTACGATCCGAATCGCTTCATCGGCGGTATTCCGCAGGAGTACTGGCGGCAGCTGAACACGGACCCAAGACGTCCGTTGTACAACAAGGTCATACAGGGGAAGTACCCGCCGGCGTCGACATTCAAGCTCGCTACTTCCGCAATAGCGCTGAATCGCGGGATCGTCGGTTTGGATGATCACATGCCGGTGTCCTGCACCGGGGGCTATCAGTACGGCTCGCGGTATTTTCGCTGCTGGGAGAAGAAAGGGCACGGCAATCTGTCACTGGCCCGCGCCATAGAACTGTCCTGTGACGTGTATTTCTATCAGCTGGGCCTCAAGATCGGATTGAAAAATTTGCTGGCTGGCGGAATTTCGCTCGGGTTCGACAAGCGATCCGGCATCGATTTGCCGAACGAGCAGCGTCCGACGTTCCCGGCGACTGCCGAATACTACGACAAGCGATACGGACCACGCGGCTGGAGCAACGCTGTCGTGCTGAATCTCTCCATTGGCCAAGGGGAGAACGACCAGACGGTCGTGAACATGGCGAAGTTTTATTCCGCCCTCGCTACCGACGGATACGCTGCGACGCCGGAGATAGTGCGGAGCAACCCTGAGCGCACACGCGTTTTGGACCTGAGTCCACCGCAGATGGCTGGACTGCGCGTCGCCATGGCCGGCGTCGTCTCGGGCAGAGGCACTGCGGGTAGCGCCGTGATTCAGGGCGTCGTACTCGCCGGCAAGACGGGAACAGCACAAAACGCGCAGAATCGCAATCTCGACCACGCCTGGTTCGTTGGCTTTGCGCCGGCTGAAGAGCCGAAGATCGTGGTTGCTGTCTTCCTGGAGTTCGGCGAGCACGGCTATCTGGCCGCCAGAATCGCCTCGAAGATAGTTTCGCGCCACCTCAAAGCCGCCACGACGGAACTGATTCAAACGGAAGGGTGATGAAGTGAGCGCTTTGAATCGCCGCATCGTCGCCGATTATCCGTTGGTAGTGATAGCGCTGCTCCTGTCGCTGTACGGTATCGCGATGGTGTATTCGGCGGGAGAGACGGACGTTCGCACCGTGGCCGCCGGTGTGTGGAAGAGTCAGCTGGTGTGGCTGACACTGGGAGTATCGGTCGCCTTGATCGCGAGCCGGTCATCAGTTCGGCTGCTGGAGTGGCTGACGTGGCCCGTGTACGCCGGCAGCCTTGCACTCCTCGTGGTGACGCTGTTTTTCGGATCTGGCGCGGGTACGGCGGCGAGCGTCAAGGGCTGGCTTACAATCGGTGGTATCCGACTCGGGCAACCGGCCGAGCTTGCGAAAGTAACCGTGGTTCTGATGCTCGCAAAGGTGCTTTCTGCGAACCGAAATCCTCCAAAGTCGCTGCTCGACCTGTGGCGTCCGGCATTGGTGGTGGCCGCGCCCTGGTTGCTTATCATGGCTCAGCCCGATCTTGGGACGGGAATAGCGTTCATCGGAATTTTTTTCGGGATGCTATTCTGGTCGGGTGTCTCCCCGCTGCTGTTGATACTGGTCGCGTCCCCGGCAATCAGCCTTATCCTGGCCTTCAGCAGCTGGTATTGGGCCGCATGGTTCTGTCTGCTAATCGCCCTGGTGATTCTTTACAAGCCGTACATCACCGAGGGAGTATCGCTGGTGATGGCGAATCTCGGTATCGGCGTCATGGCTCCGACGCTATGGGAGTCGCTCGCACCGTACCAGCAACACCGGCTTCTGGTATTTCTGAATCCATCGATCGACATTCGTGGGGCCGGTTGGCACGTGATCCAATCGCAAGTCGCAATTGGCTCAGGCGGATTCTTCGGCAAGGGATTCACGCTTGGATCGCAGAAACGTCTCGCTTTTCTCCCCGCGCAGCACACCGATTTTATTTTTGCCGTGCTGGGGGAGGAGATGGGATTCATTGGAGTAACGCTCGCGCTGACGCTCTTTCTTTTCTTGCTGTTGAGAACCGTGAAAGTCGCGGAGCGCGCCAATGATTCCTTTAGTAGTATGGTGGCCGTCGGTTTCGCTACCGGGTGGCTGGTTCACATCCTGGTCAATGTGGGAATGACTCTAAACCTCATGCCCATCACGGGAATTCCGCTGCCGTTTTTCAGTTATGGAGGCTCGTTCATGCTGGCAAGCTGGTTGGCGGTCGGAATCGTGTTGCGGATATCCAGCGAGGGGAGGGGAGGGCGGCCGGGTACACTGGGGATATGAGGGCTCATTGGTGCGCCCTTGAAGCCGAAGTTGGTCGTGAGAGGCCTGACTCATGGTACGTTCTCGAGGAGCGCGAGCGATGCGCCTCATGAATATTTCTGCGACATCTTTGGCGCGCGCATCGAACAGCAACTAGGTGAGGCCGAAGCTCAAAAAAAGAAATGCGACCTCTTTCGCGAGCCCTTCGACAAGTACAAGTCAGCCGCCAATGGCGGCAAGAGGTCTATTTGTATTTTGGTAAGTATTCGCGGCAATTGAGACTGAAAATCCATTCGTGCGACTTCCCACACAGAATCAGCAACCAACGTCTGTCGCTTTATCAGGGCGCTGATGTTGTATGAATCGTCCAGTTTAGCCAGATACTCGGCCCAGCCTGTCCATACGCTGTCGGTTCTTGCACGAATTCTGAGTTGAGCGACTTTCAGGTCGGCTACTTGCGCCGGAGAAAGAAAGAGCGAGTCTGCGTGTTGTAGAATCGCACTGTACCCATCCCGCGTACCGCGAGCGTAACGCTTGCGAATGTCATCCGCCGACAGCCGCGGACCAGATTGTCCGCGTCGGCCGGGAGCGAGCCATTTACTAAGTGCCTGTTCCGTTAGTGGGGGCGCCAGGTTGATGGAAATGTCGAGGGTTACTCGGAACGGCACCTGTAACGACATTGCGCTCGAGCGCGTATGGCCGAAGCGCGGGTTGGTAGCGTACTCAAAACGCTGGGCGGACGCATCGAACCCGCGTACTCGCAGGAGCACGGGGTCCGGAAAGGAGACTTGACCCCACCCTCGAAGCCTGTTTCCGTGCACCAGTCGGTCCAGTCCAGCAAGTGGATTGCTGAAGTTGAAGGCCACAACGGCCCGCTCGCCAAGGCCAAGCGCAGTGCCATTCACGGCAATACGCGCGTTGAGGGCGGCAGACCAGGGACCCTCGCAGCCGTTTCGGCTTGCTACTCGCCCGAGCGTGCGCCGCAGGCAATCCGCAACGGATCCTGAAGCGCTATTGAGGAGCGCATTAGTTGCCGATGCAAGCGCAGGATTTGTGGATGACGAGCTGGGATCAAAGACGAAAGCGCGGTCATTCAACCTGCCATCGCCATTGACATCGGACCCAATAAGGGGGGTATACGGATAGCCCGAGGTGACACGTCCAAACAACGTACCTGTAACACTGCCCAAGCTCAGCCCAGCCTGAAGCAGAAATTGATGCCGCACATCGAGATCGCCTCGCGACCACTCGCGTTGCCGCGGATCATCGAACGCCGCGCCATCAAATCCGTACGCCAGCTGTCGTACGGAGCCAAGCACATAAGATCCCGACGTCCACCAGCGACGCAGGTTTGCCCGCGTTGGGCTTAGGGTGATGGAAAGCTGCCGGCTGACCGAGCGCAGGTCGGAACGCTGCACGATTACCCCACCGAGCTCGGCACTCCTGCGTGCCTCGACGGGGGAAAGAACACCGGTAGTCTGGTCGATACTTCCTTCTGGCACGTACACCGGCCGGCCCTCTTCCGGGAGAAGAAACCGCTCTACCCCCGCGAAATTGGCATCGGTGGTGCCAACCTGGTTGAGATTCAGAGAATAGATCCCCTCGATATTGTACGCGGCCTTCCAGCGCACACCCGTCCATGCCAGATTCGCCCGCCAGCTTCGCGGAGCCTTGTAGCCGGGGTGCAAGGCGTACACAGCAGGAGCCGCGTCCGAGAATACTGTGGGAAATCCACTGGCACATGTCGACGGAATCGCGGCGGTGCCCTCGACCCATGCCGCCCATTCGGGAGTCGGAACGGCTGGTCCGCTGCAAAACAGGCTTTGGGAAGCCCCAGGAAGTCCGGTAGCCTGTGTGGCTGCGGCGACCATGTCAGGACCCAGAAGGCTGCGGAATTCACCAATGCCACCACGTACCACACTGCGATAAGGGATTCGGATGTTACCGAAGCTGCCCAACGAGTATCCGTCTTGAAACGCCGTACGGTTCCAGGTAAAGCCGAACCGCGGACTTACACCTAAACGGTTAGGCACCTGATCCGTCCGCACCTGAAGGGCATCGTAGACACCAGGGTTGAAGGCCGGACGCCCACCATACAAGTTGCCTTCAACGCGGAAGCCGTAGAGCACCTGTAGTGCGGGGCTCACTCGCCAATCGTCTCCAAATGACAGGAACGCGTTCCATACCTGAGCCGTGCCCTCGGGCGCGCGCAACGCGCGCGTGAAGCTCGCCGGCCGATTCGCCGCCAAGTCATCAAGCGATTGGTAAGTGAACGTCCCCTGCCTGTCAGCTTGAGCCACCTCGCGGACCCCATCGAGCCGGACACTGGCTGCGAGCGCCATCTGATGCAAATTATTCCCGGGATGGTAGAATGCGAATGAGCCTTGTGTCTCCCACAGATATGCACGGCGCAGGCTTTCGAGAAAACCGTTCCCCCCGAAGGAAAGAGGGATAAGTCCAGAGGCGCCGTTCTCCGTTGCCTGCCCTGGGAACACTGAACCGACCAGGACCTGCGCCCCTGGAAGTGCTAGACTTGGCGTCCAGCGCTCTTCGGATGCTGACAGTCCGCTACGAGCTTCAAAAAGCCAATCCCGCTTTGTGATGTAGCGGGAATAATGGCCCTGAATGCCAAAGCCGCCCTGTGTGAGTTCGCCCCCACGACTTGGTGTGCTGGTCGGTCCAATGCCAAATGCGGCGTTCTGCCTCCAATTGCCGAAGACGGTTACTCCAGCAATACGGCGTACTGGCTCGAATTTCTTATAGTCGAAATACGGGTTGCCCAGTCGCCCCACAAACGACAGTCGATCTGTTGTACGCTCGCCATCGCCCGAGCCGAGTTCTCTGGGACGTGTCCGGATGCCGGCGGTGGTTAGAAGGGCGATGAAACGAGACGCGGAATCGGGCTCCACGCCCGTAGCTAGCAGCGTGGGATCGGAAACGTCGAGTATAGAAATGGCATCCTGCCGCCGTCGACCGGCCTGCACTCCAACGTTGTAAGAGAGCCGATCATCCGCCAGGCCGCCCTCGCCACCGACGCTCGCATGCAGTGCGCTCAACCGTTGCCCGACAGCTGTTCCGGGAGAGTCTCTCGTCTGGAGCGCGGGCGCATCCACGGTGATGTGCCCGCTGCGCACAGCATACGTGCTACCAGGGGAGAGGTTCACGGCAACCCGAGCTCCTCCGAACCAGCCTAGCGAAGGGTCGTAAGTGGACGTGCTAACCCGCGTGAATGTGCGCACGTCGCGCGGCAGATCTGCTGCGTTGAACTGCAGGCCGCCGAGCGTGGTGTTAGTCTGGCCGGCGCTTAGACCGAGAACCGAAACTCCGTTGGCAGTTGGGACCACTCCCGCAGTCGTCCCTGCCATCTCGGCAATGTTGCCGGCTAGGTCTGGGGATAACGCACCTGTAAAGTCATCCACCCATCGTTCGGCGCCACCCGGACCTGGTGGGGCGGTGGGGTGATTTATTGCTCTCTCTGGAGTTGCCTTGCTGGCTGCGATATGGACTGTGGCGAGCTCGGTAATGGCAACAGGAAGAACTGCATCAACCGTATATACCGAGTCAACACTCTCCAGGCCTGGCTGCCCAGCCGAACCGCGTGTCACGCGCTTTCGGAATGTCTTTCTCTCCGGCGCAGCGATGTGAACCAGATAGTCGCCAGTGCCTTGGGCGAACCGGATACGCCAGCGGCCACTGCCATCACTGGTCGTGGTCTGATATGCGCGGTCGGGGCCACGGGTGACGCTCACCTGAGCTCCCATTATGGGTAAAGCATCATCGGAGGTCACTCTGCCTTCGATTATCTCGGCCCGACCGACGGATGGTACTCGCGCATCCTGCAGAATAGATGCGGGATTCTGAGCTCTTAGTTCGACGCAGTCAGCAATCAGGCAAACGAGGAGCCCGACGAGTAGAAATGGCTGCGAGGGGGAAGAGCAGGAGAGGTTCAAGAATAGCCTATGACCACCGGACCGGCCGGCGCCACGAAAAGAGGTTCAGCATCGCCATCCGGAGATCGCACGCCTGCCATCCTAATTAACACGATTGTATTGCAAAATCTCAGTGTCGGCAGAGATGCCTCGGATCTCCAGAAATCCGAACTACGTCATCCGTCCCTTGTTCCGCGTCTTCGCTCGCCCCACATTTGACTTATGGCATGGTTCAGGAAGGAAAAAAAGGCGCGGCAACCCCGCCGGGAGCGCCTGGAGATCCCTGCCGATGCCTGGGAAAAATGCGAGGCCTGCGCCCATACTGATCTCAGAGAGAAGTTCGTTCGCAACCTGAACGTCTGTCCCTCATGCGACTACCACCGGCGTATCCGCGCGAGTGACTATGTCGCACTTCTGCTCGACGATGGGAGCTGGGAAGAGCTCGATCTCGACCTCAAGTCCGCCGATCCCCTGGAGTTTCCGGACTATCCGCAGCGCCTGAATCGCGCGATTGCCAAGGTGGGTGAGGGTGATGCTGTAATGACGGTAGAAGGAACTCTCGGTGCCATGCCGATCAATGCCGCCGTTATGGATTTCGCCTTCATGGGCGGCTCGATGGGTTCCGTGGTCGGCGAGAAAATCGCGCGCCTGGGCCAACGTTCAGTTGAAAGAAAGCACCCTCTCATCATTGTCTCCGCGTCTGGCGGTGCTCGCATGCAGGAAGGAGCGCTTTCCCTCATGCAAATGGCCAAGACGTCCGCCGTTCTCGCGCAGCTTGCCGAACGCGGGGTGCCGTATGTTTCAATTCTCACCAATCCAACCACCGGCGGTGTGAGCGCGTCGTATGCCATGCTTGGTGACGCGATCCTAGCGGAACCCGGTGCCGTCGTTGGCTTCGCCGGACCACGCGTCATCAAGCAAACTATTGGACAAGACCTTCCGCAGGGTTTCCAGACCGCGGAATTTCTGCTCGATCACGGGATGCTCGATGCCGTGGTACACCGCAAGCAGCTGAAGCGAACTGTCGAGCAGCTTCTGAGGCACATGTCCGGCCAGCCAGCCTCCACGGGGTGGACATCTCCCTGAGCCAGTACGGCGAAGCGGTGGATTTTCTGTATGCGCGAACCGGCGGCGGATGGAAGCTCGGCCTCGAGCGTACCGAGGCACTCCTGCTCGCACTAGGGAACCCGCATCACCGGTTTCCCGTCTTTCACGTAGGCGGCACAAACGGCAAGGGGAGCGTAGTCGCAACGCTCGATGCCCTTTTGCGAGGAAAAGGCTGGCGCGTGGGCCGGTACACCTCACCACACTTGATTGACTTCGCGGAGCGCATCCTTGTGGACGGACGCCCTGCCGCGGGCGCGGACGTAGCGAGTTGGGTAGACCGGTGGATGCCGGAGATCGAGCGCGTGGGCGCGACATTCTTCGAGGCAACGACTTGCCTTGCTTTCGATATCTTCGCGCGGGCGAATGTCGACGTTGCAGTGGTGGAGGTTGGACTTGGTGGCAGGCTCGATGCGACGAATGTGGTCAGGCCGCTCGCCGCCGGCGTAACCTCCATTGGTATTGATCACACGCAGTACCTGGGCGACACCCTCGAGGAGATTGCGGCGGAAAAAGCCGGCATTTTCAAGCTCGGCGTGCCGGGGGTGATTGGTGAGCGCGATCCGGCGATTCGGGAAGTGCTGCGCGAGTGCGCGCGCGCGGTGGGAGCGGAACCGGCAGTCGTGCTTGACGACGTTCGTGACGTAGCGAATGTGCTCGTCGAAGATGCCGGCACGACTTTCTCCATCGTAACCAAAGGCGCGGCTACGGCGGATGCGGGAACGCTGCTGCGAACGCCGTTGGTGGGAGCACAGCAGGCGTGGAATGTTACGCTTGCCCTCGCCATGCTGCAGATCGCAGGCGATCCGTGGACTGTCTCCGCCGCTGAGGCGAAGGAGCATCTGTCGCGCGTCTGGCTACCGGGTCGTTTCCAGCGGTTTGGCCAGATCATTCTTGATGTGGCACACAATGCGCCAAGCGTGCGGGCGCTCGCAGCCACGCTGGAGGCGGTGCGACCTGCGCGTCCGCTCGTTGCTCTCGTCAGTATTTTGGGAGATAAGGACTGGCGCGGCATACTGGGGATTCTCGCTCCCCTCGTTGACCGCTTCGTCCTCACGTCGCCACCGAGCGTCACCGCTGACAGGCGTTGGAATATCGTGGAAGCGTACGACTATGCTGTCACTACTCTCGGAGCTCAGGTCACATTGCAGAGCGATTTCGACGTCGCGCTCGGTGAGGCCCAGCGGATGGCTGCAACGGCCCTCATCACGGGGTCGTTCCACACCGTCGGCGACGCAATGCTCCGCTTGCAGCTTTCTCCGTTCGAGGAATAGATTGCGAAGATGCTACCTAGCGCGCTACCGGGTTTTCGCGATTTCTATCCCGCCGAGTGCGCGGAGCGCTCGCACATCTTCGAGGCATGGCGTGAGGTTGCGCGCCGCTTCGCATTCATTGAGTACGATGGACCACCGCTGGAGCCGCTCGACCTCTACACCAAAAAAAGCGGTGACGAGATAGTCGGCCAGTTATACACCTTCGAGGACAGAGGGGGCCGGCACGTCGCTCTCCGCCCGGAAATGACACCCACACTGGCGCGCATGGTGGCCGCCAGGGCAAACGCCCTGCGCAAACCGGTACGCTGGTTCTCAATTCCGCAGCTGTTTCGCTACGAGCGACAGCAGCGTGGGCGTCTGCGCGAACACTTTCAGTTGAATCTCGACATACTTGGGGAGGCGGATGTAACCGCGGATGCGGAGCTGTTGGCGGCGGCGCTTGGGATAATGAGCGAGCTTGGCCTCACCAAGGATGATGTTCGCGCCCGGATTTCTGACAGAAGGCTTCTTAACGGCTTACTGAAGTTGGCTGGGGTGTCGAACGAGCAACTACCACTTGTGTACGCGGTTGTCGACAAGCTCGATCGGGAGCCTCGCGAAGTGCTGGAGCAAAAGCTGGGCGCCGCAGGCTGCAGCGATCTGGTTGTGGCGCGCATCTTCGAGGTTCTCAAGCATACTGATCTGGACATGCTTCGCTCGGAGTTTCACGGCGTTGCAGAGCTGCGCGATGACTTCTCGAGGTTGGCCAGATATTTTGAAATGCTGGAGGCGTTGGGCGTCCGCGAGTGGGTGGTGTTCGATCTTTCGATTGTACGCGGCTTGGCATACTATACCGGTATCGTCTTTGAGCTGTTCGATGCGCGTGGTGAGTTTCGCGCCATAGCCGGCGGTGGCCGGTACGACAACCTCCTGGCGCAACTTGGGGGAAACGAGATGCCCGCGCTCGGCTTTGGGATGGGCGATGTCGTACTTGGAGAGCTGTTGCGGGCTCGCAACCTGATGCCTCCCCGTGCGGAGGCGTTGGATTACTGGGTCGCCGGGGCGGATGGAGCGTCGGAAACTATTGTGATTCGGGTCGCGACCGCGCTCCGGAGGAGGAAGCTCCGGGTCGAATATCCGCTGCGTGCGCAGAAACTTCCCAAGCAGATCAAGGCAGCGGCAACCGCAGGCGCCGCGAAGGTGCTTATCATTCACGACGATCGGACCGCTACTGTTCGCCGCCTGGCGGACGGACATGAAGAATCGGTGAGCCTTCCGGATTTGCTGGAGGCGAGCGATGACAGCCCACGCGATCCGTGGGTATTTGCCGTTGCACGATAGCATGTGCCACTAAGGACATCATGGCTGACGACAAAAAACTGACAACCCGCGCTTCCGATTTCAGCGCGTGGTACAACGAAGTAGTGCTTCGTGCCGAGCTGGCTGACTATTCGCCGGTGCGCGGATGCATGGTCATACGCCCGGATGGCTATGGCATATGGGAGCGCATGCAGCGCACTCTCGACGACATGTTCAAGGCCACGGGACATCGCAACGCATACTTTCCGCTGTTCATTCCGGAAAGCTTTCTTCACAAGGAAGCCCAGCACGTAAAGGGCTTTGCGCCCGAGACTGCCGTCGTCACGCATGGCGGCGGCAAGAAGCTGGAAGAGCCGCTGGTCGTTCGACCGACATCGGAAACCATCATCTACGCGATGTTCGCCAAGTGGGTTCAGAGCTATCGCGACCTGCCACTGCTGATCAATCAGTGGGCGAATGTGGTGCGGTGGGAGATGCGAACGCGCCTGTTCCTGCGAACCCTGGAGTTCCTGTGGCAGGAAGGGCACACGGCGCATGCTACCCACGATGAGGCGGAGGAGGAAGCGCGCAAGATTCTGGGATTGTATCGCGACTTCATGGAGGGTTGGATGGCCATGCCGGTGGTGACTGGCCAGAAGACTGAAGCAGAAAAATTCGCAGGAGCGCTGAGGACGTACTCGTGCGAAGCGATGATGCAGGACAACAAGGCGCTCCAGGCCGGTACATCTCATAATCTCGGTCAGAATTTCGCGAAAGCCTTCGACTTGAAGTTCCAGAGCGAGTCTGGAGACGAAGAGTATGCATGGAACACCAGCTGGGGCGTATCCACGCGCCTGGTAGGTGGACTGGTGATGACTCACGGTGACGATAATGGGTTGCGAATACCACCGCTCCTGGCGCCGACTGAAGTGGTGATCGTTCCGATATGGAGAAAGGAGGAAGAACGCTCGCGGGTTATGGAGGCGGCGGACCGCGTTTGTAGAGATATCTCGAACTGGGAGCGACGCGACCCGAACGCGCTGCGTGTTCGGGTGGACACCCGCGAGAATCTCAAGCCCGGCGCCAAGTATTACGAGTGGGAGCTGCGCGGCGTGCCTATTCGCATGGAGCTCGGACCGCGCGATCTCGATGCCAATCAGGGTGTGCTGGTAAGACGCGACACGCGAGCCAAACAATCCGTATCGCTCGACGCGATCGCCGAGGAAATTGAAACCGTGCTGGAGACAATGCAGGACGATATGCTGTCGGCCGCGCGCGACCGTCGTGAGCAAAACAGCCATCGCGGAGCCGTGTCCTACGAGCAATTCAAGGAGTTGATGGAGGGAGACGGCGCTTTCGTCTATGCGGGATGGTGCGACGGCGAAAAGTGCGAGGCGCAAATAAAGGAGGAAACCAAGGCCACCATCCGGTGCCTGCCTGACGAGGAGTTCCGATCGGCGGAGGCGCCAAGCCGCTGTCTGCTCTGCAACGCGGACGCCACCACCGAGGCCTTGTGGGCGAAGGCTTACTAACACCAGCAATTTCATCTGACGACTCCGCGGCAGGCATTTCCACTGCCATGCTCGAAGCGATCGCCGCTGAGGTAGGAACGCCGACGTTCATTTACGACGCGGCCGCGATTCGAGGTCAGTACGCGAGACTCGTTAACTCCCTGCAGAGCGCGCCGCATCGGATACACTACAGCATGAAGGCGAACTCGAGCCACGCCATCCTTTCGCTGTTGCGCGAACTTGGCGCCGGCGTCGACATCGTATCAGGCGGAGAACTGTTCCGCGCCTTACGCGCGGGCTTTACCGGGCGCGACATCGTGTTCAGCGGAGTTGGAAAGACCAGGACCGAGCTGAAGGATGCGCTCGAGGCTGGTATTTTGTTGGTGAACGTAGAGAGTGAAGGAGAACTGCGGCTGTTGAACGAGGTCGCCGGCGAGCTTGGCGCAGTTGCTCCCATCGCTCTTCGCGTCAATCCGGAAGTGACGGTGGACACCCCGCATCCCTACACTCGTACAGGCGAGCGTGGCCTCAAGTTCGGAATTCCATACGCGGAAGCGATCCAGGTTGGACGACTTGCGCTGTC
Organism: Gemmatimonadaceae bacterium; assembly: GCA_014379205.1. Classification (GTDB taxonomy): domain Bacteria; phylum Gemmatimonadota; class Gemmatimonadetes; order Gemmatimonadales; family Gemmatimonadaceae; genus JACMME01. The sequence continues at coordinate 14,413 of JACMME010000136.1, forward strand.
TCTTCCGAACATCCTCCTGCTCGGCGTCGACATGCACATCGGGTCGCAGGTGTCGAGTCTGGAGCCATATCGAGCCGGAACGGAGCGCCTGCTCGAGCTGCATGCAAAATTACGCCTTGAGGGTGCGAACGACATTGCTTATCTCGATATCGGTGGTGGACTCGCCGTCACCTACAACGATGAGCTGGCCACGGACGTTGAGGCCTTTGCCGCGGCGATACTTCGAATTGTCGAAAACGTCCCGCTCACGCTGATTCTCGAGCCCGGCCGTTTTCTTGTCGGAAACGCGGGTCTGCTGTTGACGCGTGTCGTGTACCGCAAGAGTAGCGGTGGCAGGCAGTACATCATCACCGATGCCGGTATGAACGACCTGCTACGACCGTCGCACTACAACGCATATCATCACATCGAGTCCGTGCGGCCAAACGGACAACGCGGCGTGTTCGATGTGGTGGGTCCGGTATGTGAGTCCGGCGATTTCTTCGCACTCGGCAGATCGATGGACGCTGCCGAGCCGGACGACCTGCTGGTTATCCGTTCGGCGGGGGCTTACGGCTTCTGTATGTCCTCGACTTACAACTCGCGCCCCCGTGCCGCCGAAGTGGTAGTCGACGGCGACCGCTGGGCTATCGCGACCGAGCGTGAGGAATACTCAGACCTGACCGCACGCGAGATCACCAACCTCACATGGATGGATGGCTGATGCGCGTGGGACTGATTGCCGACTCGCATGACCGCGTACCCGCCATCGCGGAGTTCGCGCGTCGCTTCGCCGACGCCGGCATTGGCTTCGTACTGCACGCTGGAGATCATTGTTCCCCATTTTCATTGCAACCTTTCTTCGACCACCATCTCGCGGTTGCGGGCGTGTTCGGGCGCAACGATGGCGATCGGGAAGGCTTGAGGGCTGAAGCGGGCAAAGGATTGGGCGTCGAGCTGTACGAATCTCCGCACAGCGTGGAGCTGGATGGCAATCGTGTTCTGGTTGTTCACGAGCTCGGCGAAGTGCATCAGCGCTCCCTCGACGCGCACATAATAGTGGTGCACGGCTGTTCGCATGTGCGATCAGTGGAGCGAACGGGAGACTCGGTGATGATCAATCCCGGAGAGGCGTGCGGATGGTTGTACGGAATACCCTCTGCGGCAATTCTGGATCTGGATACCCGAGAAGTCGAAATTCTCACCCTCGACGAGGCTGAATGGAGGCGATGATGTTGGGGAGTGGGGGATGGGGGTTGGGGGTGACGTGGTGCAAGAGAATGAGTGGCTAAACTTTCCCTAAACAACTCCCCATCCCCCAACCCCCACTCCCCAAGATGGCCAGCCGCATCCTCATACTCGATTATGGCTCGCAGTTCACGCAGCTCATCGCGCGCAGAGTGCGCGAAGCGCGGGTGTATTCCGAGATCCATCCTCCTACGCGTACGGTCGACTGGGTTCGCGAGTGGAAGCCGACAGGAATCATTCTGAGTGGCGGACCGAACTCCGTTTACGGCGAAGATGTGCCGAGTGCCGATCCCGGCCTGCTCGAGATCGCGCCCGTGCTTGGCATCTGCTACGGAATGCAACTTATCGCGCACATTGAGGGTGGCGGCGTCACGCGTGGCGGTCGGAGGGAGTACGGCCGCGCGGCGCTCGTAGTTGAGCGCTCTGATGGGCTTTTCGCCGGCTTCGAACCGTTGGAGAGCGTGGTCGTCTGGATGAGTCACGGGGATCACGTGGAGACGGCGCCGGCTGAATACGAGGTGACCGCACGCAGCACCAACGCTTCGATAGCCGCTTTTCAGCATCGAACCCGCCCGATCTATGGCGTCCTGTTTCATCCTGAAGTCGCGCATACGCCGCGCGGATCGGAGGTCATTTCGAACTTCGTCTTCGGAATCTGCAGCGCGGAGCCGAGCTGGACAGCGGGAGCGTTTATTCAGGACGAAGTTGACAAGATCAGAAAGCTGTGCGGTGACTCGAAGGTGATCTGCGGCCTGTCAGGTGGAGTGGATTCGTCGGTCGCCGCGGCGTTGGTCAACCGCGCGATCGGAGCCCAGCTGACGTGCATCTTCGTCGATACCGGTCTTCTGCGCGCGCATGAGCGCGAGCAGGTAGAACGCACGTTCCGCGCGCACCTCGGGCTCGATCTCGTCGTCGTGGACGCTGGTGAGCGGTTTCTTTCGTCGCTCGCCGGCGTCACCGATCCGGAGGAAAAGCGGCGGCGCATTGGTCACACTTTCATCGATGTGTTCGAGGACGCCGCATCTGCGGCCGGGCATGATGCGAATTTTCTGGTACAAGGAACCTTGTATCCTGATGTAATCGAATCGGCGTCACCAAACGGAGGGCCTTCTCAGACTATCAAGACACATCACAACGTCGGTGGATTGAAGCCGGGAATGAAGTTCCGGTTGATCGAGCCTCTACGCGAACTCTTCAAGGACGAAGTACGGAATGTTGGGCGTGAGCTGGGACTGCCCGAGGAGCTGGTTGGTCGGCATCCTTTTCCAGGGCCTGGCCTGGCGATACGGATCCTCGGTGAAGTCACGCCAGAGTCGCTCGAGGTTCTGCGAAGGGCCGACTCGATCTATCTCGAAGGAATTCGGGAAGCCGGCCTGTACAATGACATCTGGCAAGCCTTCGCCGTTTTACTCCCGGTGCGGAGCGTGGGTGTGATGGGCGATGAGCGCACCTATGACAACGTCGTTGCGCTGCGCGCTGTCACCAGCCAGGACGGTATGACGGCGGATTGGTATCCTTTTCCGCCCGCGACTCTTGCGGCGATCTCCAGTCGCATCATCAACGAAGTGGATGGAGTGAATCGCGTTGTCTATGCCGTGAGCTCCAAGCCTCCCGCGACCATCGAGTGGGAATGAGAAACACAGGGGAGTAGGGGATGGGGGTTGGGGAGTGAGGGCGATCAAGGGGTCAGA
>JACMME010000137.1 GCA_014379205.1 Gemmatimonadaceae bacterium
GCGATGGACGGGATGGGCGACGGTGAAATAGATCTTGGCACGAAGAGCGACATCCCCTATGTCCCTGGGCGCGAGTCGCTCTGGATCGGAGGCGGGCTCGCGAAAGCGGACGTCAGCGAGAACGAGATGATTCATCCTCTCGCTTCCGGCGCTGAGGCTTATTACACCTACTCGTCCGGAGACTCGGTGAGCTTCCAGCTGCCGGGAGGCGGAAGAATCGAGCTGCGTGAGCTGAAGATTCGTCCGCGCCAGCAGAAATGGAACGTGGCCGTCGGGTCCTTGTGGTTCGATACGTCCTCGGGTCAGCTCGTTCGCGCCGTGTACCGCATGGCGCAGGAGATGGACATGCTCGAGGTGGCGAAGGAAGTGGATGGTGAGGACCCCAAGGACGAGATCCCGCGGTGGGTGAGGCCGATGATCCTTCCGCTGAAGGCCAAGGTCAGCGCGGTGACCGTCGAGTACGGCTTGCATGAAGCCCGCTTCTGGCTTCCCCGGTCGCAAACCGTCGAGGGCGACGCGAACGTCAGCTTTATGCGAGTCACGTTCAAGCTCGAGCAGCGCTACAGCTATCCGAGCGTGAACGGAACCGATCCGTTTCCGGAGCTCACGGTAGCCGTGGGCGACACCGCCACCGATTCAGTCTCTCGTGCAGCGCGGCGCGAGCGCCGCAAGAGCGAATGCAAGACCGGCAGCGAGCGCATGAGAACGGTGAACGACTGGGGCGGCGAAGGACTTCGCATCGTACGGACACCGTGCGACACCGTGGCGCTGGCGAAATCACCCGAGCTGCCCAAGTCGATTTACGAAGAGGGTGAAACGCTGTTCGGGACCGCCGAGCGTGATGCGCTGGTCGACATGGCGCTGACTCTCGGAGCGCAGCCCGAATTTGGGCCGCAGCCCCCGACGGTTTCGTACGGGCTGTCACTGACGCGCTTCAACCGCATCGAGGGTTTGTCGACCGGCATCGCTGTGGACCAGGTGCTGGGCGCGGGTTACACGGCCAAAGCGCTGTTTCGAATCGGCTATGCCGATCTTGCGCCGAACGGCGAGCTCGCGCTCGAGCGGACGGATGGCAGGCGCACGCTGAGTCTGGGCGCATACCGACGTCTCTCCGCGTCGAACGACTGGGGCGATCCGCTCGGCTTCAGCAGCTCCGTTTCGGCGCTGCTCTTCGGGCGAGACGAGGGGTTCTATTATCGGAGCTGGGGCGGCGAGCTCAAGGGCAACGATCACGACGGAATCATCCGCAGCTGGAGACTCTTCGGCGAGCAGCACACGGATGCGCACGTGAAATCAGAGTTTTCGGTCGCGCACCCGAGCGGGCCGAAGAATCCGCTCACCAACATCGATGCGGTGAACGGCACGATCGTCGGCCTCGCAGTCGGCCACCATTCTTCGTTCGGACTCAACCCACATGGATTCCGTGCGCTGACTGATGTGAAGGTGGAAGGCGCGGCCGGCAGCTTCGATTACGCGCGTGGCTCGTTCCAGACGACGCTGTCACGCGGACTCGGCCGCGCGCTGGATGGAGCGTTGACGCTCGGGGCAGGCGCATCGGGCGGCGTGCTGCCGATCCAGAAACAGTATTTCATCGGCGGAGTGCAGACAGTCCGTGGTCAGCGCGCGGGTGCGGCGATCGGCGATGCGTTCTGGCTGACGAGTGCCGAAGTGGGGACGAGCGGAGTTGGTATCAGAAAGATACTATTTGCCGACCTTGGCTGGGCGGGTTCCCGCGAGAGCTTCTCGAAGCCGGGGCGGCCGTTGAGCGGGGCGGGCGTCGGGGCGTCGTTCATGGACGGGCTCGTCCGCTTCGACGTGGCGAAGGGGATCTACCCCGAGAAGAACGTCAGGGTGAATCTTTACGTCGAGGCAAGGTTCTAATTACGAGTGTAAGTTGTCGGCGCACTTGCACTTAAGCGTGCTACGTAACTCGACGTAAAGACGCCACAGCACGAGCGATCTAGCTTCAGCCCGTACCTTCACCCCGGGCTGAAACCATGAATTCAAGAATCGCTTTTCTCGCCGGTGCGGCGCTGTCCGTTCTCCTCACCACCGGCTGCATCCCTCTCACTGTCGGCAGCACCGCTCAACCTGTTGCCGTCGGCACGACGGTTCACAGCACGTCCATGTACGTCGTGCCCAATTCGCACGACGACTCCGTCAACAGCCGCTCGTATCCGAGATATGGCGTCGATCCCGAAGTCCGGTTTGGACTGGATGACCGATCGGACATCGGTGTGCGTGCGCCGGCGTTCGCGGGAATCGTCGCCAACTACAAGCGCCGTCTCAATGGCGTATCCGATGCGTCGGGAGCCGCGGTAGCGCTAATGCTCGGTGGCGGACTCGTAAACTGGGGTGATCACGCGCATTTCGAACTGACTGTGATCACGTCAGCCGCCGAGAGCGATCGGTTCACGCCGTATGGTGGCGTTCGCTTAATGCAGGTGATTCCGATCAATAAGGGCGCAGTCCACGATTCGCCGACGTTCGGCGGATTCTTTGGCGCCAGAATCGGTACGCGCAACGTTGGCATCTCGCCGGAGCTCGGCGTTTTCTACGACCGTTCCGCACTTGGAATTCGGAATGGAAGCGTCCTGTTCGTTCCCGCCATCACCCTTCACGGGGACTTCGGCCGATTTCTGCTCGGCAGGTAGAAAGAGGCTCAACGTAGTGAGCTGAGACGCACTATGATCGCCAAAGGACTTGTAATGAACTTCGAGGAGACCGTGGCGTCGGTAGCCACGCGCTCTGGCAGAACGGCAGAGAGTCAGGCTGAACCGAGCACGCCGGCAATCTCGGGCAGGGATGAGGGGGCGCTGGCATCTGCGCCAGAACAGCCGCCGAAGAAGACAGTAAGCGCCCTCTCACCCGCAACATCGAGGCAGTAGAGCAGCTGATAGAGCGGACGCAGGCGAAGATCGAGGTAGCCAGATCGCTGCCGCAGCACATGAAGGACAGCGGGACGATTCCATCTCTGAAGAAGAGTTTGGAGAACTTGCTCGAGCGGCAAGCGATCCTCGAACGTCTACGCGCCAAGGAGATCCGGTGTGATGACAGGTAGAACTTCTTGGTCCTACGTTCGTACTTCGTACGAACGTCTCACTGCCACCGCACGATCTACCTAGCCTGAAAACGGACAATGCGCGAACGGTTAGTTGTTCCGCCCATGACCTAGGTAGAACGCGAATCCCCTGAACCCACTCCCCCAACACCGCAGCCAGGTGGGGGTCCGGTATGGTAGATAGAGCGCGTGCACGGGATCGGCCACCCCGTCAAGCAGATTGTGGTCTCTCTACAGCATTCCCCAATAGAGCTCAGCACTCGATACGCCGAGCTCAGCACTTGAAAGAAAAACTACATCGGGTGATAAGAAACCGACGTTTCGCAAATCTGGCTTGACTGCAAACGTTTGCCCTTCGAATCGCTCACCGTTTTCCGGGCCGACTGATGAACACCACAAAAGTTCTCGCCTTGTGGAGCCTAACCGCTCTTGGTCTCGCCTCTGGATGCCGAGATTCAGTAGGCCCCGTTGCGCGCGGTTTGCCAGTGCCGACTCAGGTTTCTAAGACCGTAGGTCCACCCGCTCCCCTGACATACCGTCTTGGCTCGGCTCCCGGGGGAGCTATGTACCTAGGTCAGTATCTCGGGGACACTTGGGTGAAACTGATCGCTTCTCGTGCAGTTGAGCTAATCGCAAAACCAAAACTTCCGGGTTCCACGACTACCGCTTACATACCGGGCGGCCCAGCGGGCGTCACTGGAATTCGCGACCCCCGCACTCCACCCGCGAGTTGCGTCCTCCACGTCGGGATGTCAGTCGGCTCGGGGTTCGGGGAGTGCGGATCGCCCGGCAAGGCCGATACTGCAAAGTTTGCGGGTATGGTGAGCCCGCGCGCTATTCGCGGCCCGCTACCAACCAGCGGCCTCAATGAGTGCAGTACTACTAGTACTCAATGCCATGAGGTAAACCTGTACGACTATTCGGAAATAATTGTGCAGCCCATCCCAGTGGTGCTGAATAAACTGAAGTCCAGTAAACACACAGCAACCTTCCCAGCTAACGGGGGAATCACATTCACGGCGTCGAGAACGCCTGATTCGATTCAAGTCGGCAACGGCAAATTCCCACACCCCATCGTTATCACTTTTTGGAAATGGATTGGGGCAGACATAACTCGTTTGACGTCCAACGGGCACTGCCCTTTCTCGCCTCCGCGCGTGCAGCTCGGGTGCCTCTTCTACCCCCAGGAATCTGGACGTATGGTGGTGAAGGCTTTCACTGGGGGCTGGGAGCAGACCAGCTCGAAGACCGTGCAATGCAAAATGCCCGGGGAGCGTGCGTTAAACGATTCGACGAACGATTTCAGCGTGCGCGAAGGCTTGCTCGACCTCTTGAGGTTAGGGAACATAGACTCGTCGGAGCATTCCGGTTTTACGCCCGGTAGTAATCGCGGCAATCGCCATGAATCCGGCGGGGTTATTTGGGAACTACCGAACGGTGGGTTCGTATTAGTCCCTTACGAAGATCCGCTTGCCACTCAGGCGAAGTACAATCTCCCCGCTTCGCAATGGTCCTCGTCTGCGGCTCCTGAGCCCGGAGCAACGTGGTATGCACGGGTGCACACTCACCCGTCAATTCCCGGCGACACGGTGTATGGGGCTTCGGGGACAACCCGCCTGAAAAACGGCACAGAAGTCCGCTGGCGGCAGTATCCGGCCGATACTCTACCTTCGGCAGCACAAAGACCACAAGGAGTGAAGGTGCCGTTCGACACATTGCGCCTTGGTAGCGCACAGGATTGGAAAACCTTGATCGCCCTTGGCATTCCCTCATTCATAGTCGAAGCAGGTGGGTATGTTGGTCGCAACGACCCACCTCCACCCTGGTCGTCTAACCTTACGGTTCCTTTTCGGTTTTCTGGGGGTACCGACGCGCAGCGCAGGTGTACTTGGGTGAAGAAATACCAAGGTTAATCGTCTTTAATCGGGAGGTATTCCATGCGAAATTTCTGCCTTGGTAGTGCACTCATTTGTGTTATGCTTCTAGGCTTCAGCCCCACTTTGGGAGCCCAGAATACTTGTCGCGCCGCAGACTCCCACAGTCAACATTTCATTAGGGTGATGCAAGCGATGATGGCTCCAGAGCATGGGCCCATTCGGACAAGCTTCGCCTTGCCTCTTGTCTCCCCATCGCAAATCGTGCTTGAAACGGATCCGGTTGTATGCGCTAGAGCGGGTGAGGCGTTGGACTCGCTCGGACGAACATGGGATCCGAACGCTCCCGTTCTTCCTCCAGATACAATCGCACTTTATGTGATAAGAGTTGGAACCTCTTACGCGGTCATAGACCTGGAGTCCCAGAACGACAACGACGCGGATTTCATTTTCTATTTTGGGCCGACTTGGAACCACACAGGCGTTGGGGTATCTCAATAGCCATCGGCAGGATCTAGACGAAGTAGTGAAGCTACGACAAAGGTCGAAGAGAAAAGCCGCAGCATTCAGCCGGCAGCCTGGTTTTGTAGTTGGTCGTACTCCTCCGCCATGAACGGGTACCGATAGTCGAGGGGCGGAGAGAACGTCTCCTTGATGTTTCGCGGGCTGATCCAGCGAACCAGGTTCAGCTTCGAGCCGGCTTTGTCGTTCGTGCCTGATCCTCGCGCGCCGCCGAACGGCTGCTGTCCCACGACTGCACCGGTTGGCTTGTCGTTGATGTAAAAGTTTCCGGCGGCGTTCCGCAGCAGCAATGACGCCTGGCGAACTGCCTGCCGGTCCCGGCTGAAGACCGCGCCGGTGAGGGCGTAAGGCGAAGTCTCATCGACGAGCTTGAGCGTCTCCTCCCACCGCGCATCGGGATA
>JACMME010000138.1 GCA_014379205.1 Gemmatimonadaceae bacterium
GATTGTGGCTGTTCTACAAGAGGGGACGCGCGCTCGGACAAAGTTTCTTGACGTCCGGGCAATCGCTTCCCCTCTGCCACATCTGCGGGTTGGCCTCGTAGTTCCTAAGAGAAGTCAGACCGCAATTGACCGGAACCGTGTAAAACGCAGACTTCGGGAGCTCGTTCGACTCTATGTTCTTCCAGCTTCGGATTCGATGGACGTTGTGATTCGGACGAGAGACGAGGCGTATGCAGCCTCGTTCGCACAACTGCAGACTGACCTGGTGAAATCCGTGGAGCGACTCAGACAGGCTTTCCAAAAAACCGAGTAGCTCGCTATGCAGTGGATTCTGCTTGCTGTAGTTCGTGGGTATCAAATGGTGCTCTCGCCCCTGTTGCCGGCATCCTGCCGCTACTATCCGAGCTGTTCTGCATACGCAGTGGAAGCCCTTGAAAAGCACGGGGCATCAAAGGGTAGCTGGCTTGCCGTAAAACGTATTGGGCGATGCCATCCCTTCCGGCCTGGCGGATTCGACCCCGTACCGTGACTGACTCACTTGCACAATGGATAGACGCTTAGCTCTTGCGCTTCTGCTATCAGGGCTCGCTGTTGTTGCGAGCTCGATGCTTTTCCCTCCTGCTCCACGTGAACCGGCGCAACCGACGGGCACAGCTATAGAGAGTACTGCTGCGGTACCCCCGGTAGCGCCTCCTCTCCAGCGGGACATGACAGCACAAGTAGCCGGGATTGCCGATCCACGTCCCGCAGATACGCTAATCGTGCAAACACAGAAGGCGACTTATCGGTTTAGCACTCGTGGTGCGACACCCATCGATGTCACCCTTCGTGACTATCGGGCACTAAATCGCGATTCAGGTCTCGTTCGACTGGTTCGCGACTCAACCCCCCTCGTCGCACTCCGTCTCGTATCCGGGCGGGACACGATTGCCCTGGACCAGACTCCATTTGTCGTTGAGACAACTGGTCAACGCGAGATGCCAGATTCATTGGTATTTCGTGGTGTAACTCCAGCGGGCGACGTGACGCTGACATATCACCTTGATCCCGAGGGATACCTACTCAGGGTAAATGGGTCTGTGCCCTCCAGTGTCGAGCAGCTCATCGTCATCCTGCCACGAGGTGTCCGTTCGGAGGAGGCAAACGCTGAAGATGATCGCCGCTACTTGGCTTTCGCCCTTAAGCCCGTTCGTGATGATGCTCGCAGCGTTGATTTTTCCAAGCTCGACTCAGGCGAGCGCCGCCAGGAGAACGGCCCGTTCACCTGGGTGTCGAGTAAAAACAAGTACTTCCTCGTGACGCTGCTGACGCCCGAGGGTAGCCAGCAGGCATTCTCCCGGGCGTACCTGGTTGGTGCCTCCCGTGAAGGAGGGGCAGCGACAACAGCTGACGCGTACGTCGTGTTACCCGTGGAGAATGGAAGGTTTTCGCTCGAGATCTATGCAGGCCCGCAGGAATGGCGGCGGCTTCGAGCACTCGGGCGGGACATGGAGCACGCCAATCCGTATGGCGGTTTCATGAAAGGTGTCGTCCAGCCCTTCGCGACAATCGTTATGCGGCTGCTCCTATGGATGCACGACACGCTTCGGCTGTCATACGGATGGGTGCTTGTCATCTTCGGAATCGCTGTGCGAATCATTCTCTGGCCGCTCAACCAGCGTGCCATGCGAAGCAGCCTGAAGATGCAGGTCCTTCAGCCCGAAATGGCCGCCATTCAGAAAAAGTACGGAAACAATCCGCAGAAGCAGCAAGAAGAGATGGTCCGGATCTATCGAGAGCATGGGATGAGTCCGTTCAGCATGTTCAGCGGTTGCCTACCCCTGCTGATCCCGATGCCGGTGCTTTTTGCGCTCTTCTTTGTATTTCAGAACACCATTGAGTTTCGCGGTGTCTCTTTCCTGTGGCTTGATGACATCTCGCTGAAAGACCCGTACTACATTCTCCCGCTCATTATGGGAGTGTCGATGTATGTGCTTTCGTGGATCGGCATGCGTAACGCGCCCCCGAATCCACAGGCAAAGATGATGATGTACATGTTTCCGGTGATCATGACTGTAGCGCTGGTGAACATGGCTTCAGGGCTGAACCTCTATTATGCCGTGCAGAACATTGCAGCCTTGCCTCAGCAGTGGCTCATTGCTCGCGAGCGGGCCCGCCACACTGCCACATCATCGCGGAAATAGCAGTCGCACCTTTGGGTGGGTTCTCAGTGCCGGACCAGATGTCATCGCAGCTTCGTATCACGTACATAGGGCACGCGACGCTCTTGCTGGAGCTCGCAGGGGTACGTGTCCTCACCGACCCTCACTTCGGTACCCGACTTGGCCGCTTCCTTCCACGGGTAAGCGCGCCCGGCATTGCGATTGGCGACCTCCCGGCCATTGATGCACTGCTGCTGACGCATGCACATGCGGATCACCTTTCGTTTGCATGCCTGGATGCCCTACCTAACGACATTCCGCTCTTCTCTCCTCCTGCGGTTGCCCGGTGGCTGAATCGCCGCGGCTATGCCCATGCTCAGCCGCTGGCACCAGATGAAAGCGTCGATCTCCACGGCCTTACCATTCGAGCCGCTGCGGCGAAGCACTATGGCAGCCGGTATGCCATTGACCGCTGGCGCTCAGCGGCAAACATGTATCTGCTCCTGACGCAACAGCATTCGATTTTCTTCACTGGCGACACCGGGCTCACAGACGAGACGGATCGGGTAGTCCACGACTACCTAACGGGCGAGCGGAGGCAGCTTGATGTGGCGCTACTGCCGATCGGGCACGCTCCCTGGTGGAAGCCGGGGTTTCGTCGCGGGCATCTCACTTCGGCTGATGCGTTAGACCTGTTCGAGCGGACCCAGGCGCGATACTTCATCCCCTTCCACTGGGGTACCTTCCACCATGTTAGCGCGGGGGCCTTTGACGCCGTTGATCGACTACGGGCGCGTCTCCCAAGCTATGAGCATCGGGAGCGCGTGCGCATTCTGGAGCCTGGCGAGACGCTCGCTCTACCCTGAGGGCATGTGGTGAGCACGTTGCCGCTTCCTCGCGCCGATGACACCATCGTTGCTATTGCAACAGCGCCAGGACGTGGGGCAATTGCCGTGGTTCGGATGAGTGGGCCTGACGCGACGCGAATAGCAGAACGCGTTATCGCTGACTTTAGCGCAATCGCTCTGCGTGTTGCTCATCTCGCCTCTATCCGCCACCCGACCGGAGACACTCTCCTCGACCACGCCTTGGTCACACGGTTTCAGGGTCCGCGGAGCTATACAGGCGAGGATGTCGTCGAGGTATCGGTCCACGGCGGTGCCGTCGTACCCGCTCTTGTGCTCAGCGCGCTCATCTCCGCCGGGGCACGGCAAGCGCTTCCCGGGGAGTTTACACGACGCGCCGTGGCCAATGGTCGGATGGACCTTCTGCAAGCGGAGGCAGTAGCCGATCTCGTCGATGCACGCTCGCGGATGGCTCATCGAGTCGCGATCGGTCAACTCGATGGTGGCCTCTCACATCGGACAGCCGAGCTCCGTGACGCTATTCTCAATCTCGAAGCGCTCATTGCTTATGACATCGACTTTCCAGAGGAAGACCAAAGCTTGGTCGATCGAGCTCGTGTCGCTAATGGAGTGACTCGAGCCATTGATGCTCTCGATGACCTTCTTGCGACTGGAGATGCTGGAGAAATGCTTCACCACGGCGCACTGGTCGTCATTGGCGGGGCGCCGAATGCGGGGAAGTCGTCGCTCTTCAATGCACTCATCGGGCGTCAGCGCGCGATCGTCACCAACATTCCGGGGACGACGCGAGACGCAATCGAGATGCTCGTCGAGATTCGGGGATGGCCGGTGCGACTCGTGGACACGGCCGGCCTTCGGGAATCCACGGACATTGTTGAGCGACTCGGGATTGAGATCAGCGAGCGCTATCTGGCAGATGCGGATGTCGTGCTGCTGTGCGCGGAGTCGTTGGACGAGCTCGTGGTGCTGTCCAGACGCGCCGATGACCTGACGTCAGCGCCCCATCTCGTGCTTCAGACGAAATCCGATCTTCCTCGGCCATCACGCCAGCTTGAGGCGAAGGAATACGTCCCTGTCAGCGCTTTAACCGGAGACGGCCTCGATGATCTGACGGAGAAGATTTCTTCACTCCTCTCGGAGCGGTTCGGGGCGGCGGTAGGCGAAGCCCCTCTGCTCACGCGTGAGCGCCACCGGCAGGCGGTCACTGCCGCGCGTATGGAGCTGCTCGCCTTTCGCGAAGCGTGGGCAAACAACGATCCGCCCAGCTCGGTGGCGAGCATCCACCTACGCGAGGCGGCACACCACCTTGCCGAGCTCATCGGATCCGTCGATGTCGAGGACATCCTGGGACGGGTCTTCTCAACTTTCTGTGTCGGAAAGTAGCCAGGGCCGTTAGGCAGGCTCACGCGCTGGCGATGGTGCTCCGGCTTGATTCGCCGAGCTCAATGGCGCTGGCACGTACCGCCCATGCCAGGCCCCGCGCGGCAATCGCCGACTCGACCATTCGAGCGCCGAGGTAATACCCTGCACGTTCGGGAATCACGTGGCGTTCGTCGAGCGCTCGAGCACTGTCGCTCATACCCCCGGAAAGGTACTTCAGGCGGAGCCCAAGGCCTGTCCGATCAAGGTCGTCCGTCATCGCGCGGATGAGTAAAGGCTCCATCTCGCGAACCCGAGCGTATTGCCGGCGCGCGAATCCGAAGTACTCCCACTCAGCGTGACCTGGGCTCGTTGCGCGAGCGGTCTCGACCGC
>JACMME010000139.1 GCA_014379205.1 Gemmatimonadaceae bacterium
CCGAAGGAGGGCTCCACCGCCGTCCAGTATGAGCCTGTCGCCGGAGCATCCCCGGCGGAGCTCGGCACGCTCGTCGACAACAAGGCGGACATGGATGACATCACCGCCACGCTGGTCGATCTCGCGGTCCGAGGATTCATCCGTATCGAGGAGAAAACAGAGAGCAAGCTGTTCGGCCTGAGCAAGAGCACCGACTACATCATCCACATCCTTCGCGATTCGTCGCAGTGGACCGGACTCAAGGCTCACGAGCAGCGCTACCTCCAGGCGCTTCACAACGCCGCGCCCGGCGACGGATACTCGGTAAAGGTGTCAGAGCTTCAAGACAAGTTCTATACGTCATTGCCGAAGATCCGCAACGCGATCTATGACAAGCTCGTCTCGAGCGGGTACTACCAGAGGCGTCCCGACAAGGTGAAGGCGCTCTGGATTGTGCTGGCGGTTATGGTCGCGGTTCTCGGATTTGGCCTCTTTGTCATCTCCATGAAGACGGCGTCAGTGCTCTTCTCGCCGATCGCGCTCATCTTCGCAGCTCTCGCGAGCACGATCATCATGTTCGTGTTTGCGCAGCTCATGCCCGCCCGCACGGTAGCCGGAGCGCGCGCTCGCGAGGCGACACTCGGATTCAAGGAGTTTCTGAGCCGAGTGGAGAGCGAGCGCTACAAGAAGATGATTACGTCACCGGAGATGTTCGAGCGCTACCTGCCCTTCGCGATGGCGTTCGGCGTCGGGGACAAGTGGGCGAAGGCGTTCGAGGACATCTACCGTGAGCCTCCGACCTGGTACGTCGGCAGCACGGGACATTTCAGCGCGTCGAGCTTTTCCCACAGCATCAGCGACATGTCGAGCGCAGCGGCGAGCAGCATGTCATCGAGTCCGAGCTCGTCGGGATCGGGTGGAGGCGGGTCGAGTGGTGGAGGAGGAGGCGGAGGGGGTGGGGGCGGGTTCTAAACCCGTATAGGGAACCGGCATCAAATCGTCTGAGAGGGATGAGACCCTCCGCGAATGTGCTGTGGCTCGGCGTGGTGATTTCTCTCTCCTGCGCTCCCTCCGAAGCGCCCGTCTCGGCAAAACCCGAGGAACCACACATCTCTACGACGGCGAGCCCAGGCCCGGGCTTTTCAACGTTCTCACCAGTTGGGTCAGGCAGCTCCCCTACACAAGACCTTCCTCCAGACTCGGCTCCACTGAATACGCTGCGCGACTCACTCAGTGTCGCTGACAATCCCGAGCCGAAAATACCGATGGTTTTTCTCGACGTCTGTCCGGGTGAGATCTGCACCTTTGGTACCGTGATCGCGTGTGAGTCGATCTCACTGGTGTCGGAACCCCGGCCGGGCGCCCCGATCGTGTTTACGGCAAATCGCCTGGATACACTCGTCACGATCACCGGCAATCAGGTCGTCGAGCAAGCGGGCAAGATCATCTTCCGCGACACGGTGCGCGTCAGAGAATACACGACCCGGTACCTCTTTACTCCCTCCGACACGCTATTTCCACTCTCCTACGACGGTGAGGGCGAGGGAACCTGGTTTTTTCACGGGCGAGTCAAGAGTGGCGTTTGGTTTTTTCACGAGCGGGATACCCCCCAAGACGATCCCGGCATTGTCATGGTTCGGAAGCGAATCACGGATTGGTGGGTCAAGGCGAGCAACGCGGACGGCAAGGAAGGTTGGTTCAAATTTGCACCCATGATCTTCGTCGACCCCGAAAGCACTTTCGCAGATAGCTGTCCTTCGAAATAGCGTTACATTGGCGCTCAGCGGAGTGCTCAACATGTTGGAAGCAATCCCGAAGAACATCTTCTCCACCCGCTTTCAATTCCAGCAGAAGAATGAGCTGTTGGGTGAGCTCGACAACTCGATCTGGCGCGAGAAAGCCCGGGTCGAGCTGAAGGATGGGACCTACGTGCTGTACAGAGAGGGGCGCTTCAGCGGCTATTTCCTGATCGAGCACAATGGGCGGCTCGTCGCCCGCGCATCCAAGCCAAGCGCGCTCAGGAACACATTCGAGGTCGAGGTGGCTGGCAGGCAGTTGGTCCTGCGTCAGCTCTCAATCTGGAAACGGCGTTTCGGCTTGTTCAACGGTGACAAGCAGATCGGGAGCATCTATCCGCTCAGAGTCGTCAGCCGCCACGCACACATTGACGTGCCTGCGGATTTGCCACTGCCGATCCAGGTCTTTCTGTTCTGGCTCGTGTTCATAGTCTGGAAGCGGCAGAGCCAGGCAGCGGCCTAGCTGCCGTCCCGCTCTAGCTCGGCGAATCGATCGTCGCCCGTTAACGGATCTGACGCTACTTCCCTAGATGCATCCAGGAATCCGACCTGCTGCGGTGGGCTGCGCATCGCACCAAGCAGCGAGAATCACCCCAGCAACCGTAGGGTGCTCGAGATAGTGAGCAGCATCGTGCGCCCCGCGCAGTCCTGGCGAAGTATCGATAACGATCTCGCTAGAGCGTCCAACACCCGCTGAGTCGAGCGACATTAGCCTGTTATAGGGAAACGCCAGCGCGTCGAGCGGATCGCGAATGTTTGTCCACTCACGCACCTGCTCCGGCCACGGAATAGGAGGCTTCACCCTGCTTCCCAGAATAGCCTGATAGACCTCGGGAACCGACAGCATCGATCCGAACGATATAATGTGCCGCACGTCGAATGGAGGGTATTCAGCGTTTGGGTTGTGCTCTTCCAAGTAACTATACGTCGTGAGGCTACCGAGACTGTGGGTAACCAGAATGACGGGCCGGCGAAGTCGAGCCGCGTCGCGCAGCGCGAATGCGACTCGCCGCTCGACAGCGCATCGCTTCCCCAGGTCTGTGAGAAACAGCTCTACGTCGGGCAGCTTTGACAGGGCATACGCCCCGCCGACGTTGTTGGCAATACCTGCGAGTCGAAGCCGTGCAGCGGTGAACAGGTTTTGGAATGTATCGCGGCTGTACCACATCCGCTGTGATCGACGATTGGACTCGTGGTGTTGGCATCGTTGGGTCGCACCTGGAGCTAGTACATCGGCATACCAAACGAACTCGATGTCACTCTGAGTGATCGGAACAGTATCAGTCACTCGAGTGAGACCTCGAAGAAGCGCGGTCTCCCAATCTCTCTGCGTCGTGGCCTTATCTATTTGCCCACGGCCATGAACTAACACGATTAACGGGCGCCGAGGGACCTGTCCCTCGAGCACACCGGTAGTGGTGCCGAAGAGGCTCGAGGCCAAAACGATCGTTAGAGAGAGTCTCATACCTGCGTTCTTTGTGGCTTTAAGCATAAACACCCCCAAGAAACACAGAGCTTAGGATTGACTCTCCGGGAACTTGAAGCCCAAGTAGGTCCCACCGCTGATTCCCATTATTGCGAGCAGAGTAGCGCTGAACTCGGGCATGGAGAGCCGACTCCACACCGAGTAAACAAAGAGGAAGACGAGAACGATTGTCCAAACAAACACTTGAAAGCGGTGAAAACTATGACCGCCGTCCTCGTCACGAATGATGTCGTTCCACCACCCACGTGATCTTGGTGGCTGTAGCACAGCTTTGAGCTTGTCTATGTCAGCGTCGGCTTTGTCGCGAAGGCTAGTGAGCGACGCCCATTCGCTGACCTTGCCAGGGTCAGTGTCCCAGCCAGCAGTGGCCTCCAGGGTCGAGATCCTCTGACTGATGTCAGCCTTCTCACGAAGCCGGGTCACGAGCTTCGCTGATGCGGCGTTTGTCTCACGGGTATCGAGGGCGGCCGCGCCCAATGCTGTCCCAGCACCTATACCGAGGAGAGCCAGCACGGTTGGTGTGATCGTATCAGACGCTCCAGTCACTATCCATATGAACACGAAAGCCCCAATGACCAGCACGAACCAGATGGCCATTTGCCAGCGACCGAGGCTATAGGGTTTCAGCAATCTGCGTGGATCCTGGCCGGCCGTGTTCGCGGCACTCTTTGAATCACCGCTCTCGCGCAACAAATTCGTCATGCTGGCCAAGCGGTAACAGTAGATTACAAACAGCGCGAACAACGCGGACCCCATGATGAACCGCCATGGATGGATGCGAATAAGGTGAAACGGACTGTCCAGTCCTTTAATACTTCGAACCTGAGTCGGTAAGGCGTAAGACCCAGCAAGGCCGACGCTCACGTCTGTCGAGCGATGGAAAAACTTCCTTCCCATTCGCGGTTCGCCCAGTAGGTCTGCCCATACCTCGTCCGTCTCCGGCGTGCGCTGCAGATGAAACCGCACAGTTCCACTATCCGTGTTTCCAACTTCGGGGGCGCCAGACTCGGGTTGTAACCCCTTCATCTCACGGCCATCGAGAAATAATGCGATCTGCTGCTCGCGACAGTTCTCGACGAGTGTGCCATCCTCAGTGCGACAGTTGGCAATATCCACCAGGTCGTTCAACCCTTTTACGTGAATGACGATGATCTGACCAAGCCCGGCCGCGACTGAATTCCTGTGCCTGTCATCAGTCTGTTTGTCCCAGCGCTCCACCGCTTGGACTCTTACTGAGTCAAGCGACATTTGCATCGGCTTTGGTTGGTTCGCACTGGCCGGAACTTGCGGATCCACCGACGTCGGCTGGGAAGCGGGACTCTGCGCAGAGAGTGACAGGCCGACTAGAAGACCGGCCAACCACAGTGCATGGTATGCAGGGAGCACTGACATATTCGGTCCGCCGCTGAGAAGGCCGAGACAACCGTACCCCGGAATCGGAAAGGCGACAATGTCAGTTTCCTTTCACCCAACTGTCGATTTCATATCATTACCTGTGGACATCGCTTGCTGGCGAACGCCGATCCCCAATTGCGTCCTGCGTGATAAGGAATAGGCATCCCGGTGAAATGAAACTGGCATTGCGTTGCGGAGGTCTTTTCGCGGTGTTGGCATCGGAGGACTCCTATGCCAGGTGAGCCGTGGGATCCAGTAGAGCGCGACCGCCGATACGCGAGCTGCAAGCGCGCCGGCCTGCGGCGACTGATATCCGAAGGCGATTCGTGGTTCGACTACCCGCCCCACCCCAATGTCATCGACTTCCTGGACGGCGAGGGAATCTGGGGCATCAAGCGCTTCGAGAAATCGGGTGACACGCTCGAGAACGTTGCGGTCGAAGCAAACCTCGCTCGCATTGCCGCGATCGCCCAAAGAGAAAAGTCCGAAGCGATCCTCCTGAGCGCAGGGGGCAACGACCTTTTCACCGA
>JACMME010000140.1 GCA_014379205.1 Gemmatimonadaceae bacterium
CTTCCGCATCGACGAGCTGAGCGGTCTTTTCCGAAACCTCGCGATGCCGCGATAGCTCACGACCCAGGAAGACTTCCTGCTCGTTATCGCCCACAAGTACCGGCCCGATCGTGTCCGACAAACCCCACTGGGACACATACCGGCGAGCGAGTCCCGTGGCTTTCTGGATATCATTCGAGGCACCCGTCGTAACACGGTCGTGACCGAAGATCATCTCTTCTGCGACACGGCCACCATACGTCATGACGAGTATTGCTTCGAGCTGCTGCCGAGTGACCGAGTAGCGGTCTTCAGTCGGAAGCGTGAACGCAAGCCCTAGAGCCCGGCCTCGCGGCACGATCGTGACCTTGTGCAGCGGATCGCAACCGGGCGTCTTGATGGCGCACACGGCGTGACCTGCCTCGTGATAGGCGGTATTCCGGCGCTCGTCTTCCTTCATCACCATCGACTTGCGCTCCGCGCCAAGCATCACCTTGTCCTTGGCTTCCTCGAGATCGTTGAAGAAAACCTTTTCATGACCGCGGCGCGCCGCGAGCAAAGCTGATTCGTTCACGAGATTGGCGAGGTCGGCTCCAGACATTCCTGGCGTACCGCGGGCAAGGACGGTCACGTCCACATCGTCCCCAACCGGAACCTTGCGCAGGTGGACCTTAAGAATCTCTTCGCGTCCCCTAAGGTCGGGGAAATCCACTACCACCTGGCGGTCGAAGCGTCCGGGCCGGAGCAATGCCGGATCCAAGACATCGGGGCGATTGGTGGCGGCTATGAGAATCACGCCTTCGTTGCTTTCAAAGCCATCCATTTCGACGAGCAACTGATTCAACGTCTGCTCGCGTTCGTCGTGGCCGCCGCCCAAACCAGCGCCGCGGTGACGTCCTACCGCATCAATCTCATCCACGAAAATGATGCACGGCGCGTGTGCTTTCCCCTGCTCGAACAGGTCTCGCACACGGCTGGCGCCCACGCCAACGAACATCTCGACGAAATCCGACCCTGACATGGAGAAGAACGGACGGGCTGCCTCGCCCGCCACCGCCCGCGCGAGCAGTGTTTTTCCGGTTCCAGGCGGCCCTACGAGAAGCACGCCTTTGGGCAAGCGCCCGCCCAGCCGCGTGTACTTCTGTGGATCCTTGAGGAACTCGATGATTTCCTGAAGCTCTTCCTTGGCTTCATCAGCCCCGGCAACATCCTGAAACGTTACCTTGGGAGTATCGCCAGTCAGAAGCTTGGCCTTGGACTTCCCGAAAGAGAACGCCTTCGCGCCTCCGGCCTGCATCTGGCGCAGCAAAAAGAACCAGAGCCCGAGGAAAAGCAGAAACGGGAGCACATTCACGAAAATCGCGAGCAGAGATGGCCGCGCGTCTTCCGCTGCGAGCTCCACGTTCGCCTTGCGCAGCCTCTCGAACTCCGCGTCGGAGTTCGGCACCGGAAGCTGAACGTTGAACTTTCGGACATCGCGTCCTTTCACACCTACGGGCTCGCGGAATTGGCCCGTGATCGACTTGCCCGCGTGCACCACGGCATGCGACACGTTGCCACGCTCCAGCTCGTGATCGTACTGGCTGTACTTGATTGTCGGCGCCTGATCTGATCCGGCGTTCGTAAGCCGCATGAAGGCGACCGGTACCAGAATGATGAGTATCCAGAGCGAAGCGTTCTTGGATATCTTCTTCCAGTTGAAATCCTTTTTTGGTGGAACTGGCGGTAAAGAGGGCATCTACTGCAGACTCGCTATATAGGGTAGGTGCCGGAAATTTTCGGCGTGGTCCAGACCGTACCCGACCAGGAACTCATTAGGGGCGTCGAATCCGACGAACTTAACCGGAAAACGCAGTTCCGTGGCCGCGTGCTTGTGTAACAACGCGCAAATATCCAGCGATCGCGGGCGCCGCGCACCGAGCAGATCCATTAATCGGTTGATCGTCTTGCCGCTGTCCACGATGTCTTCCACGAGCAAAATGTGCTTGCCTTCGAGCTCTGTCTCGGGATCATAAACCAGTCGCACATCGCCGCTCGATGTCATGG
Source organism: Gemmatimonadaceae bacterium (assembly GCA_014379205.1). Taxonomy (GTDB): domain Bacteria; phylum Gemmatimonadota; class Gemmatimonadetes; order Gemmatimonadales; family Gemmatimonadaceae; genus JACMME01. The sequence continues at coordinate 2,026 of JACMME010000140.1, forward strand.
CATCACCGTAGCTCGACGCAACAATGAAATCCACCTGCAGCGGACGTGTAATCTGTCGCACCAAATCCCCAAGAAAAATGAAACTTCCCTTGAGCAAGCCCAGCGCAAGAACATGGCCGTCCGGATACGCCCGGCTTATCTCATTTCCCATCTCACCAACACGTCGGGCAATCGTTTGCGCGTCAAAGACAATGCGCTTTACAGCACGGCCATCCAATCGCGGATCAACCACCGACGTACTCGCATTCATACACGATTCCGGGCCGAATGGTTGCTACTCCACCTACACGAACTCCTGGAATCCAGACAATCTCAACACCACTCAGAACTACCGGCCAACCAACGCGGCGACCTGCATCGATTCCCGCGTCCCGCAGCAATCCCTTCACCCGCCTGGATGAAACCGCTCCCCTTGGAACCATTCGGTCGCCGGGCTGCCATGATCTGACCGCCAACGGTGAATCGTCTGGAAGCTCCGCCATCCAACTGCCGGCATTCTCCTTACCATGCCGCCGGCAGATTCGCCATTTGCCCAAGTCAACCGACTCTCCCAAAGGTAGCGCATTCGATGCAATATTGCCGCGCGCCGACCTGCTATTTCCGGAGCGGCGCAAGCACACCGTTCCTTTGTGCAGGACCACTTCGTACCCGCCGGACAGCTGGATACGCGTACCTGCTGCCCCATGAATTGTAAACGCGCTCAAACGGCGAGTTCCGCGTCGGTCGAGTATCACCCCGATACGAGCCGCCAAAACGGGCCAAAGCAGCTCGAGTTGCTCTACATCATAGACGACTAACACTTCCCTGGGAATCACCATTCCACCGCGGCCTGCTGAGAACACTACGGCACGATCCACAAAATGGTTGAGTTCCTGACGGAGATCAGCGGCCCTGCGGGCGATTCCGAGCAAGGCGTCCGAGAAACCGGGTTGCACTCGGTTCAACGACGGTAGCAGGTCCCGGCGCACGCGATTTCTGAGATGATCCATTGAAACGTTGCTTGGATCTTCCACCCAGCTCATACCCGTTTCGGTCGCGTACCGCGCAACCTCGGTTCGCCGTACGCTCAGGAGGGGTCGAAGAATACCGCTGTTTGCGTAAAGGCCGGCAATTCCCCGCGCTCCTGCGTTACGGAGCACGCGCATAAAGACTGTTTCGATCTGGTCGTCCGCGGTGTGGGCCGTCGCCACCAGCGCATCGTGCGAAGCCGCGGCTGTCCGCAGAAAGTGCCAGCGCGCCGCGCGCCAGGCTGCTTCCCCGCGCACCGCTCCGGCAGCGCAATCTCGCACGACCGAGAATCCAAGATGGCGCGCATGGCGTTGCACGAGGTCCGCCGCTGCCGTTGCCGCTTTCCCGGTGCCGTGATCGAAAGTTGCAACCGCGATGATCCGCGAATGGCACACTGCGGCCGCCGCGGCCAGCATGACCATCGAATCTCTCCCGCCGGAGACCGCAAGAATCACCCGATCGTAGCCGGTCAGGGCGGACGCCACGGCCGTCTCGATCTCGTTTCGGACAGACTCTTCCATCATGTTGCAAGCTACCTTTATGGCGGGTCCACCGCCCCGGGGTAATGGAAACTATCGGCGCACAGGCGCTGGCATTTCGGCCAGCGCTCGCTAGCTTCCGCTCGAACGCGAATCTGAGGAGTCACACTTGGAAACACACGGACCTCTCGGCACGATCTGGGTTGGGTTGGGCCTCAGCGCATTCTATATAGGACTTATCTGGATCAACTCGCTTCTCGGTCTTTTCCTCACGCCGCTCTTTATCATCCCGATCACGTGGTTCATTGGCGGAAAGAAGCGCGACCTGTCCACGCCTGATTCTCAAGTGCGCAGCAAGCAGCAGGCGACCCGTAGTCCATGATCTGAATTTTTCACCGTGGCCGGTGACTGGTTGCTTTATGGCGCCAACGGGTACACAGGTGAGCTGATCGCCGCCGAGGCGGTCGCGCGCGGTTTGCGGCCGGTACTGGCAGGTCGCCGGGCCGAAGCGATCGTTCCACTCGCGAAGCGCCTTGGGCTTCCACACCGCACCTTCTCACTGAGCTCTTCCAGGGAAATTGCGGCGCAGCTTGCGGGCGTTACTGCAATTCTTCTCGCCGCCGGGCCCTTCTCCGCTACCAGCGCGCCCGTAGTCGAGGCATGTCTCCAAAGCGGAGTGCACTATCTGGACATAACGGGAGAGATCGCCGTCTTCGAGAACTGCGCGAAGCAGAATGACCGGGCCATTCAGGCCGGCACAATCATCCTGCCAGGAGTAGGCTTCGATGTGGTGCCGTCGGACTGTCTGGCAGCGAGTCTCGCGGAGAAACTTCCCGGCGCGACGCATGTCGAGCTGGCATTCGCTGGTGGCAGCATGAGCAGGGGCACGGCCAGGACCATGCTCGAAGGGCTTGGCTTGGGTGGCGCGATTCGCGATCATGGACGAATTCGCCGCGTACCCATCGCATGGCGGACTGCCCAGATAGCCTTCCGAGACAAGGTGCGGAATGCGGTAAGCATTCCCTGGGGAGACGTTTCAACCGCTTTTCGCTCGACGGGAATTCCCAACATCATCGTATTCGCGGCAGCACCACGCAGACAGGTGATGTTCATGCGCTCACTGCGATACGTCGCACCGATTCTCAGGTCAGAACCTGTCCGGCGGTGGCTATCACACCGGATCGACAATCGGATTTCGGGACCGAGCCAGGAAATGCGAGCGGTCGCCCGGACGCATCTCTGGGGCAAGGTGCACAACTCTTCCGGTGAGAGCGTCGAGGGCACTCTGGAGACGCCGGAAGCTTATCAGCTCACCGCCGCAGCCGCGGTAGAATGCATGCGGCGAGTGCTTCACGACAGAATCACACCTGGTGTCCACACGCCGTCAACGGCGTTTGGCGCGAGCTTCATCACGGAGCTCGCGGGGTGCGATCTGCGGATCGGCTGACTCCCCGTAGGCAACGGTGATGTGAGTCCGCACCGCATCTTATTTTCTGATCTGTTGTGTCTCAACGGGCCTAAGACGTCTGCGCCACTTTCTTTCGTTATTCACGTTTTTGCCGGCGGTATTTCGGGCTCTCGCGCCAGCCCCCGAAGCTCGCTCATCAGCGCAAGCACGTTGCTGTCGGCATCGCGAAAGAACGTCATCCACAGATCGTGATCCGGCAGTCGTGCGATCAGATGGGGCTGATCGTCGAATTGCACGCCCCTCGAAGCGAGAATCTCATGTGCTCGTTTGATATCGTCGACCCGAAAATACAGAACGGAGCTCGGATGATCGAACTCCGGCTTTTCGGCGAGCGAGAGCATGATCCGCGTTCCATCGCAATCAAAGAACGCCAGACCGGGAAACTCGAACAGAAAGCGCATGCCAAGAACGTCGCGATAGAACGCGGTCGCCTTCGGTACGTCGTGAACGACGATCGCGATCTGGCCGATTCGAGACAGGCTAAATTCCGAAGCCATGGAAGTCATGAGGATTCTCGGCGAGTAAAAGTTGACATTCTACCATAAACAACATTTCGTTAGCTTAGCTAACTAATAATAATATTATCATGACCGGGAAATCCGCAATACCCAATAACCCCTCCACCCATCTCGCAATCGCGGATCGGGTACACTCGGCGGCGATCCATTTGCTGCGGCAGCTCCGCCGCGCCGACGACGCGACTGGATTGAGCGCCCCGCGTCTATCCGCTCTGTCCGTGGCGGTTTTCGCTGGCCCTCTCACACTTGGCGCCCTTGCGGCCGCCGAGCAGGTGCGTCCGCCCACCATGAGCCGCCTCGTTGATGCTTTGGAGCGTGGTGGACTAGTGGAAAGAGAACGAGACGAGGTTGATGCGCGACTCATTCGCATTCGCGCGACCAAAAAGGGGGTGAGCGTGATGCGGCGCGGGCGTGCCCGCCGGGTCGCACGCCTGGCCGCCCAGCTGAAACTGCTGCAACCTGCTCATCTTGTGACACTTGGTCAGGCGGCAGCCATTCTCGATTCTGTTGTGGCAGAACTTGCGGCGCATCGCACGCAGTGACACTCGCTTTGCGGCTGATGTAGAACGATGACACGCCGCCGCACCGTCCTCGTAACGGCGACGTTTGTCTTGCCGGTGGTTTTCTCGCTGGGGGCGCTTGGCCGTGGTCGCTTGCTGTGGCCGTTCGCGCACTACCCCATGTATTCCGGCCTGTATGGCGCGACGACAGCGATCACGCGGGCAGTCGGTGTTACGGGAGACAGCCTGGAGTTGCCGCTGCCGGTAAGGGTCGAACCTGCGGGACTGCATCTGCATGTCGTGATCGAGAACGCGCGGCGGCAACCCGATGCCCCCGTGCGCCTGACTCGTATCGCCACCGCGATCCGGGCGGAGTACGAACGTCTACGCGCCGTGGGCGAAATTGACGGACCTCCGCTCGCGGCCGTGCGGATCTATCGCGATACAATCCGGCTCGCCACAAAGCCTCACACCCGTAGAGTAACTGAAATCACTCGCGGAACCGCGCCGTGAACGCGCGTGCAATGGTGCGCACTTTCTTCCTTGCTCCGTCCGCGCCAACCAACCTCGCCGTTTGCCGAATCATTTTTTACGGCGGGCTCTTTTGCTTTTTCTTCAGTTACGATGTCGCACAGTGGGCGTATTGGCCGGCCGACTCCTGGACGCCGGTATGGTTCATCGAGCTTTTCGGACCGCTCCCTTCCGCCAGGACACTGAGCGTCCTCGGCGTCGTGTGGAAGGTCTCGCTCGTAATGGGCGCGCTGGGCTTTTTTCGCGAGGTGAGCTTCGGGATTGCAGCCGTGCTCGGTGCCTACGTCCTCGGGCTCACCGGCTCGTTCGTAAAACACAACTACGACATCGGCCTTCCGGTGATCCTGCTCTTCGTTTTCTGGGTCGCGCGCTCGACCGACGCAATTTCGCTGGACGCCCTGCTCGCGCGCCGCCGCTTGCTGCCGCCGCCCGCACCTTCTGGGGAGTACACCTGGCCGCTTGCGCTGACGCGCGTGCTTCTCGCGCTGGCATTCTTCACCGCGGGCAGCGCCAAGCTGGGCCATTCCGGTGTTGCATGGATCACGACCGACAACTTGCGCTGGCTTTTCATGGCGCAGCAGTACACGCACACCCCTCCTCTCAACTGGGCCGCTTCCATTGCCGAATTCCCCTGGCTCTGCCGGCTTCTTGCAGGTGGAACTGTGGCCCTGGAGCTGGGCTATCCGCTCGCGCTTTTCGTAAGACGCCTGCGTCCGTGGCTCGTCCTTGGCGTGATCGCACTGCAGCTCGGGATCCAACTACTAATGGGCATCAACTACATGGCGTTTCTTCTGGCGAACGTCGTGTGGGTCGATTGGGCCGCGCTGGGACGCATGCTTCGGGGCAAGCTCCGACAGCGCCCGGAGCTCAACGCCATTACCAATTAGGGATCCAAGTTCCTCATTGGATTTCGGACAACGACCTTCATCTTGTAATTCACGATCGCCTCCATCGCCATGAGGCTGGAGAGTCCACGGTCACTGTCGCCGCTCAACGAGGACGCGTTCGTCATGCAGACGTCAGCCACACACTGGACCCATGAGCTGCGAGCCGCCGCCGGTTTCCTGGGAGGCCTGCAGGTGTTCCTGAAACGTCGACTCGATCTGGCAGGCGCAAGCCGGATTCTGGAGTTACAGCTGGCGGCGAGAGAGCAGACCTTCACCCAAGTCATGCAGCACGCCGTGTTTGAAAATCCGGCGAGCCCCTATCGAAGACTGCTGGAGTGGGCTGGCATCACCCTCGCTGACGTCCTGTCCATGCTGTCGCAGGTCGGACTCGATGCAACACTGGAAAACCTCTACGGCGCCGGCGTACACGTGACGCTGCAAGAGTTCAAGGGTCGATACCCCATCGTCCGCTCGGGTCTCGAGCTGAACGTACGCGCCGAAGATTTCGACAACCCGTTGACTACGCGGCAGTACGAGGCGCAAACCGGGGGTTCAACGAGCAGTCCACGCCGTATTCTGGTGGATCTCAACCTCCTTGAACACGAGAGCGCATATCACGCGATTTTTTATGCGGCTGCGGGTGCGAGCAATCGAGCATTGGGGATCTGGCAGCCGGCACCACCCGGAGCCGTGGGAATCAAGACCGCGTTGATGCACGCGAAGCTCGGGCGACCTGTGGCAATGTGGTTTTCGCAAAGCAACCTTCGCGGCAGCACTCTCAAACATGCAATGTTCACGAGAGCCATGGTCGCCACTGCGCGAATCTGCGGCGCGCGGATACGTGTTCCGGAGTACACACCCGCCGCGGACGCCGGCCGCGTTGCGGCCTGGCTCGCGCAGCAATGCGCGGCTGGTAGCCCTGCAATTCTGGTAACTCCCGCGAGCGGTGGCGTACGCACGTGCCGCGCGGCGCTCGACAACGGCCTGGACATCGCGGGGACGATCTTCGTCCTGGGTGGCGAGCCGTACACCGAAGCGAAGGCGGCCGTCATGGCGCAGTGCGGGAGCCTCGGTTTTTGCCACTACGCCATGGTGGAGTGCGGGCTCATTGGCCTCGCCTGCCAGGCTGGCGACTCGCCTGACGACGTCCATCTCGTCAGCGACAAGATCGCAACCATCCAGCGGGACAAGAAAGTAGGCCCGGGGACGGTCGTTGGCTCGCTCTTCCATACTACGCTGCTTCCGGCTACACCGAAGGTGATGCTCAATGTCGAAAGCGGGGACTATGCCGTGCGCGTCGATCGCGATTGCGGTTGTGGCGCACTCCCAAGCGCTTTCCGCAGTCACCTGCACACCATTCGCAGCTACGAAAAACTGACGAGCGAAGGGATGAACTTCCTCGGAGATGACCTGCTCGCGCTGGTGGAGCAGGTGTTGCCCGCGCGCTTCGGAGGCCACCCTACCGACTACCAGTTCGTGGAACGGGAGAAGGACGGCCTGCCGAAGGTCAGTCTCGTGGTGAGCCCTGAGGTCGGACAGATCGACGACGATCGCGCCGTTCAGGCGGTTCTGGATTTCCTGCGAAACCGCGGCGTTGGAGAGCAGTTGATGGTCGACCTGTGGGCGCAGAGCCGCACGCTCACTGTTGTCCGGCGGGCGCCTCTCGTCACTTCAGGCGGCAAGATCCTGCCACTGCACACGCTGTCGGAATAGCGGAGCGCGGTTACGCACGCACGCGGGGACGGAAGTAGGCGGACACGCGCTGAAGTATGCCTGGACCCTCGGATGATGTCGGGCGCCGATCACCATCGCGCGCGTCCGGCGTCTGAGCGCCCTCGGCGTGATTTTGCGAAGGTTCTCGAGTGGCATCAAAGCTATAGCCGTCGAGAAACGGAAAATCCTTCGCACGTCGCTCGACTTCCGCCACCTGCGCGGCGGTCCAGGCCGTGCGATGACGAGGCTGTGTCGGCTTCTGAAACACGATGCTGGTGCAGTCGGCAAGGTAGCCCGGATCGTGCTTCAGACCGAGAAAATCGCATAACAAAGCCAGCGTCTTTTCGGGCCAACTTATCAAGTCTTCGTGCCGGATGGTGATCATCTCCTGGCGATCCGCGGAGCTATCCAGTTCCCCGGTTGTCTCGCAGTGCGAGAAGTAGAAGTTCACACTCTCATCGAGCGGTAGTTTGTGCCAGCGCGCGATAGCGGCAATGTTGTCGAACGGATTTCTTACGACGTGGACCAGGCGAAGTGGAACGCCGACTGTGGTACGCAGCCGGTCGAGAAGATCGGGATGCTGACCAAGCAACTGTGCAGCCGAGCCGCCGCGTTTGTCACCGATGACACGCAGAGTCGTGAACCGACCCTGCCATTGATTCGGAAATTGGTAGCTGTAGTTACTCCTGTTCCCTTTCAGGTTGAACCAGGCCGCACGCGACAGGATCCGCGAGTACAGTTCGTCTCTTGTGCAGCCTGCAAGAACCAGCCGCGGCGCATCGAGCTCGTGAGAGATGACTGCGTTGCGATGAGCGTTGAGCATCGCGCCGACCAGACTGTGACCGCTGCGCGGATAGCCAATGAACAAACAGAACGTGGCAACCTGATCGAACTCATCCCGATAGCGCCGACGTGCCCAGGCACTCCAGAGCGTTTGTATTGTCTCGTAGACCAGTTCCTGCCCTGGCACGGCATCGCGAGCAGGATCTTTTCTCGCGCGCGGAACGGTATCGTCCGGTATACTTGGTTTCGAGATTTCTGGCTCGATCGGATCTGGTCTCATGACATCACCATGACCAAATAAATAGCGCGAATGCTCGTTCTCCTCCAGTTCGACTCCTCAGCTCAGCCTCTTATCGAGCGCATGCTCGAAGACGGGCGGCTTCCTGCGCTGGCGAGCCTCCGCAGCCGCGGATCGTGGCAGGCGATTGACACGGATGCCACGTTCCTGGAGTCGTCGACCTATCCAACACTCTGCACGGGTATAGACGTCCGAGAGCACGGGCTCTATTCGGCTTTCCCATGGTCGGCAGCCGACCAGCGCGCGCGATTCGTACAAGCTTTCCCCAAGCCGCGCACCATATGGGAAAGGCTCACCGAACGCGGACGCCGATCCCTCATTGTCGATCCGTTCCTTGCCTGGCCTCCGCGGAGCATGGCGGGCGTCTATCTCAGTGGCATGCACTTCGAGGACAGAATGGTGGTGCAGGCCCGGTCCGTGCCCCGGGGTGAGCGTCGCGCTCTTGCCCGGCGCTACGGACGCTCGCCCGGACTTGATGATGTGTACGGCACGCGTAATGTGGCATCGTTGCTCGCATGGAGGGATCACCTGATTGCCGGCCCCGGACGTGTGGCCAATGAGGTAATTGAGCTGCTCTCGCGCGATTCGTTCGAGCTGCTCTGGCTCACTTTCCCTGTTTCGCACAAGGCCGGCCATCATCTATGGGACCCGGCATCCGTGATTGACGAGCCGATGAACGCGGCGACGGAGCAACGACTTCGCGGTGGTCTCGCCGAAGTATACATGGCGATCGATGCGGCTATTGGGCGCGTACTCGACGCACTCCCGGACCATGCCGACGTGATCGTTTTCTCTCCAACTGGGATGGGGCCGAATACGAGTCGCGGTGACCTGCTTCCCGACATGCTTGACGCTGTTCTTGCCGGGACTGCCCGGAAACAGGCAGTCGGCCAAAGCCGGGGCCGCGCGCCGGTGTGGTCACTGCGCTCCAACATACCGCCCTCCTGGCGGTCGTGGATTGCTCGGGCGCTGCCGGACCGTGTCGTCGCAGACCTGACCACCCGACTGTACACGCGCGCCGATTGGGCGACGACGCGTGCGATGGCTGTTCCCGGCGAAAACAAGGGATATGTGCGGATCAACCTTCGCGGCAGAGAACGCGAGGGGGTAATCGAGGCAGCAGAAGTCCAGGCGTTGTCACAGGAAATCGCACATGGACTGATGACTTTTCGCGATGCCGATGGTGCTCCAACCATCGGCAGAGTTGAGCGCATGTCCGATATGGCCAATGGGCGCGCTTACCACGAGCGACTCCCCGATCTCGTGGTCTTCTGGGGCGAGAGTCCCGCCGCGCGACTCGGCCACGTCAGCTCATCGAAGTTCGGCGAGCTTGCGCGGCGTGGTGTTGGCAGCGGGCGCTCCGGCAATCACAACGACGACGCCTGGGCCATCGTGGTCCCCGGAAGATCCCGCATGCGCGCTCTCGGCAGACCCATGCGCATCACCGACATCGGCGCGACTGCCTGCTCCGTTCTGAGTGCCGACCTCTCAGGGCTTTCGGGCGAGTCATTGCTCGAAACCGTCTGACTTCATTGATCGCGCAACCAGACCACGCAAGATCTTCCCTCGCGCACGGACGGTGGCGTGAGACGCTCGCTCGTGTCGCGTGGCATGCGCACCCTGCGAGGCCGGGCCCGGAGTACGCGTCCCTTCTCGAAAGCCAGTGGTGGACAAGCGATCGGATCGCCGAACTGCAACTGAGTGAGCTTCGACGCCTGATGGCGACTGCGAAACGCATCGCGTTTTATGACGAACGCTTTCGCGCCGCCCGCGTCGCGCCCGGCGACATTCGCACCATGGCCGACATCAGTCACGTGCCGGTGCTGGAGCGGCACGACCTGGAGCGACTGGGCATCGCAGGATTGAGATCACCCGGTAGTTGGGGAGTACGCGCAACCAGCTCGGGGTCGCTGGGCAAACGCGTGGAATTCCTCTGGCCGCTCGAGCAGATGCGCTGGCTCGACGCGGGCGAGGAGCGTGCGCGCGCCTGGTTGGGCTCAGAGCTCGGAACATGGCGCCTCGAAGTGCGCTGCCGTCCCGTTGGGATGGCGCAGGCGCTTGGTGCAGCTCTGCTCAACGCGACCGCCGTTCACGCACCGTCCATTGTCGACAGCGGCGTTGCGCAACGGCTACTCAGGGAGCTGGAGCACCGTCGGCCAAGCATGATATGGGGCGTCTCCAACGCACTGTATGTCGTCGCGGTCGCTCTGCTCGATGAGGGGCGTACCGCGCCGGCGGGAGTGTGCTGGAGCGGTGGGAATCTGCTCCTGCCACACTATCGGCGGGCGATGGAGCAGGCCTTTCAATGCCCCGTGTATGAACGATACGCAACCATGGAAACGGGACTCGTCGCGCATGAGTGTCCGGAAGGCCGCTCGCTCCACGTACCCGCCGAGGGAATTCTCGCTGAGATCGTCCGGGCTGATGGTTCTCCGGCCGCGCCGGGCGAGATCGGCGACGTACTGGTGACGTGCCTCCGCAATCACGCAACACCGCTGATTCGCTACCGCGTGGGCGACCGCGCGATGGCGCCCGATCACAACCACTGTAGCTGCGGACGCGGACTACCCGTCTTCGGAAGTGTGGCTGGGCGTACTCACGACTTCCTCCGCACACGATCAGGTGAGTTGGTGGGTCCACGTGAAGTGGTCGACGTGGTGCTTTCCGTCGCTGAAAGCGTCGTGGACATGCAAGTGATCCAGGACGCGCAAGGCAAACTCAACGTCCTGGTCATCCAGCGCGACTCGGCGCACACAGAATCAGATCGCGAACGCATTGCCGGTTTCCTGGATCGGCTCATTCAGCCGCCGGAGCAAACGCGTGTCGAGCGGGTCGCTCAGATCGCACTCACGCCAGGAGGGAAGCTGCGGACGATCATGTCGCTGGCGGACTCATGATGTGCTCCGACCGCGCTGTCCGATACGGCGGTTTAAGGCAAGATGGCGAACTCGAAGGTCTGGTCGACCAGCACCGCTAC
>JACMME010000141.1 GCA_014379205.1 Gemmatimonadaceae bacterium
AACCCGGTAAGAGGAGCGACGCCATGATCAGCGGTCAGAGCCATTACGATGCGCGCGGAATCCCGAATCGAGTACAAAGTGTCAATAAAGCGTCCCAGGGCACGGTCAAGTCGCAGGATCTGGTCATGTATTTCTCTGGAATCAGGACCGTACTCGTGCCCTATGTAGTCCGTGGCCGATAGAGATACCGCGAGCACGTCGGTATGCGCATCACTTCCAAGGTCCAGACTGCGCATTCCAGCCAATGCGAACTCGAGTGTCACTTCATCGAGCCATGGATAGTTCGGCAGGAGCTGCGTCGCTCGTGACGAATCCGCCGGCAAGAGATGCGGAAAGCTGAAATCCTTTCCTCCAGCCTCGGCTGCAACGGCGTCGGTTTCCGGATAGGAGGATTCCGCCAAAAGAGGCTTCCATGCGCGCCCCGCCATTTTCGCTGGAAGCTTTCGGTTATTGAAGGCATTAACCCACGCCGGTAGCGTATCCCGGTAATAGGTGCTCGTCGTGAATTGGCCGCTGGGCACGTACCAATAGGCATTCTGCCTGGAGCGACCCAGAGGAAGAATCGCTCCTCTGTCTTTTCCCGATACCGAGAGCGCACGTGTATTTGGCGTCCTGGAGCGAAGCCAATCAGTCAGCGTGCTGCCACGAAATCGAAAGGGGGAGGCTCCGGGACCTCGCGCTCCTATCAGAGGAGCCTGGGCATCCTGCACTCCGGCGCTATTCCGGACGATTCCTGTGCCGCGCGGAAACCGTCCCGACAGTATGCTGGCGTGTCCCGGAGCGGTTTCAGTTGTCGCGTGATCCTGGTGTGCATTAGTGAACACAGCCCCACCGCGATACAGCCGGCCAAGACCTCCCGTAAGCTGCGCCTCGTATCGCTGGAAGTATTCCGGCAGAAGCTGATCCACCGTGATTACGACAATCAGCGTAGGCGCAAGATCCTCGCGTACCTGCGGTGCCTGCGATTGTGCAGTAACTCCAAGGGCAGGCAAAAGCAGGGATACGAGCAGCGAGCGCATCACATTGGATCGCTCCTGATAAAACCCCCGATCCTGAAGGCACAACTGTGACATTGTACTCCCTTCCTCGTCGTGGGCGTCGAATATTCCAGAGGGTACCTCAGAGCCTGCGGGCCGCTCGCCTCGACACGATAGGCTGCTGAACCACCAACCCTTAAATGAAGCGCGAAGAACGTGCCTGTTTTCGATACTTCCGCGATCAAGAGGTAGCGGTGGAGTAAAACCCAAGTATCGGGAACGAGACGATTTGTGAGTTTGATGCAAACGTTTTACTGACCGTCCGGTCAGCCCGCTCCCGAACTTCCACGAGTTTCTTCAGCTTTTCAGTGACGGCGATATCACGACCAGGTTCACCTTCGCGCGGGCAGCCCTCGGCTTTCGGAAGCGTTGGACTAGGTCGCCACCGCCACCTTCCCGGCTCTTTGCGGCAAGGAAATCAGGCCCTGCACGTTTGCGGGGCGACAGGACAAAACTGGAGAATGCGCTAGCGTTGCCGAGGTGCGAACGGGAAGACAAAAAAGCCTGCATGCAGAATCCGCAATTCCACTTTCTGCTCAATACACCGCGAGGCTGTGCGACCGCATCCTCTTCTCCAATCCGAAGCGGACCTGCTGACCGGGCCGAACATAGACGGCGTCGGTCCGTTGACGGGCCGTCGAGCCAACTGGCTCCGCATACAGTCGTATTTCCCTGTCGATGAGGAATGGCCCCAGCTCAAACACCCCTGTCGTCATGGATGTAACCATCCCAACACGCGTAAACTGTCCCGCCCGAATGACGAACACGCGCACGTCGAAAATACTTTCGTTCACTACCTCGAGTGAGGCAGTACCGTAGAGCACCTCGGTGTCATCTCCCGGAGGCGAATCGGATGGAGGCTTGGTCTTCGGCGCGCAGCTGAGCGCAACTGAAAGAATCGAAGCGTACAGCACTAACTCGCTAACTCGCATATTGCCTCCTGGTGGTGCTCTGTTTCGAGCGCCTTTACCTCAAGCTGGCCGTGCGTTCTCAGGAAGGCAAGAGATATGCGCAGGAGCGCGGTTTTCCGCATTACCTGCTTGGGGGTTGTCCGTGGGTACTGGGCTCGGCTATAATTTCTTCTTGACGTATCGTTGACAGGCCGCTGACACTCCGGTAGCGTTACCGGAGCGTTACGCATGATTGCGTCACGTTTATCACGATTTACGGACGGCTCCGTTTTCTTGGGGAAGAGCCTCCGCCCACCCGGGCGGGTCCGGTACGTTGTTGGACTCTCACCCGATCACCCCACCCGTAAGTCAACTCAGGAGGTCATGTGCGCAAGCGATTGTCATGCGTGCTGCCACTGCTGCTAACGCTCTTCGTAGCGTCTGCGGCTGAGGCACAAAACCGTTTTGTCACAGGTCGTGTCTTTAACACGGCCACCCAGGAAGGAGCACCGGGCGCCATCGTCTCGATGGTCGGCGGTACGGCGGCGGCCCAGGCCGACGACGAAGGCCGCTTCCGCATTACCCTGCCTTCCACCGACGTCACTCTGCTGGTGCGGTCGATCGGATACCGGCGCGCCGAAGTCCGCGTCAGCGCTGCGCAAGAGGCGGTAGAGATTGGTCTTACGCGGGACGTGCAGAAGCTCGATGAGGTGATTGTGACCGGCGCCGCGACGACACAGACGCGGCAGAATGCCTCGGTGGCTGTCTCGACCGTGGGCGGGGAGGAACTCAACCGTGTGCCCGCCGTGTCGCTCGACAATGCCCTTCAGGGAAAGGTCGTTGGCGCCAACATCAACATGAACAGCGGCGCTCCCGGTGGTGGCGGACAGATTCAAATTCGCGGCGTCACGTCGGTGCTTGGAAGCGGCGAGCCCCTGTACGTGATCGACGGCGTGATCATCAGCAACTCCGCCTTCTCGACCGGCATCAACGCGGTATCTCGTGCCAGCGGAGCGGTGGCAACTTCGGTTCAGGATAACCCGGTCAACCGTCTCGCGGATATCAACCCGAACGACATCGAGAATATCCAGGTCCTCAAGAGCGCGGCAGCGACTGCCATTTACGGATCCAAGGCCACCAACGGCGTGGTGCTCATCACCACGAAACGTGGCCGGCAGGGTGCCCCTCGCTTCAACGTGACACAGCGCTTCGGGACGTATGACGCGCAGCGCCTGCTCGGCTCGCGGCGCTTCAACGCCACTACGCTCGGGACCCTCTCTTCGGATTCTTCGCTTATCAGTCAGTGCAACCCCGATTGTCCGTATTTCGATTATCAGGAAGATCTGTTCGGCCAGAACAGTCTTTCATTTGAGACTGTCGGCACCGTCAGCGGTGGATCCGAGAACACACGCTATTTCATTTCAGCGACCAACAAGTTCGACGGTGGCACGCAGCTCAACTCGAACGACCGGCGCCAGTCCCTTCGCATGAACATCGATCAGGGGTTCAGCCCGAAGTGGACGGCCAGCGTCTCGGCGACGCTGTCGCGCAGCAAAACCAATCGCGGTTTGTCGAATAACGACAACACGTTCATTAGCCCCTTCTATGCCTTCGGTTACTCGCCGGCTGTCATCGACCTGAACCGTCGTGACGCTACAGGCGCCTTTACGGTCAATCCCTTCCTGGAATCGAACCCGTTCCAGAACCTGACTTTCCTGAAGAACACCGAAGATGTGTGGCGTCAGGTCGCAAGCGGAACGGTCAAGTACACTCCGCTGGCTACCGAGCGGCATCAGATTCAGCTGAGCGTCATTGGCGGTTACGACCGCTTCGATGCGGATGGCCAGGTCTTCTCCCCTGGCTTCCTTCAGTTCGAGCCGGAGGATGGCTTGCCAGGCACGGCTGTCCAGGCTAATGCCGTTAGCCGGCAGTTCAACGGCTCGCTCAACGCAGTGCACATCTTCACCCCAACCCAGGGCTTCCTCGGCTTCCTCAGCTCGGCCACCACATCAGCCGGGCTACAAGTGGAGGAGCGCGATCTGAACCGCTACACTGTTATCGCGCGTGGACTGGTTCCCGGTATCGAGCTGATCAACCAGGGCCAAGTTACTCCTGCGCAAAACAGATCCGCGGTGCGCGAACAGGCGTTCTTCGTCAACGAGGAAGTGCTCGCGTTCAACGAGCGCCTATCCCTGGCCGGACGTATTCGCGGTGAGCGCAACAGCGTTCAAGGCGATCGTGAAAAGTACTTCTACTGGCCCGCCGGTTCCGCGTCGTACCGTTTCGTGAACCCGTTCCCCTATGCGGACGAAATCAAGTTGCGCGCTGCAATCGGAACATCAGGTAACCAGGCGCGCTTCGCTGACCGCGACACGACGTTGACCGGTCTCGGTATTCTGAGCGACCGCCAGGCTGTGGGCGCCCCTGTTACACTCGGGAATCCCAACATCAAGCCCGAGAAGATGACGGAGCAGGAGTACGGCGTGGATATGACCTTCGCCAAGCAACGTGTCGGTCTAGAGTTCAGCTACTTCGACCGCACGATTACCGATCTGTTGCTCAATGCACCACTCGCACCGACCGCCGGCTTCACGCAGCAGGTGATCAACGGTGGTGAGCTCAAGACAGACGGGATAGAAGTCGCCCTCAACGTCAATCCGGTCCGGACGCGCGACTTCAACTGGAACATGCGCACCCAGTACTACAAGGTCGAGTCCTTCGTGGAGAGCCTGCCTGTCGACCCGTTCGTGGTCGCCAACTCCGGTTTCGGAGCACAGTACGGCCGCGGCCGCATCGCGCAGGGCTTCAAGTCCACGATGATCTGGGGGAACAGAACTCTGGAGGATGGCACCGTAGTGGACACGGCGCTGTTCGACTCCGCGCCCGACTTCACCATGCAGTTCGGCAACGACTTCAGTTACAAGTCGCTCACGCTCAACGTTCTTTTTGACTGGCGCAAGGGTGGCTATCTGTCGAACATGACCCAGAACCTGTTCGATGAGGGAGCCAACTCCTACGACTATGACGAAGCCTCGCCGGATACCTCCATCGGCGCCACGCTGGGCGAATACCGTTACAACAATTGGAACGCGGGCAACAACGCGGGCGAATACCTGGAAGACGGGTCGTTTGTGAAGCTTCGCGAGGTGACTCTGTCGTACCAGTTGCCGCAGCGCTTCGTCAACGCAATCCCGGGTGGTGCGCGCGACCTGCGCCTTACCCTGAGCGGGCGCAACCTGGCGATCTGGTCCGATTACTGGAGCCTGGACCCCGAGGTCAACAACTTCGGGAACCAGAACGTGGTTCGCTTCGTCGATCTCGCACCGTACCCGCCCACGCGCAGCTTCTTCTTCAGCGTCGACGTGGGGTTCTAGGCGATGCGATCACATACTCAAACAAACCTGAGAATTTCGAGGACTGCCTTGATAAAGCATAAATTTACTCGCACCCTGACGGCGGGAGCTTTAACGCTCCTCGCCGCTGGGTGCAGCAGCGATCGTCTAATAGTGCCGGACTATCAGAATCCCACTTCCGGCCAGATTTCCAGCGACCCGCTTAGCGCGATCCAGTTTCTGGCGACCGGCATTTTGCGCCAGGACCGCGACATCATTGGTGGATATATCAGCGGAACAGGCATTCTTGGCCGCGAATCTTACAACTACACTCCGACCGAAGGGCGCAACCACTCGGGTTGGGTTCAGACGGTAAACTCCAAGAGCTTTGGAGGCGTGGCGCTCTGGGCCGGGCCGTACGTCAACCTGCGCAACATCTTCACATTTGTTCAGGTTGTGGAGGGGGCTTCCGACGCCACGCTGTCGGCCGCGCAGAAGAGCGCCGCGCTTGGCTTCGCGCACACGTACGAGGCGTGGATGCTGCTGTATATCATCAACACGCGCAACGAAATCGGCGCAGTGGTAGAGGTGCAGTCCGACCCAAGAGCCATCTCGCCTTTCGTATCGCGTGACTCGGTGTTTAACCACATCATCGGGCGCCTTGACCAGGCCTACGCTGAGCTTGGCACCGGCGGAACGGCATTTCCGTTCGCTTTCGATGCCGGATTCACCGCACCACTCGCGGGCGCCACTGGAACGAGCTTTACATCGGTCGCAAACTTTCGCAGGGTAAACCGGGCACTCGCGGCCAGAGTGAACGCGTACCGCGCTTCGCTCGGAATAGCGGGATGCGGTGCTCCGCGAAGCGCCACATGCTATGCTACCGCACTGACGAATCTGAGCCAGTCATTTCTGAGCACCACTCCTGCGGATATCACATCGCTTGGAGTTTTCCGTCCGTTCTCGACGGCGGCGAACGAGGTTCAGAACCCTCTGCGTTCGGGGGTGGCGGCAATCGTCGCGCACTTCAAGGTGGATTCCGGCGTGCAGTCGAATGGCGCAACGAGAGATCTTCGCTTTACGCGCAAGATCACCGCGTTTGCCGGCCGAAACGCGGCTGCGCCGACAATCGGCGTCCGTACGACTTTTGATCATCTTCAGTTCACCGGAGCGGCGGCCGCGCTCCCAGTGCTGAGGAACGAGGAGCTTATCCTCCTTCGTGCGGAAGCGAAATGGTTCACGGGCGACAAAGCCGGTGCGATCGCTGATCTGGACCTCGTCCGCACCGTGTCGGGAGGTCTTGCGCCCTACGGAGCCGCTGGCATCGCGTTTACCGAAACACAGTTCATTGACGCGCTGCTTTACGAACGCCGCTTTTCGCTCTTCTTCGAGGGACATCGGTGGATCGACTTGCGCCGTTTCGGACGGCTGAGCCAGCTTCCTCTCGATCTCGCCTCGCATCAGATAGTAACCAACCTGCCCGTGCCACAGGCCGAGTGCCTAATTCGCGGTGGTGATGTTCCGAACAACGGATGCAATTGATCTAAATTGCGGATTGCGGATTGCGGATTGCGAACTCGAACTGCGAACTGCGACGTAAGCAAGGTGAATTGAGCTGGAAATTGTGATAGCGGTGGATGCAATCAGATTTCGGGCTCATTCCACGGGATAAATCGGGATGTGGGAAGTGGTGAATTGCTGACCGCTTCTTCTCCTTGCAGAAACTTGAACAACACGGCCGGTATCTCTTCTCGAGATGCCGGCCGTGTCGTTTCGCTCCCATGAAAGCATCTGGCGTCACTTCCAGATGGAAATCTCCTCGAGCGAGCGACGCCGCAAATCCGGAACTCGAGCGTTCGCGGCTGGGTAGCCCACCGGCATCACAAGAAAGGCCTTCTCATTGTCGGGACGCTCTAGCAGCGTCGCCAGAAAGCCCATCGGACTTGGGGTGTGAGTAAGAGTGACGAGCCCCATGTGATGTATCGCAGAAATGAAGAGCCCAACGGCGATGCCGCAGGACTCCTGCGTGTAGTAGTAGGTCCGCTTGCCTCCGTCCTGTGCGAGTCCGAAGATCTGGCGGAAAACCACTACGACCCATGGCGCATCCGTGAGGTGCGGCTTGTTCTGGTCGGTGCCCAGAGGCGCGACGGCATCCAGCCAATCCGGAGGCATCCTGCCGGTATAGTTGACACGCTCTTCGTCCTCAGCGGCTTCGCGGATGCGCCGCTTGAGCGTGGCTTCGGACACCGCTACAAATGTCCACGGCTGCTGGTGTGCGCCGCTTGGAGCTGTTCCAGCGGTTCTGATTGCCAACTCGATCAGTTCGCGCGGAACGGGCTCGCTGGAAAAGTGGCGCGTCGTGCGCCGTTTGTTCATCTCCTCGAAGAAGTCGCGCGCTCGCGTGAGCGAATCCGGAGCCGCGATGCGAACGAATTCGAGCGGAACGAAAGGATAGGGTTCGCGAGGGGCCAACGCATTACTGTCGTCCCGGACGTGCGCCGCTTCCTGGCCGCCGCTCATTGCTTCAGCGCGGGCAACAATTCCCGCCGTCCGTACAATGCCCCTCCCTTCATTACCATCCGAATCCGGCGGGCGTTCGCAATGTCGGTGGTCGGGTCCGCCTCCAGTATTACGAGATCGGCAAGCTTACCGGGTTCCAGTATCCCAATGTCATCGCGCCGCATGGCGCGCGCGGCAACGACGGTCGATGCGACGAGCACCTCGGCTGCCGGCATTCCAGCCGCCTGAAGCGCTTCCATTTCGCGAAAAACGCTTGGGCCGTGGACTGTGCCGGGGTTACCAGCGTCGGTTCCCATCGCGATCGGGATGCCCGCCTCGCGCATGCGCCGGATGTTGGCAACGGTTGCCTCGCTTACACTTTTTTCGCGCTGGCGCGTACGCGCCGCACGTGCGGAGCGATCCTTGTCTGGAAGCATTCGCTCGAGATTAGCACGAGTAGCCGCATCGACGCATTCAAGTGGATATCGCTCCGCTGGGGAGCGGCCTTCGGCGACGTCGAGATAACCTTCCAGAACGGTGAGCGTGGGAATCACAATCGTACCGTTGCGCTTGGCGAGCGCGATGAACTCAGCGTCGACCAGCTCGGGTGCGACGCTATGTACAAGCACAGTAGCGCCGGCCTGCAAGGCGTCCTTTGCGCGAGCAAGCTGGGTAGCGTGCACTATCAGTGGAAGCTTTGCTCGTTTCGCCTCCTCCCCCGCTGCCATCAAGAGCGCGCGAGCTGCTGGCTGCGCCGAATCTGGAAGCTGCAGATACCACACTTTTATCGCGCTCGATCCAAGACGAGCCAAAGAGCGAATGGAAGCACGGACGGAGGAATCGTCTTTCATATGCAGAAACTGCCGCATGCTGGCGGTATTTACCCAGTGATCGATGGTGGCCAACAACGGACCCGACGCAACGACGCGAGGCGAATGCAGCTGGAGCTCCTGCCTTTTTTGCAAGCTCAGTGTCCACGGATAGCCGCCCACATCGAATACGCTGGTAACACCCGAGCAGAGATACGCGCGGTTGAACCGGTCGGGGCGCTCCTGCAAGGCGGCAACCACGGAGTCGTAGGGGAATTGAGCGCGCGCATCAAAGGCATCGGGTCGACCGTCCACCCACCCGGTCTGGGAATAGTGCACGTGGGCATCTACAAATCCGGGGGTAATAAACATGCCCGAAGCGTCAACCGTCTCGGCATTCTGTGGGGGCGTGCAATGTGCCCGCGCGGCCGCACATACAACCCGTCCACCGCGCACAACGACGACGGCATCGCTTACCGCACGCTTTCCGGGATTGATGAGCGTTCCTCCAACCAGCGCGACGGGAGGAGGTGCGGCCCCATCGGGAAGCCCGAAAGCGGTGCTAACCCCGATTTTCCATCCTCCAGACTTCTTGACAAAGACCCTCTCCGATATTCCTTCGCTTGTCTCGCCTGCTTGCGTCACCCGATAGTGGTAAGTGCCATAGACGACGCCCGGAGCGATGGACACGAGGCGCAAGTCGCGCGCGATAAGAGTATCTGGCCAGGTAGAGTCGCGTCGGGCAGGCCAATTCGCGAACCCGAGCTCGAGCCCGCCGGGACCGTTGCGAGCGAGCGCATCAGTTTGGAGGTAGTACGAGAGGTATCGTTCACGATCGCGTTTATGGATCGCGTCGATGTTGGCCTCGAAGACGCGACGGGCCTCGGAAGTGTCGGAGCCCGGCGTCTGCGCGGCGGAGGGGTTGCTTGTCGCAGTCACTGCGACCAGGGCAAAGGTGAGATAGCGCATTCGGGGAAGATGAAGCTCGGCTCCCATCGCGCAAGCGGATCACCAACCACCACCCCTCCAAATCAGTTCCTGACCACTGACCCCTGCGACTGAGACTGGCAGTGGCCACTGCTACTGGCACTCAGACTGACACTGGCACTGGCCCGGACTCGTTGGGGGCCAAGTTCTGACGAATCGTTTACCGCCGCAACGAGTGCGGAGCGATCAAGGGGTCAGAGTCGTTGAAGGTCGCAGCAGTGGCTGCTCAGGATATTGGACCCTACGACGACTCTG
>JACMME010000142.1 GCA_014379205.1 Gemmatimonadaceae bacterium
GAAGATTCCTCCGGTCAGCACTCCGTAGCTGACGTGTGTTGCGTCCTGCCAATGGTGGTTGAGCGGCGCGGCCGGATTGTCCATCGCTGAAGGACGGTGCATGAAAGCCACTGGACCGAGTGCCGGCTCGCCGGATGGCGCTGCATAGATACTCCAGGCCAAACCCTTGTTGATTTCGCGCTGGTACAGAGCAGCCAGTTCCATCCAGAAGTCGTGCGGATGCTGTCGATCGTGAAGCGGCTCACCATTGTAGGTCTCTCCGGTCTGAAGCAACAGCGGATAGCCACGGTTGCTAACGGTCCACGGATCGAGGCTGAGCATCGTCCGAGCCTGAAAGCGGCCACCAGCGACGTCGCGGGTAGCCATCAGCATTACCCAGTTCAGTGAGCCAAACTGGTCGTCACCGCGTTCTCCGCTCTGTTTGTCGTACTGCGCGAAGACGAATCCGTGCGTCATGATCATCCAGTCGTGTAGCATCCGGTTGCGCGAGGGGAGGGTTACCGCGTCGGGAATCCATGTGGTTCCCGAACCCATCCTTTCCATGCTCACTCCCGCTGGGCCGACCATCATATCCTCGGCTGAGTGAGGCTTCATGCCGGGCATCTTCAATGAATCGACCTTCGTGGGCGCCGGTTGCATTTTCATTCCGCCCATATCGTGGTGAGCAGAATCAATGCGTACTGGGCGCGTGGTATCAGGCCTCTGCGCCTTTGCAGGCGCGTGATGCGGTTCCGCGCCCATCGGCATCGCCATCGGCTGCGCTTTCGGTGGTGCAGCCTGTTTCTTTCCAGCGGCCCGGGCAGGTGCGGGTTTCTTGCTGGTTTTCACCGTGCTTTTGCTAGCGACAGGCTTTTTGGCCTGGGCGGTCGTAGGCGTAGCTTTTTTCTTTTGAACCTTCTTGGCCGTCGCCTTCTTAACAGGCATTTGCATCGTGCCTTTATGCGCCGTGTCGTGCCCAGTCCCCTGAGCGGCCAGGGGTTTCTCCGCAATTACCAGTGAAAGGGCGAGCGCCAAGCCAAAGCCACTGGCGATCCAGCGTGATGACGAAAACATTTTCCATCCGAAGTGAGTGATTCAGCCGCTGTGGCGAACCACAGACGGCGGGATTGGTCCGCGCGGAGTGATCACGCTGCTGGACCGCGAGCACCAACGGGCGCTCTATGCCTTCGGAGGCGGAGGTTCGGGAGCCGCTATGCGGTTGAGGGGCTGTGCGAGGTGGAACGACGGCACGAACTGAGCTGCAATCGGAAACGCTGGTGCTGAGACGCTTGCGCCAAGGGCGATCGTAGTTGCGCACGAGGTCATTGCGACACAGCATTGAAGCGCTGCCGACTCGCAGGGATCTGGCTGCTCGCCTTTCTGCGCGGGCAACTCGTGCTGGGAGTCGTGGTGCGGCGTTGTCGCCACGCCTGACCTGGAAACGCTGTCGCGAGAATGGTCGTTGCAGGGTGCGTCGACTGCCCCTACCGTGAGGTAGAAGGCACAGATCCCGGTCACGATTCCTACAAGACGGCGCACGGTCGGCATTCTATGGGTACAGATTCTCGACTGCAGCTAAGGTTATTTTCATTCATTCTGCTTTTTTCATGCCGGTTCCAACACACTTCTTCCCAGAGAACATTAATGCCTTCGCGGAGAAAAGTATCGTTGCTCGCCTTCGGAATTGTCTCACTCGGCTCGATAGGGACATGGGCGCCTCTCGTTCCGGCTCAGGGACAACCCGCAGGGAGCGCTTCAGCATGCCGACCCGCTGACTCGTCTGCAGTTGTTGGTGTCGCCAACCGTTTTCACCAGATCCTGTC
The DNA here is from genome assembly GCA_014379205.1 of Gemmatimonadaceae bacterium. GTDB lineage: Bacteria > Gemmatimonadota > Gemmatimonadetes > Gemmatimonadales > Gemmatimonadaceae > JACMME01. The sequence goes on from JACMME010000142.1 coordinate 1,803, forward strand.
AACAGGCGATACGACTGGAATAAACGCGCTCCTGGCTCCCGACCTGAGAGTCCTCGAAGGAGGCACGGTCGAAAGCCGGCAGGAATATTTCTCCCATCACCTTTCCGCCGACATCGAGTTCGCCAAAGCTGTAAAGGGGGAACGCGCGCCGTTCTCATACAGTTGCGACGGAAATATTGCCTGGTTGATCTCGACGTCGACTTCGACCGGCAAATTCAAGGGCCGGGACATCAACAGCGCAGGGGCTGAGTTGTTGATATTGAGCCGAACAGAGAAAGGTTGGCAGATCCGCGCGATACACTGGTCGTCGGCGAGACGCCAGCCGCGCTGAACCAGGAAGCCTACTTTAGAGGCGCAGCTCGGACGATCTGGCCAAGCGCGGCTACCAGGGTAAGCTCGTCGTCCGGAACCCATTCAACGATCCACCGCACGGTCCTCTGAAACCACTCGCGGTCGAGCGAGCCACGCTCCAGCGCCTTTGCCCGCTGGGCTCTCAACTCCTCTTCGAGCTTCTCCAGATGGGCAAGCGCCGAGCTGCCGTCTGAGGTCTTCATTCCGGAAGCAACGGAGCGCTGAACCAGCGTAAGTGCTGTATTGAAGGCACTTTCCAAGTCAGCCGGCTTCGCCAAATGAACCTCCTGATACCCGTTTGTGGAAACGAATGTGTAAGTAAGTGACTACTTGCATTCTGGAGTGGGCACTCATTAATATCCGCTCCATGAACCGCAGAAATGAAATCCTTGCCGCTGCCGCCGAAGTCTTCGCGCAGCACGGTTTCCGTGGCTCAACCACTCGGCGCATCGCCGAGGCAGCGGGCGTCAACGAGATCACGATCTTCCGGCAGTTCGGGTCCAAAGCACTGCTGCTCCGCGAAGCAATGATGCACATGACGGACTCGGCTGGCTTGGCGGAATTGCCCGAGATCCCGTCCGATCCGGAGCGGGAGCTGACCGAATGGAGCGAGTCGTTCATCCAGCATTTGAGACATCGGAGCTCGATCATCCGTAAGACGATGGGTGAGATCGAAGAGCGACCCGAAATGTCCGAATGCGCCAGCTCCGTTCCGATTCAAGCGTCGAACGAGTTGTGCAAATATCTCGTCGCCCTCAAGCGGCAGGGACGGACAACTGAAAAGTTCGACCCAACAGCCGCAGTGGCCATGCTCATGGGGGCAATGTTCGCCGACGCCATGGGACGGGGGATGATGCCCGACGTGTTCCCGCAGCCCCAGGATAAGGCCGCGCA
>JACMME010000143.1 GCA_014379205.1 Gemmatimonadaceae bacterium
ATATGTGAACAGGGCGATCGCTGCGAGACCGAGCCAGTAGGCGGGTGAGGCGGCGAGCACGACGGAAATGATGGTGAGCGTGAAATCGGTGTACGTTCCGCGCCGGGCGCCCTGCACAAGGCCCACCGTCGTGCCCACGAGAAAGGAGAGCAGCAGCGACGCGCCGCCGAGCGCGAGCGACACGGGGAGTGCGTCGCGGAGCACTGCGACGACCGGTCGTCCCTGGCTGAAGCTTGTTCCGAGATCGCCGTGCAGCATCCGCCGAGTCCATCTTGCATATTGCGCGGTGACCGGCTGTTCGAGCCCTAGCGCCGCGCGGAGGCGCACCGCGTCGGCGGCCGAGGCGTTGGGCGGCAGCAGGAAAGTAGCCGGGTCTCCCGGCGCAACACGCAGGAGCACGAAGGTGAGCGACAGCACGCACCAGTACAGCACCGCGGTGCGAACGAGTGCGCCGGCGACGCCGAACGAGCGCGATACGGCTGGGGACATCATGCGATGATGATTTGTCAGTTGCTCAGACTGAAAATCCTTGAGCGACCAAGCAAACCGCTCAAGCGTCAGGAACCGAGAAGGAGGTCTGCCGGAATGCCTAGTGCATCGCGGAGTGCGACGATTTGGGTCTTTGAGAGATCGCGCACGCCACGATAGAAGTCAGACAGGCGTGATCTCCCGCCTACGAGTTCTGCGAGTTCGGCGGCGCCGATGCCCTTCTGCTTTGCCATGAATCGCACAATCTCCTGCGGCGTTGCAGGCTCAAACGGCGGGAGATGTTGTTCCTCATACGCCGCAATCAGGATCGTGAGCAATTCCATCCGATCATACGCATTCGTTCCCTCTTTCGGGTCCGCGTCGATTAGCGTATCCAATTCGATCACGGCGGTGCGGAACTCCTTTCCGTTCCGAATCGCGTGCACCACAGGCATAGGCTTGGTTGCCGTTGCAGTTGCCATTTTGTTTTCTCCCGTTTTTCGACTATCCACTATGAACTGACCGACGGTGCTACAATAACCCCAATGCGCAAAGCCTGTCGTACTCCTTATGTGTGTACACATCCCTGACCAAGACCTTCCCCCACTTGTACATCATTTTCGTTACCAGCCGGTATTTATTCCCGCCAATATCGAACACAGTCTTGTTGCGGCCGATGAAATCCACACCACTGAAGACTGATTTTACTTCATGAGGGTTCTTGAACTTTCGCGAACGCATCAATGTTTCCCAGACTCGTAGAGGCCCATCCGCATCAGGGTAGGCCTTTCCGAAAGCGCGGAGCTTTGTCTGGGTTATGATATGCATTCCAAGACTCATTGTTCCCAATTTGGTAACAAGGTTAACGTTTGTCAATTATCTTCGTCACAGTGCAAAATCGGACACTAGCGAGTGCGGGACCCGCAAGATGGCGAGGCAAGAGCACCGCCCTCGCAATCGCCGCGCTCGTGGTCACGTCGTGCACGCCGCAGCGGCAGCCGGATGTGCTCGTCCTTGCGTCCGGGGCGGACCTGGAATCAGCGAACCCCCTCGTGACGACGCATCCGCTCTCCCGCCAAATCCAGCGGTACGCGCTCTTCGTAACGCTCCTCCGGTACGACTCGACGCTGACTCCTAGAGCCTACCTCGCGCGAAGCTGGCGCTGGTCGGATACCAGCCGGACGCTGACGCTCTCGCTCGCTCCCGACCTCCGCTGGCACGACGGCGTCCCCACCACGTCACGTGATGCGGCGTTCACATTCCTCACGGCGCGCGATCCGGCCACGGGATTTCCGCGCGCCGCTGAGCTCGCTACGCTCGACACTGCTATC
>JACMME010000144.1 GCA_014379205.1 Gemmatimonadaceae bacterium
AAGAAGATCGCCATTGTCGGGCGCAGTGGCTCCGGCAAAACCACGCTCATCAAGTGCCTCTCCGGTCTGCTCGAGCCAACGCAGGGCACCATTCTCTACGATGGGGTTGAGCTCAGCCGGCTCAACTATCGTGACCTCCGCCGAAAGATCGGGTTCGTCCTGCAGGAAAATCACCTCTTCGACGACACCATCGCGCGGAACATCGCCTTCGGCGAATCGGAGCCGGACAGGGATGCCGTCCTCTGGGCGGCGCGAGTCGCCAATGCCCACGAATTCATCGAACGGCTACCGATGGGCTACGAGTCACGCATCGGCGAGAGCGGGATCGCAATCTCTGGTGGCCAGCGTCAGCGCATCGCGATTGCCCGCGCGCTGTATCACCGCCCCCCTGTACTGGTGTTCGACGAAGCGACCAGTGCCCTCGACACCGAATCCGAGCGCGCCGTCAAGGAAAACATGGACAAGCTCCTCGAGGGACGCACGTCATTCATTATCGCGCACAGACTCAGCACCGTGCGTGATGCCCACGCGATCGTCGTACTCGAGAAGGGGAAAATCGTCGAGCACGGCACTCACGACGAGCTCATGGATCGCCAGGGACTGTATCATTACCTCTGCAGCCAACAGCTGGGTTTGTAGCGATGGCGACAACGTCTCAACCAGCTAACGCGAGTACCGAAGTTCCATTTCTGTCGGGAGCGCCGCCGCATTGGGCAGCACGCTCGCTCGCCTACTTTCTGATCTTTCTATTCGCCGCTGCCGTCATTTCGGCGAGCATCGTAAACGTACCTGAAACCGTGGACGGTCCCTTTACGCTTATCCCGGTTCGAGGAACCGATCCGATACGCGCTCCGCATGGCGGTGTGCTCGAGAACGTGGCAAAGGCCGAGGGAGACGAGGTATCCACAGGGCAAACTCTGTACGTCATCAGATCTGACCCTCTCGGCGACCGTGCGGGAGAGCTCGGTGCTATAAGAACGCAGGTGAAAGGCATCACCGAGGCGGTGTCAAACGCCACCACTCAGCATTCGAGCCAGCTTCGTGCCGATGCCGAAGAACTTCGGCAGCTCCGTGCGCGCCTCGGCTCACTGGAGCGCACAGTCGAGCTCAAGGAAAAGCAGCTGAGGCTCACTCGTTCACTCGCCGAGAAATACGACACCGGCTATACGCGCGGCGCCATAAGCGCGGCGGAGTATACAGCGCCTCAGGTGGAAGCCGAGCGTCTCGCCGAAGAGCTGGAGCGGTACCGAAACCAGCAGGAGGAAACGCGTGCATCCATTGATGGTTTGCAGCACTCCGCCGCGGCGCGCGAGGCAGGTTATCGCGAGCGGCAGCGCGAGCTTTCCGCCTCGCGCGAGCAGCTGACCATCCGCAGCAATGCACTGGAAGGCACGCTCGTGCTCGCTACCGCCGGCCAACTCCTGGTTCGCTCGCCGTGCACCGGCGCAATGCTTCGCGCTCACGTCACCAGCGTTGGGGCGGTTGTGAAAGATGGGGATTTGCTCGGGGAGGTCGCATGCGCTCAGGAGACGCTGCAGGCGGAGCTCACCGTGTCGCAGCTCGGCGTTGGCCGGATCAAGGAGGGCCAGGGAGTCAAGCTCCTGTACGACGCGTTTCCGCATCAGCGTTACGGAGTACGCCACGGGCGCGTCCGCTGGATCAGCCCTTCCAGCGTCTCAGCAACTGACAGCTCGGCATTTCGCGCGCTGATCGACATTGAGGAGCGCGGCGTGCGCATCGATGGCGCGATGCGGCAGTTCCTGCCGGGTATGGGTGGCCGAGCCCGCGTCGTCGTTGGAAGGCGATCCCTCATCAGCTATGCATTCGAGCCGCTGCGTCAGCTGCGCGAGAGCTTCGCGGAGGTGCCTGAAGGATGAGCCATGACATCGACCGGATGCACGCACTCGCCGAGCACACACTCAGCGATTTCACGAGTGAAGATGCGGCGATGCGAAGCTGCCTCGATCTCGCCAGGCTGGCGGCCAAAACCGAGCTCGCCATTCTGATCCTCGGAGAATCAGGAACCGGGAAAACCCTGCTCGCCAGAGCGATCCATAACTCCTCGCGCCGCCGCGACGCGAGCTTCATTTCCTTCAATGCCGCGGCGCTGAGCGATACGCTGCTCGACAGTCAGCTCTTCGGTCATGAGAAAGGCGCCTTCACGGGCGCGACCAGGTGCGTGAAGGGCAAATTCGAGCTCGCGCATCGCGGCACGCTCTTCATCGACGAGATAGCGGACATGAGCGCGGTGGCGCAAGCGAAGATCCTTCGGGCTGTGGAGTACGGCGAGTTCGAGCGTCTCGGCTCCGAAGCGCTGCAGATTGCGGACGTCAGGCTCATCTCCGCGACACACCTGCCAATCGGCCGCTTCGGGCAATCAGACAACTTCAGGCAGGATCTCTTTTACCGCATCAGCGGAATCACCTTGAGCGTACCGCCACTCAGGTTGCGGCCCAACGACCTGCGTTCTCTGGTGGCCGCGGAGATCGCTTCCGCAGCGGCGCGCGAAAAGAAGGTGATAGCCGGACTCAGCAAGCGCGCCGCCGACATGCTGTTCTCGTACCGCTGGCCGGGCAACCTGCGAGAGATGAAACGCGTAGTGCACACCGCGGTCGCGATGTCCGAGGGAGACATTATCCAGCCGGAAGCCGTTCTGCTCGAGTCATCCGATCCGCACATTTCTTCCGGGGAGAGAACCGGAAGTCGGATGGACGGCGATCGAATCAACGAAACTGACGTCCCGGTGCCAGCCGCAACGGTAATCGTTGACGGAGCGAGCTCAGACAGCCCTGCGGACACAGACCTTACTCTAAGCGCCGCGGAGCTTCGCCACATTCGCAAAGTCCTGTCGCTTACGCACGGCAACAAGCGTCAGGCGGCGAAGATTTTGGGGCTGTCGCGATCCACGCTTGCTCGCAAGATGGACGTCATCCGGTCACTGTAGTGCTTCTCCGGTAGCCGGTTAAAACAGCGAGGTGGTCGAGCAGCCCGAAAATCAGCCAATGGTATCGTAACGAGTCCATTGTGCCCTGAAATGGGACCTCGCCATTGCGCAAGGCTCACCAGTCCTCGTGCGTAAGTTGCGTCACAACAGCCACTTGAATTTACCACCGTAGGTTGGTACGGCTGTTGCTTTTGTATCCTACGCTGGCAGTTGAGTTGTTGGACAATCAGAGGAGATTGAGCATGGCTACAGAGAAGAAGAAAGGGCAAGACGACAGAATCGCGGAGCCGCCAAAGGACGAGATCAAGGATCTATCGGCCAGGAAGCCACACCTGGATGAGGATGAGAGCGTGAAGGGCGGCAGAATAAACATGCGGAAACAGACTGAATAGGTTCAACTAACTCGATGTTGGTGAAAGTGCCTTCTCGCGACTCGAAGGCTTAAATCGTCCGGCGCTACTACCATGACTGAAAAGGAAGCCAAAAAGGACGAGGCGGAGCCAGCGAAGGACGAGGTCGTCCTCTTGAAGGACTTGGCGCCAAGAAAGAATGTGACCGGTGGAGGAGCAAAGCTCCTCTTCGGAGAGGACCGGGCTCCCAAGCCGGAGCCCGAGAAGTAAGACAAAAGCGCGATCACCCTGTCACGCGGCGGGCGCGTAGCAGGTATCGGCACTCACTCAGGAGGAAGGACCATGGCCACCGACGAGCGGAAAAACCGAGACGACATGAAGCGGGAAGACAAGAAAGACAACCTCAAGGATCTCTCCGCGAAGAAGCTGAATCGCGATGAGGAGGAGAGGGTGAAGGGCGGTTTCGGCACGAAGCCGGAAGATACGGAACTGTAACTCCTGATGGACGGTCCGCGACGAGTGAGTCCATAGCTGAACGGACTCACCTGACGCGGCTGACATGGGC
>JACMME010000145.1 GCA_014379205.1 Gemmatimonadaceae bacterium
AAGACCAGCACCGGCACATCGTGGTAGCTCTTCATGCCGCGCAGCCGGCGAATCAGGTCCAGACCGTTCTCACCTGGCAGGTCTGGATCGATGACAATGGCGTCGAAAACTCCACGCCGGGATTCCAGCCAGCCATCTTCAACTGACCTGACACCAGTAACCTCGCCGATCGGGCCGCAAAGCGTCTGCAGCACCGTCAGCATTCCTGAATCCTGATCGAGAATGAGCAAGCGGTGACGATCCCGGTCCCGAAGAATTGGCACACTGGAAGGGGTCACGCTCTTCACACAGGGAAGTTCAACAGTGAATGTCGTCCCGGCGCCGATCGCGGTATTGAAGCGGATGGTGCCGGCGTGCAGCTCCACGATAGCGCGCGCAATGGCCAATCCCAATCCGGATCCACCATGCTTTCTCGTGTTGGTTCGCTCGGCTTGCTGGAAGCGACCGAAGAGGCGGTCGTGAAATTCTTCTGGAATGCCGGGTCCGTTGTCCGCGACGGTGACACGCGCCGAGGGACCCTCGGTTTCCAGCCTGATAGTCACTTCAGAATTCCGCGGAGAGAACTTGATCGCGTTGGAAAGCAGGTTTGTGAAGACCTGAACCAAACGGTCGGAGTCGCCGATAACGAACACGGGGCGGTCGCGTTCCAGGTTTACGCGCACCTCGTTCTCGAGCGCATAGCTCTCGAGGCCCGCTACGGTGAGCCTCAGCACACCGCCGAGGTCGCAACGCTCCATTCGCTGTCCGGTGTGTCCCGATTCGATTTTTTCGATATCGAGCATGTCGTTGATGAGACGGATGAGCCGCTCGGTGTTATGGAAAGCAATATGAAGCAGCTCACGGGCTCGCGCTTCGACCGGGCCGGCTGTGCCGCCCAGTACCAGGCCGAGTGCGCCACGCATGGACGTAAGCGGTGTGCGCAGCTCATGGCTGACCGTTGAGACGAAGTCGCTCTTCATCTGTTCGAGTTCGCGAAGCTGCAGCATATCGCTGCGAACTATTTGCTCGCGTGCCTCGAGGTTTCGCGATATGTCTTCGAAGACATCCGCCAGATCGTGCATTTCCCTGCTTCCGCCACGGAAATGCTCCACTCGTGCGCCGTCGTAGTTTCCCGCCGCCACGGCGGCAGCTCCGCGCACAAAGCCCTGGAACGTTTGCGTTATCTTCCGCATTGCGGCAACGAGAATAGTTGCCAGGGTAGCGGACATTCCAAGCAGCAGGAGCACCACCTCGCGGCGGAGCCGGCGCCCCTCTCCCGCGCTGACCGCGCGAGCCTGAACGAGTCCATCTGAAGCCCCACCCTGCTCAGCCGCACGCGCGCCAAGGCGCACTGCGGCATTCTCGTCGCGCTGCATTTCGGCGACTACCTGCTCCGCCTGCTCGAGGCGCTCAGTGTGCTGAGTCAGAACACGGTGCGCGGCGATGCTCCACACCAACGCCGCAATTACAACGGCTATGCCGAACTGACCGGCAAGAGGGAGGACGCGCCACCACCTCCGCATCGGAGAGCGGCGAACGGCGCGTTCAACGCGGGCAAACGTTGTTTTTTGAGGAAACCCAGTAAGAGAGGTCACACTTATGGACGACCCAGATCTCTTTCAGGCTACTCACAATGCCCGATAGGAGTCTGGCGAATCCAGCCCCTGCAGCCCGGCATGGCCCGGATCCACACCCTCAACGTCGCCTACCCGCGAATCACAGCTTCGTTATGAGCAAATAGATCGCGATCAGCAGGGTAGCGACAAACGCCACAATGTACGGCGTATTTCCACGTGCGAGGTATGGGATGGGACGCGGCGGAGTGCCTGGGGTGGTTGGCGCAGACGGGGGGCCGGCCCTTGGCATGGAGCGAGGAGGGGTTGCCGCGCCCATCAAGCCGCTTATGGAGTAAACGGTATGACCGACGGAATCCTCATCGGTGGCGCGTCGCAGGCCGCCACCCACGAATCGCGCTATGACCACCGTTATGTTGTCCGGTCCGCCATTATCGTTGGCGAGATCCACCAGCATGTCGCATGCGGTATGCAAATCGGGCTCTTCGGTGGCAATCCGGGCCATGTCATCGCGCTTGATGAGTCCGGATAGGCCATCGGTGCACAGAACAAGTGCATCGCCACGACGTATGGGCTGATGCGTCAGGTCTATCTTCACGGCGACTTCAGGGCCGAGGGCTTGAAGGATGATGTTTCGGCGCTCGCTCTGCTCTGCCTCCTCGATCGTGATCTCTCCAGCCTCCACAAGGCGCTGCATGAGCGACTGATCCTTGGTGATCTGCTGCAGTACACCGTTGCGCAGCAGGTAGGCCCTGCTGTCACCGATCTGCACGACATAGAGTGTATCGCCCAGGAGTCCTGCTATCGTTGCTGTGGTGCCCATTCCCCGATGCTCGGGATGCTGGACAGCGTAGGCATGTATACGGGCATTGGCTGCCTCTGTCGCCCCTTTCAGGGCCGCCGCGAAGGCGCCAGCATCAGTTGCCGCGATATTCACCCACCGCTTGCGCAGTTCGGTCAGTACGACGTCTACTGCCATCTTGCTCGCGATTTCCCCGGACGCAGCGCCGCCCAGGCCGTCGGCCACCATGAAAAGAGTTCCGCGGCTCCCCAGGTGATGTTCCGTCAGTTGGTCATCGAGCGCTATACGACCGCTGGACAGATCGGCCACGAGAAACGAGTCCTCGTTGTGCTCGCGCGAGCGGCCGACGTCAGTCCGGCCGTACACCTGCACTAACACGTCACGCGGCTGGTCTGAGTGCGTGGTCACGACGAAGGGCTATAGGGTGATGACTGGTAATCAAAAACGCTTGGAGCCGAACACCATGCGCTCCCTACGAGCCCGTTCTGAAGAGGGTTCCACGTCGCTTTTGTGCGCCTCACGTGGGTTCGTCGCCGGGCCAATATAGAAATGCTCGTGTGGTCGGTCAAATGCTGGCTGGAAACTCCGCACTGGCTCTGTATAGTCCGCTTGTCTGTTTCGCGCTCTTCGACTTCACTGCATGGACATCTCGGTCTGCTCCAGAAATGTGAGGGTGATCATGTTGGCGCGGCTAGCGTCATATGAACCTCGCTTGCTTTGAATGCAGAACGCTACAATCGGTATTGAGTTCGAAGATAAAAGCAACACCCGTGGATGCAGCAGACTAGCGTGCAACCTCATTTCGGACTCGGTTCACTGGCATTAGCATTCGCGAAATGCCACGTATCATCTTGCTTGTAGCAGTGATCACGGCCTGCGCACGGGTTCTTCCTTCCTCATCGACGCCGGCAGCTCCCGCCCCGTCACTACTCCCAGTGCCGCTGGTCGAGGGTCCACTCGCGCCTCGTGTAGTCTACCCGAGGGCGAATGCAGTAATAGCATCTCGCGATTCCAACTTCATTTTTGGTTCGGTCGGGAACGGTCGTGCTTCGCTTACCGTCAATGGCTCGCCCGTGCATGTGCTGAGAAATGGTAGCTGGATCGCGTTTCTTTCCAACCCTCGGGGGGCAGCACCGGCATATGACCTCGTTGTCGTTCTCGGAACGGACACCGCCCGTCTCTCCCATCCCATTCGGCTGCTATCGCCCCGGTCAGCGCTGAACGAGTCCGGACCGCTCACGGCGGATTCGGCCAGTATCACCCCGCGTGGCACATTGCAGCTCCGTCCCGAGGAACTCGTCACTGTGAGCATCCGCGCGCCGCGGAACGCCAGTGTCTGGCTGACCTCCGCCAACGACGAGCGTTGGCCACTACTGAATGGAGGCGAGCTCGACAACGAAGCTCAGAACGCCGCCGATGCCCGCCCGCTTTCCCGCTATCTCAACAGCCCGAACTACTGGTCTCTGGCCGTTCCCGCTCGTTTTCTGGTACCGGTTGGAACGCCCCGAATCGTGGTAGCGCGCGGGCAAGACACCCTGGAATTCGGGTTGGCCGCGATAGACACTGTCGCTCACGACCGCGTTAGCCTGGCGCTTCTGGCGCCGAGTGCAGCGGCGTCCGACACGGATCAGGTCATCATGGGGAGAGCCATCCCGGCAGGCACCTACAAGTGGTTTCTCCTTCCGGGAACCCGGCTTCGGTTGACCGGACGCAATGGCGAGTTTGCGCGCCTGCAACTGGATGATGCGCTGGAGGCGTGGGTAAGCACAGCTGACATCGTGCTGCTGCCCGAGGGGATGGCTCCCCCTCGCCGCGTCGCTTCGAACGCGCGGGTTTTACCGCAGCCGGAGTGGGTCGACATTATCATCCCGACTGGGGAGCGCCCTGCCTATCTGGTGGAAGAGTCGGAGCGATCCCTTACGCTCACCCTTTATGGCACTCAGGCGACGACGGACATTATTCGCTACCCCAGCGGAGATTCGCTAGTTCGGCTCGTAACCTGGGAGCCCGTAAGCAGCAGCCGCGTTACCTACACCGTCCACCTTTCGCAGAAGCCATTCGGGTATCTCGTGATGTGGCGCGATGGCAACCTGGTCTTTCGTGTGAGGCGTCCTCCACGCGTGGATCTCTCGCGTCCGCTTCGCGGCCTGACCATCGCTGTCGATCCGGGTCATCCACCCATAGGCGCGACAGGGCCAACAGGTCTGTACGAGGCCGAGGCGACCCTGGCCATATCTCTTCGCCTCAGGACTCTGCTGGAGGAACGCGGAGCCAGCGTCGTGATGACACGCACCACTTCCGCCCCGGTGGCGCTGAGTGACCGACCCATTATGGCCCGCCGCGCGAATGCGCATGCACTCGTGTCCATACACCTGAATGCGCTGCCAGATGGGGTCAATCCGTTCAACGCCCATGGTACGGGCACCTACTTCTTCCATCCGCAATCGGCGCCGCTGGCGCTGTCCGTACAACGCGGTATGGTTGCTACAATGGGACTTCGGGACCTGGGCATATACTACGACAATCTGGCACTCGTGCGTCCAACCTGGATGCCAGCCGTACTGTGTGAGGGAGCTTTCATAATGATTCCCGAACAGGAGGCGGCGCTGCGCACGCCACAGTTTCAGGATGCCTACGCGCGCGGCGTCGCCCAGGGCCTCGAGGCATTCTTCAGAGGGCTGGAACAGCCGCGGTGAGGTCAGCAAGCAAGGTAGCGGCAGGAGCGGTGCTGCTGCTCAGCAGCATCAGCGCTCACGCCCAGCTACTGGAGCCACACGCGCGTTGGCGCACGTTGCGCACCCAGCACTTCAGCGTGCACTTCACTCCTCAGCTCGAAGAGGCGGCGCGGCGCGCCGCTGCCGAAGCTGAGCGCGCCTACCGGGCATTGGCAGTCTCCCTGCACCCCCCTCGAGGCCCCATAGACCTCGTGGTTGCCGACAACGTCGATTTCAGCAACGGATCCGCCACGCCCGTGCCCTCAAACCGCATAGTCGTGTACGGGTATCCGCCCCTCAGCGCCGGCTCACTCAGATTCTACGACGACTGGCTCGCGCTAGTTATCACACACGAGTTGGTGCACATCTTCCACCTCGACCGGGCGCGCGGTTGGTGGCGACATGGCCAGCGCGTGTTTGGCCGCTCGCCGTGGCTCATGCCCAACCTGTACGCTCCTGGCTGGGTCATCGAGGGATTGGCGACCTACTATGAATCAGCTGTCACTGACGCGGGGCGAGTGCGGGGCTCGCACGAACGCATGGTCGTCCGCGCCAGCGCGCTGGAAGACGATCTTCCGCGAATTGGTGATCTCAGTCAGGCGACCTCGCGCTATCCCGGAGGAGAAATATCGTATGCGTATGGCGCGCTCTTTTTTGACAATCTGGGGCGTACGAGAGGTGCAAGTGCGATCCCGGAGTTTATCGAGCGCACTTCCGGAGCGCTCCTGCCGTACACGCTCAACTCACAGGCGCGTGCCAGCTTTGGTACATCCCTCACCCGAGCTTTCCGGGAATGGCGCGACACGCTGCGTGCGGCGTCTGAGTCGCTCGACAAGCCAATCGCGGGATGGCGTGAGCTCACCCGGCACGGACGCGTTGCATTCTATCCCCGCTGGCTGGATTCGTCGACGCTTGTATACGCATCGAGCAACGGTCGCGAGATGCCCGGCGCGTATGAGGTAGATACCCAGGGGAGGGAACGCAGGATCGGCCGCCGGAACGGCGTCGAGGCCAACGTTCCCATGTACGGTGGCGGCTTGCTTTTCTCGCAGCTCGATTTTGTCACTCCGTATCGCATTCGGTCCGACCTGTACATCGAGCGCGACGGACGGACTCGTCGTCTTACGCGAGGCGCACGTCTCTCGGAGGCGGACGCGCGTGCAGATGGCTGGATCGTCGCGGTGAGAGGTACGCCCGCCTCCACTCAACTCGTTCGCGTCAGCCCCGACGGCCGCACAATACTGCCGCTGGTGACGGCTGCAATTGATACGCAATGGTCCGAGCCACGGTGGTCACCTGCAGGTGATAAAATAGCAGTCACTCGATGGACGCGCGGAGGTTATGCCGACATCGTCATCGTCGACACACTCGGCGGCATCATTTCAGAGCTCACGCATGACCGCGCCGTTGATTCGTCTCCCAGCTGGACGCCTGATGGAAAGGGAATTCTGTTCTCATCAGATCGCACGGGTGTTACGGAGGTCTATCTGGCTGACACCGATTCGATTCGCACAGGTGCCGCTTCGATTTTTCTGCTGAGTGACGCACAAACGGGGTTGTTCTATCCATCCGCTGGGACAGATTCTTCACTCCTTGCGTCCGTTCGCTTTCGGAGCGACGGATTGCATGTTGGCGTATCGCCCTTCAAGGAGCTAGTTGGGATCCCGGCGACGGCAGCGACGCAGGACGCTGGCTCTCCGGCTCCGGTTGCCAGTGATACGAGCCATGCGCGTGAATATTCACCCTGGCGCTCCCTTATTCCGCGTTTCTGGACTCCCCTGATTGGCGAGACCGCCACCGGCGGAATCTCCGTCGGCGCGGGCGTTGAAGGTCGAGATGTGGTCGGCCGGCATGCTTACGCATTCGAGGCTCTGCTTGATTTTGCGAATAGCGATCACGAGGGCAGTGCCTTTTACCGGTATCGCGGCCTGGGCCAGCCCGTGATCGACGCACAAATCTCACGTGAATGGAGCCGCTTCGCGGTAACAGACACCGCTGGTGAAGGCATTGGCAGCCTCAGAAGACGTGCTCACATCGCGGAGCTGTCCGCCACATTCAATCGGCCAAGAACGCGGACCAGCATGTATGCGACCATCGGGGGAGAGCTGGAGTACCGTGACTTTCGCACAGAACCGTTTGCACTGCTGGACAGGCTCGATCCGGTCTTCAGCTCCAGTCAGGAGCTCCCTGGTATCACAGCGCTCGCAGGGTGGAGCAATGTTCAGCGGCCCACTCTGGCCATCTCGAACGAGGACGGAATTTCGCTTGCCGCTTCAACGCGCGTGCGCTGGTTGCGTGGCGAAAGCGGTATTCGATCGAGATCGACGACAGCCGCGGCAAGTCTCTACAAGTCGGTGGACTTCCCCGGCTTCGCTCATCACGTGCTGGCGGGGCGGGCCGCGATCGGAATATCTGACGGTTCGCTCCCTGGTGAATTCAGCGTTGGTGGAACGAGTGCAAGTTCGGTGAGTGGAATCCCTGGTCTTTCTCTCGGTGAACGTCGCTTGTTCGCGGTGCGCGGATTTCCACCGGGGGCTCGCTTCGGACGTCGAGCCCTGGCAGGGTCAGCGGAATACCGCGCTCCGCTCCGCAGACGGAGCCGCGGCTTCGGTCTCTGGCCCTTTTTTCTGGATCGCGCCTCGCTGACTCTTTTTGCCGACGCTGGTACCGCCTTCGACCCAGGGCAGGGAACCTTCGGACGCGTCCCAGCAAATTCGTGGCTCGCCTCGGTTGGAGCGGAACTCAACGTCGACGCCGCCCTGCAGTACGATATCCCGTATCGTTTCCGATTGGGCATTGCTCGTCCGGTAGTCGACAATTCGATGCTGCGAACTCGCTCCCTGAGCGTTTACTTAAGGGCCGGGACATCGTTCTAGGAGAACCGCGAGGTCCGACGGCCAACTGAAGCGCGCAATGTGTGGGCGTTCCACTAGAGCAGGGCAGCTCGACGGTGCACACGACGCCGTGCGTCCGATCTCCGTGTGACGCAACCGTTACCTCCCGAGCACCGAATACCGCGCTGTGTCAACCGCGCACCGAACTCCGCGGTGTGCCAACCGGGCACCAGGCACCGAGCACCGGGCACCGCACTCGTTGCTCGCGTAACTCAAGGAATACCAAGGTGTTGCAAAGGCCCTTGTTTAGAATCACGATGGGGTTAGAATTAACCCTCCTCCACCATCGCAGAGCCCGCAGATGCCCAACCTCGCTTCTCCCCCCGCAGGCGCCACCCAACTCAGCAAGAACGCCCAGACCGTACTCGAAAAGCGATATCTGATCAAGGATGAGACCGGTATGGCCGTGGAGAGTCCAGAGAGTCTTTTCTGGCGGGTAGCGACGGTAGTTGCGGAAGCGGACAGGCGGTACGGAGCGAGCGACGGTGCCCTTGAAACCATCGCGGAAGAGTTCTATCGGCTCATGACGGAGCGGCGTTTCGAGCCGAATTCGCCAACTCTCATGAACGCCGGACGGCCTCTCGGACAGCTCAGCGCGTGCTTCGTTCTTCCTGTCGAAGATTCGCTTTCAAATGGCAAGAATGGCATTTACGACACGCTGCGAGCCATGGCGCTGATCCATCAGTCAGGTGGCGGTACGGGCTTTTCCTTTTCGCGCCTGCGGCCCAAGGGAAGCATGGTGCGCTCGACAACCGGGGTGGCGTCAGGTCCGGTGTCCTTCATGAAGCTGTACGACGCGTCTACCGACGCAGTAAAGCAGGGTGGCACTCGCAGGGGAGCGAACATGGGAATCCTGCGCGTGGACCACCCCGATATCCTCGATTTCATCACCTGCAAGGAAGATCTCACCCAGATCGTGAACTTCAACATCTCGGTCGCCGTGACGACGAAGTTCATGGAAGCGGTGCGCGATGGAATCAGTTACGACCTGGTGGATCCAGGCACCCACGAAGTCACGGGACAGTTGCCCGCTCGTACGATCTGGGATAGGATGATCGAAGGCGCGTGGCGGACCGGGGAGCCAGGCTGCTTCTTCATCGACGAGGCGAATCGTCACAACCCGGTTCCGCATCTGGGCAGCTATGAGGCCACCAATCCATGTGGCGAGCAGCCCCTCCTGGGCTACGACGTCTGTAATCTTGGCTCCATAAACGTCGGCCATTACGTCCGCGCGGGGCGCATGGATTGGGATGCGTTCCGCAGGGACATTCACCTGTCGACTCATTTTCTCGACAACATCATCGACGTCAACAAGTATCCGCTTCTTGAGATCGACACGCTTTCCAAGCGCATTCGCCGCATTGGGCTTGGTGTCATGGGCTTTGCCGACATGCTCGTGCGGCTGGCGATTCCGTACGACTCGGCCGAGGGTGTGGAGATGGGGCGGAAGGTGATGGAGTATCTGGATGTCGAGTCCAAACGCGAATCATCCCGGCTTGCCAATGAACGTGGTCCGTTTCCGGAATGGGCGCGCTCGATATGGGGACCCGACGAAACGTGCGCCCGGGATGCAGACGGAAAGCGGATACGGTCCATGCAGCTGCTCCGGAACTGCAACGTCACAACCGTTGCACCTACGGGCACGATCTCGATAATCGCGGGATGCTCGTCGGGACTGGAACCGCTATTCGCTGTTGCGTTCATGCGCAACCAGGCGGGCGCGATGATGCCGGACGTGAACGAGGATTTTGTCGCCGTGGCCAAGAAGGAAGGGTGGCACTCCACGGCATTGATGGAGCGCATTGCTACTGAGGGGCATATCAACTTTCCGGAGGTGCCCGCACGCTGGCAGCGTGTCTTTGTGACGGCAAACAATATTGCGCCTGAGTGGCACATGCGGATGCAGGCGGCGTTTCAGGCGCATTGTGACTCCGCCATTTCCAAGACGACGAATTTTGCGCATTCGGCCACGATCGAAGATGTCAGAGCGATCTACGAGCTGGCCTATGAGCTCAAGGCGAAGGGTGTCACCGTTTATCGCGATGGGTCACGCGATAATCAGGTGCTATCAACCGGCGCGACGGAGAAGGCAAAGGCAGACCGTGACGGCACTGCAGGGCGCCGCGAGGCGGGTGAGCTGCACGGAACAATCTCGGAGCTGGAATCCGAGATGGATCGCCTCAAGAAGGCCCTGTACGATAGCGAAGCGGAGAACGCTCAGCGGCGCGCGAAGCGCTCGCGCCCCGATCTTTTGCGGGGCACCACGCGTCGAATCGAAACTCCGCTGGGGACGATGTACGTCACCATAACGGAAGACGATCTCGGCCAGCCTTTCGAAGTCTTCATAACGCTGGGCAAGGCTGGCGGTTCGGCCATGGCCGACGTGGAAGCCATGGGCCGTCTGATCTCGCTCGCCCTACGATCTGGTATCCCGATAATGGAGCTGCATCGGCAGCTTCGAGGCATTGCGTCCGACCGTCCGATTGGCCTTGGCCCTAACAAGGTTCTGTCGGTGCCCGATGCTATCGGTATCGCGATCGAGCAGTGGTGGAGGGACAAGCAAGGGGTACAGCAGGAGCTGCTGGGCGCCTCCGGTGCTCGGGGGTCTGACGTTGTCGTGCGCGAGCAGGTGCCTGCTGCCAGTGTAGGGGGTTCCAAACCACTCGCCGGCTATACCCCCAGCATCAATTCAGAAGCATTCATGGGCACCTGTCCCGACTGCGGCTCCCAGCTGGAATACGCGGAAGGATGTGTCAAGTGCCACGTATGTGGCTTCTCAGAATGTGGTTAATTTGACCTAAGCGTCTGCACAGGCGTCACTTCCGGACCTTCGGCGCCTGGTTCCCTTCGTTGCTCTTGCTCGTCCATCTAGCAAGAACACTCATACGAGTATCGGGAACGCGGAGAATCCGCGCGTTTGGCGAGGTGTATTGATCCAGTATGGAAAATGACGTGCTCAGCCTGATCGGCTTAATCGGGGCTGTAGTCCAGTTGGGCGGCTGCGTCTTATTACTGACGCTTTTCGCCCTTCTGCGGCGGCACGCGGACCGCCGATCGTATTTTTCCTCCTGGGGATCTGCTTGGCTGGCGCTAACGCTTGCCATTACCGCGGTTGTTTTCCGGTACAACATCCTGCCAACCCTCATAACGGCCTCCAGTCTCGAGGGACTTGGTGAAGTGCAGGCCCTGCACTTCTTTTATCAATCCGGGAAGCTGATATACCTCGTGCTTCTCGCCGTCGGGACAGCCCAGTATGCTGTTGGTTTGCGCTCTCGCGGCTGGGTTCCCGGAGCGGTTGCGCTTTCCATTCTCTATGCGGGTGCTTCGGTAGCAGCATCGGACCGGATAACGGACCTGGTTGTACTCCAGGCGCCGCTGGCTGTCACGGTGTTCGTTTATTGCGCCTTGACGCTGCTCAGGCTTCCTCATCCGCGTCGCAGCCTGGGAAGCCGGGTAACCGGAGTCGTCTTCGCCATGATGGCGATCTTGTGGGTGATTTATTTTGGCGCCTTCGGCATGCCCCGGTTCGGCATAGCCAACATGTCCAGGGCGGCGACCTTGATAGTCTCCTTCAACACCTATCTGGATCTCGTACTCCAGATGCTCCTTGGCTACGCAATGGTGCTGGTGTTCATGGAGGACGCCAAGCGTGAAGTCGATGACGCCCACGCGGAGCTCGCGATTGCACACGACCAGCTCAGGCGTGCGGCGCTGTACGACACTCTTACAGGTGCGCTCAATCGCCGTGCTTTCGCGCAGGGCGTTGGCCTTGAAGCGGCAAAGGCCACCTTTGGCACAGTAGCGATGCTGGACATGGACAATCTCAAGTTTGTGAATGACAGCTACGGTCATTCTTCCGGCGACGAGGCCCTTCGCTACCTCGTGACTGTCATGCGTGAAGCGCTGCGTCCGTCTGATCGCATCTACCGCTGGGGCGGCGACGAATTTCTTCTGGTCCTGCCGGGCGCCCAGCCGGATGCCGTGCTACACAGGGTAGAGAGCATTCTCGCCGCAGCGCACCCCCTGCACCTCAAGACTGCCCGCGATCCACTCCGACTTGTGGCGAGTTACGGAGCAGCAGAGTTTGGCAGCGGTGAGGATCTCCTCGGCGCTATTGACCGAGCGGATGTGGAGATGTACAAGCACAAGCACCGTCGCCGCACACCCCGGTCGACCCCGAGCGTAGCGTAAGGGTTATCGGGAATCGGGAATCGGGAATCGGGAATGACAGCAAGAGGATTCCGGCTGGGTGAAGGCCAAGAAGCTGATCAGGAGGGAGCGAGAGTAGTCGGGTATCGGTGAAGTGTTGATTCCATACTTACGCGTTGCTACCCGATTCCCTATTCCCGATTCCCTTTTCCCCCCACTCCCCAGATGAAGGTATCTTGAGGGCGCCGTGCTCCGCGAAGCGCAGGCTCATCGCTCTCACATTGTCGCCCAATCCCCATGAACCGCCTGCAGGCTCTGCACGATGCCGGACAATCCATCTGGCTCGATTTCATCGATCGCACCATGCTCTTCGATGGCGATCTCGAACGCCGGATCCGCGACGACAGCCTAACTGGTATGACGTCCAATCCCACCATTTTCGAGAAAGCGCTCGCCGAAGGCACCGAGTATGACTCACAGCTTGCCGGGGCCCCCGCCGGCCTGAATTCGTGGCAATTGTTCGAGATGATCGCAACGGATGACGTCCGCACCGCCTGCGATCACTTCATGTCGGTTTACGAAGCCACGAACGGGCAGGATGGATTCGTTTCCATCGAGGTGTCGCCAGGTTCCGCGAACGATACGGAGAAAACCGTTGTGGAAGCGGAGCGGCTCTGGCGCGCCGTCGACCGTCCCAATGTAATGATCAAGGTCCCCGGCACCGTGGCTGGAGCCGCGGCTGTGCGCCGGCTGATTGCCGCCGGCGTGAACGTGAACATTACGCTGCTCTTCTCGCTCGATGCGCACCGCTCGGTGATCGAGGCGTACCAGGCCGGTCTCGCGGATCGGTTGGCCCGACGCGAGCCGATAGACCGCGTTGCATCAGTTGCCAGTTTCTTCGTGAGTCGCGTTGATACGGAAGTGGACAAGCGTCTCGATGCCGCAATTGCAAAGGGTACGGCAGAGGAGTCTGCCCGCCTCAGGTCGTTGAAGGGAACCATAGCCATCGCGAACGCGAAGCTGGCGTACGCGCTCTTTCGCGAGCGATTCGCTGGAGATCGGTGGAACGTGCTTGCGCGCGAAGGGGCGCAGGTTCAGCGTCCGCTCTGGGCGAGCACCAGCACCAAGAATCCGGACTACCGCGACGTGATGTACGTAGAGCAGCTTATTGGTGCCGACACCGTGAATACCATGACGCCCGCGACAATCGACGCATTCCGGGACCATGGCGTAGTCACCCTCACAGCTGGTGATGAAGTGGAGAGCGCCCGTAGCGCAATCGCCGATCTGGAGACGGCTGGAATATCTCTCGAAAGCGTAACCGACAAGCTTCTCCTCGAGGGCCTGACGAGCTTCACGAAGTCCTTCGAATCGCTCCTCAAGGGTCTCGAGGGCAAGGTGCGGTCACTCGGTGGCGAGATGGCTGGGCGTGCCGGATAATCCCGCTACCATAGCGCATTCGGCTGGCCAGCCATTCGCGCGCACCAAGATCGTCTGCACTCTGGGTCCTTCCTCATCCGCGCCGGAAACGGTGCGGGAGCTCATGCGGGCGGGGCTCAACGTAGCGCGGATAAATTTCTCTCACGGCACACACGAACAGCACGCCGTTTCGATCTCGGAGGTTCGGAAGCTGGCAGCCGATCTCGAGCGGCCAGTCGCCATACTCGCGGATCTCCAGGGTCCTCGAATACGCATCGGCACGCTGCCGGAGCCGGTATCCCTGCTTGAAGACATGCAGCTGATCTTCGCTCCCGAGGATGAAGTGAGCGGCGATGAGGTGCCAATCACGTACGATTTGCTCGCGCAAGACGTGCGCACGGGTGACAGGATTCTGGTAGACGATGGTCTTATCGAGCTCCTGGTAACACACGTCCAGGCTCCACGCGTGCAGGTTCGGGTGATTCACGGCGGCTCCCTGCGCAGTCACAAGGGCATAAACCTTCCAGGGGTCATCGTTTCCGCCCCGTCCCTCACGGAGAAGGATCGCGCCGACATCGAATTCGCGATCACGCAGGGGATAGACTATCTCGCGCTAAGTTTTGTGCGGCGCGCCGAGGACATTCAGGAGCTGCGGGCCCTCGTTCCGAAGCACATGCTAATCGTCGCCAAAATCGAAAAGGACACGGCTCTTCAGAACATTGAGAGCATTCTGCGCGTGGCCGACGCGGTGATGGTGGCGCGCGGCGACCTCGGCGTCGAGCTTCCTTACGAGGAAGTACCCATCGCTCAGAAGCGGATCATCGCGCTGGCGAACGCATTGGGACGTCCTGTTATTACAGCCACGCAGATGCTCGAGTCGATGGTCACCAATCCCCGGCCGACGCGGGCGGAGGCGAGCGACGTAGCGAACGCAATC
Organism: Gemmatimonadaceae bacterium; assembly: GCA_014379205.1. Classification (GTDB taxonomy): domain Bacteria; phylum Gemmatimonadota; class Gemmatimonadetes; order Gemmatimonadales; family Gemmatimonadaceae; genus JACMME01. The sequence goes on from JACMME010000145.1 coordinate 14,469, forward strand.
ATCGACGGAACTGACGCGGTGATGCTCTCGGCTGAAACCGCGGCGGGAGCACACCCGGTGCTCGCCGTGGGAGCGATGCGCCGCATCGTCCTCGAGATAGAACGTCACCCTCCACCCAGGGAGCGACGCGCGCCGCTCGCCGTGCGTCCGCGCGATGGAACCGTGTCGACGGAAGAGGCGATAGGCGCCGCGACAACCGCCGCGGTTCGAATGCTTGGCGCGCCCGCTGTGATCGTCTTCACAAAGAGCGGGTTTTCCGCGCGCATCGTCTCCTCGCACAGGCCGGAAGTTCCCATCATCGCACTCACCGATGAGGAGCGAACGTTTCACCAAATGGCACTCGTGTGGGGAGTAATTCCTGAGCTCGTTCCGCGTCTGGAGCAGCGCAGCTATGAATCCATGGTGAAATACGGGCTCGCAGCAGTAGTACGTCACGGCCTCGCGAAAGCGGGCGACAGGGTCGTGGTAACTGCCGGCGTCCCGTTCGACGTGCCAGGTACAACGAATTTCCTGAAGGTCGAAGTCGTTTGAAGCTTACGTTTCTGGGAACCGGCACAAGCTTCGGAGTTCCACAAATCGGGTGTGGATGCGAGGTGTGCCGATCTCCCGATCCCAGGGACAGGCGCACACGCGTCGGAGCTGTTGTCGAGACGGACGGGGGAACGCGGCTACTCCTGGATACGCCGCCCGAGCTGAGGCTGCAATTAATCGCGTGCGGAATTGACAATGTCGACGCAGTGTTCTTCACGCACGCGCACGCGGACCACATTCATGGCATCGACGACCTTCGCGCGATAACGGTCCGGCGTGCTGGACCGCTCCCCATGTACGGCTCCGAAGGCACTCTTCAGCATCTGGCTCAGCGATTTCCGTACATCTTCGATGGATCGATGCGCCCGCTGCCGGGAACTTCGAAGCCGGAAGGGGACGCGCGAATCATTCGCGACGGAGAAGCGGTCACAATTGGCGACGCCACAGTTACCGCGATCGCTGTGCCGCACGGTCCGTTCAACGTGTTTGCATATCGCGTTGGACCGCTGGCATATGTCACCGACGCGAAGTCGATTCCCGATTCGGCGGCGAGGACACTGCGCGGTGCCCGGGTGCTCGTGATCAATGCTCTCTGGCGCGCCGATCATCCCACGCATCTCAGCATCCCGGAGGCTATCGAAGTGGCCGGACGGATTGGCGCGGACCGCACATTTCTCACGCATCTCACGCATGACAACCGTCATGCCGACCTCGAGGCGGAACTGCCGAGGGGCATCTCGCCGGCATTTGACGGACTCACCGTTCGCATCGACTGATATGACGATCCGCATCGACTACACAAATATGATGTCTGGCGCCGTGTCTGGAGGTATTTCCTCCGAGGCGTGGTCCGGGGCCAGAGAGGCGTTCGCAAATGCGCGTCAGATCTTTGTGAAGAGGCGTGAGGGTGACGAGCTGGGTTTCATCAATCTGGCGCTTGATGGTGCGGGGATCGGTGCTCTGCTTGGCTTCGCCGATGGTACTGGGCAGGCTTTCAGCGATATCGTGGTTCTTGGGATTGGCGGTTCTGCGCTTGGGCCGATAGCGTTGCGCAGCGCTCTGAGATCCACGAGCTGGAATGCGCTCGACGACGAAGCGCGTGAGTACTACCCACGCCTTCATGTTCTCGAGAACATAGATCCAGTGACGGTCACCAGCGTTCTCGACCGGGTGGAGCTTGGACGGACCCTTTTCCTCGTGATCTCCAAGTCGGGCGGCACGGCCGAAACGATGGCTCAGTACCTCATCGCGCGAGGCAGGCTGCAGGCCGAGCTGGGTGAAGATTATCACCGCCACCTCGTATTCATAACCGATCCAGTCAAGGGCGCGTTGCGCGAGATCGCTCGAAGGGACGGGATTGCCGCGCTCGAGATTCCATCAAACGTCGGTGGGCGCTTCAGCGCGCTGTCTCCTGTCGGATTGCTCCCGGCGGCACTCATTGGAATCGATGTGCGGGCTTTGCTGGCGGGTGCGGCAGACATGTTCACGCGATGTGACAGCGATGATCTGGCCAGTAATCCCGCGGCGGTATTCGGCACACTTCAGTGGCTCGCAGATACAACACTTGGCCGCAGAAATCACATCATGATGCCGTACTCCGATCCACTGCGGGATTTTGGCGGGTGGTTCGTACAGCTCTGGGCCGAGAGTCTTGGCAAAATTCAGCCGGGCGGCACGTCTGTTGGGCCGACACCGATTCCAGCACTCGGCGTCACCGACCAGCACAGCCAGGTTCAGCTTTTCATGGAGGGCCCGCTGGACAAGACCGTCACATTTCTGGTCGTGGGCCAGCGAAAGGCGGATCTCGAGATTCCCAGGTTGCACGACGACATTCCCGAGCTGGCCTATCTCGGCGGTCGCACATTGGCGGACCTGCTGGATGCCGAACGGCGCGCCACCGCGGCTGCCCTGTCGCAGCGCGGGCGCCTTAACATGACAATTACGCTCGACTCCATCGATGCCCATCACGTGGGGGGCTTGATCATGCTCTTCGAGATGGCCACGATCTACGCGGGCGGGCTATACGGTGTCAATCCGTTGGACCAACCTGGAGTCGAGCTAGGCAAGCGTTTCACCTACGCACTCATGGGGCGCCCGGACGCCGTGGATGCAAAGAGGGAATGGGATGCCATCCGGGAACCTGAACAACGGTGGAGCGTTTAGCTTTCGGGCGCATTTGTGGACAGGATTACTTTCATGCTGTCAGTAATCAGGAACCAGGGACCAGGAACCAGTAACCAGGGACCAGGATGGGGAACGAAGACAGAATAGGCTTCTCTCCGGGCAGCTTCCTCCTAGCTCGTTTATTCCCTGCAGACCACTTCCCTGGTACCCCAAGCGCGTCCCGATTCCCGATTCCCGATTCCCGATTCCTGATTCCGAACGAATACGGAGAGATACATGTCTACTCAACAGTCTGCGCCTGAAACCCTGTTTGGAGGGGACGTGCGCCTGGAAAATGGCCGCGTCACTGTAAAGCGCGCTGGTGCGCTTGCCTCGGAACACATGGACGCCCTGGTGCGTGACGCGGTGTTCGGGCAGGGGCAAAGCCGCGACCACGCGCGATGGCTCATATGGGAGTTGGGTCAGGTCATTGGTGTGCGCGCCGCTTCGATCAACGATCTGTACCTCGCGCGCGGACGTGGTGAGGTGAGTGGTTTCACCGTACCAGCAATCAATGTTCGCGGAATGTCCTACGATACCGCGCGCTCGATATTCCGCACTGCTCTGAAGCTCAACGCGGGCGCCTTCATTCTGGAGATTGCGCGTTCGGAAATAGCGTACACTGATCAACGGCCTGCCGAGTACGTGGCGGTGATGCTCGCAGCGGCGATGCGCGAAGGCTATGGCGGGCCTGTCTTCATTCAGGGGGATCACTTCCAGGTGAACGCGAAGAAATTCGCGGCTGATGCGACCGGAGAAGTGGCGGCGGTCAAGCAGCTCGCGAACGAGGCGATCCACGCGGGTTTCTACAATATCGACGTCGACACTTCAACGCTCGTGGACATCAATCTGGAATCGCTGGAAGCGCAGCAGAGCCTCAACTACAAGACCGCGGTTGACATCATCTCGTACATAAGGGAGGTGGAACCCAAGGATACGACTATCTCGGTAGGCGGAGAAATCGGTGAAGTCGGGGCGAATAACAGCACGGTTCCGGAATTACGGGCGTTCATGGATGGCTTCAACCGCACCTTGCGCGAGCGAATGGGAGCGTCGGCTGTGGGTTTGTCGAAAATCAGCGTGCAAAGCGGCACGTCTCATGGGGGTGTAGTCCTCGGTGACGGGTCCATGGCTGAGGTAAAGCTCGACCTGGACACGCTGCAGGAACTTTCCCGCGTCGCGCGTGAAGAATATGCGCTCGCTGGCGCGGTGCAGCACGGAGCGTCGACGCTTCCTGATACCGCGTTCAATAACTTCCCGCGAACAGAGACCTGCGAGATTCACCTGGCCACCAATTTCCAGAATATCCTGTACGACAATCTCCCGCGCGATCTGAAGGGCGAGGTGTACGATTGGTTGAGAACGAATGCGCGCGACGAGAGGAAGGAAAAGGACACCGATGAGCAATTTTTCTACAAGACACGGAAGAAGGCGCTCGGCCCGTTCAAGGAGCGCATGTGGGGAATTTCGGAAGACGCGAGAACGCGGCTTGCGGCGGCGTACGATGCGAAATTCGACTTTCTCTTCCGCCAGCTTGCTGTGGTGGACACCGCCGACGCGGTCGCCAAATACATAAAGCCGGCGGCCCAGCATCGGCGCTATCCAGCGGAGGGTTCCGAAACGGTCGCCACCGCGCCCGACGATCCGGACGCCGGCGAATAGCGGTGTCAGCTGCGGGTGCCGCGCTCCTCTGGGCCGGCGCCATACAGAGACTGGCGGACAGGGCCGCGCACGAAATCAGAAGTCCGCTGAACGGTGCCGCTCTGAACGTCGCCGTTGTCAGGTCGCGGCTCGAGCGACCTGAAAGCGATCCAACGCTGCTTTCGCCCTTCGCACAGGCGGCATCGGATGAGCTTGATAGAGCCATCGGTCTTGTCGAGGCGTTGCTGACATTGGCGCGCTCCGCACCTGTTCCGGTAGATTTGTACTCCACGCTTTCCGCCCTTGTCACCGTGACCGGGGTTATCGCCAGAAGTGAGGGAGGAGAGGTTTCGCTGGACCGTACAGATGAGGAATCCACCCAGACTTCACTCGAAGGAAATGCTGTACGTGGAGCGTTGGCGTCCGCATTGAGCGCCGCCGTCGTAGGGAGCAGTAAGGTGCGATGCAGCCTTGGTCGCTCCGGCGAACGAATTGCCATTCAGATCACAAGTGCCGCCGGCAGCGCATTGCCAGAGAACGTTATTGAGGGCATCCGCAAAGCGGGTATCGGTCTCGAACGTCAATCTGCGGTAACCACGTTACTTTTTTCCCGTGCACAGGCGGGTCGTAAAACATGAAGAAGGTTGCGATGAAGGACGGAAAAATTCTGATCGCCGACGACGAAGCTACGATCGTGCGAGGGCTCTCCGCGGTACTGGAGGATGAGGGTTACGCGGTTGGCATTGCAACCGATGGCCAGAGCGCTCTCGAGCATCTGACGTCCGAGGTTTACGGCGTCATGCTCCTCGATCTGAAGATGCCGAAGATCGACGGCATCGCGCTCCTAAAGGAAATGCAGACGAGAGAAATTTCGACCGAATGCATAATCGTCACGGGTCAGGCGACTGTCGATTCTGCGATCCAGGCAATGCGGCATGGAGCGTATGACTACATCGAGAAGCCGCTGGGAACCGACAAGCTGACCCGTCTCAAGGCGCTCATACCCAAGGCGTTCGACAAGTTCAATGTCAAGCAGGCAAATCGAGTGCTCACCTCTCGGCTGGAGGAGCTTACGCACTTTGGCGAGCTCACGGGCCAGTCGGAGGAAATGCGCGACATCTATCGAATCATCGAGGCCGTCGCCCCGTCCACCGCCAGCGTTTTGATTCTCGGCGAGTCCGGCACAGGGAAGGAACTGGTAGCCCGGGCACTGCACTCCAAGAGCGAGCGAGCCAAAGGTCCGTTCCTGGCGCTCAACTGCGCTGCGTTGCCCAAGGACATCCTCGAGAACGAGCTGTTCGGCCACGAAAAGGGCGCGTTTACGGGCTCGACCAACGAAAAGCCAGGCGCGTTCGAGATGGCCGATGGCGGGACAATCTTCCTCGACGAAGTCGCCGAGATGGCCACGGACATACAGGTCAAGCTTCTCCGGGCGCTGGAGAGCAGGACGATACGGCGGCTCGGTGGAAAAAAGGAAATAGCTGTCGACATTCGCATCGTCGCCGCCACCAACAAGGACCTCCAGAAAGCGCTCGCCGACCAGGACTTGCGCGAGGACCTGTACTACCGGCTGTCGGTCGTCGACATCTTCCTTCCACCTCTGCGCGAGCGGGTTGGAGACATCCGCCTCCTGGCGCACGAATTTCTGTCCCGGTTCTCCCATGAAAACGGCAAGGCGTTCACGACGTTCGACGACTCGGCGTGGGCCTGGATTCTCGGGTATCACTGGCCTGGAAACGTCAGGGAGCTCAAGAATGCTGTCGAGCGGGCCGTCATTATGTCACGCGGCACCACCATTGGCGTGGACGATGTGATGCCGCGTCACCTTCGCTCTTCGGGTGAGATACCGGCCGTTGTGACAGTACCCGTAGGCTCAACCCTTGCGGACGCAAGACGCCAACTCGCCCTCAGAACATTCGCGTCCACCGCGGGAGACCTTGACCGGGCCGCGAAGATTCTCGGCATGAGTAGTTCGGAGTTGCGTGCGGAGTTGCTGCCGCTCGTAAGCAGCAATGGCCGAGCGAACGAGCATGTCCCAACCGTATCTGAAGCACCGCCGAGGAAGGCGAAACCGAAAGCCCCAGCCGCGAAGTCGTCGCGGAAAGTCAAAACGAAAGGAAGGCGCTGAGCGCAAAGGAGTGGGGAGATGAGCCAGTACGACTACGATAGCGACGAACCGTTCGTGGTTATAGAGAAGGAGAGCGGCAGCATTCCGTCGTTCGTGTGGGGGCTTGCCATCGGCGCCGGCCTCGCGCTGCTGTTCGCGCCGCGATCGGGTGAAGAAACGCGTCACACAATTGAGGCGAAGGCGCGCCGCGTCGGACGCAGAGCGCGAGGCGCCGCGGAAGACTTCACGGACACGGTGCTGGACGGTTACGAGCAGGCCCGCCGCACGGTGGAAGACAGGATCGAAACCGCCCGAGACGCCATAGAGCTGAAGAAGCAGCAGGCTTCGCGCGCTCTGGAAGCGGGCCGGCTGGCAGCGCAGGACGCTCGGGAGGAGCTGGAGCGCAGAATCTCCGAATCCAAAGCGGCGTACCAATCCGGGGCTGATGCCGCCCGTAGCGCCCGCGCTTCCGCATTGGCGGACGACGATTTGGATCGCAAAGAAATCTGACAGCAAAACGTCGCGCGGCCGGTGCAGAGTAATGCCGACACGGCCGCTTCCGCTTCGCCTCTGGTGGACTTTTCGCGACTATGTGAAGCGCGTTTACGACAATGCCGGCGACGACAACATCTTCTTTCTTACCGGCGGCATCACGTTCAATGTACTGCGCGCAGCCGTTCCATTCTTCCTGCTCCTTCTCTCCGGCCTTGGCTACCTTCTGGATCAGGATCAGACCAAGTCTTCGCAGGCCGTTTGGGCCTTTGTCGACAGCCTTCTTCCTCCCCACGCAGAGAGCGCGGATTCACCGATTCATTCGCTCCTCGACGACATCATCAAGGCGCGTGGCTCCGTAGGACTTATTGGCCTTGTAGCGTTTGTCTGGTTTTCCACGGGACTTTTCGGCACTCTACGCACCGTTCTCGCGGAGGTATTCGACATCCAGGATACACGCGGCGTTGTAGGCGGAAAGCTGTTCGACATCAAGATCACCGTAGTCGCGACTGTTCTCTTTGTCGCCTACACGATGCTGAACGCCTACCTGGGAGTCGCGACGAATCGTGGTGTGAGGGCAATGGCGGGGTTGGGGATTCGCGCCGAGGTCATTGGCCGCGCTGAATATTACCTGGCCAAAATTATCGCTCTCCTGGCAATCGTTTCGATGTTCTTTGCGCTGTATAAGTATCTGCCCAGCAGGCGCATTAGATGGCAGGCAGCCATGATGGGGGCGATTTTCACGGCGACGTTCTTCGAGATCGCTCGAAATCTGTTCACCGCGTACCTGCGGTCGTTCAATCCCGGAAGTCTTTACACCGGCACGCTATACACAATCGTGGTCATAGTGTTTTGGGTGTACTACTCCGCTTTCTTCTTCATAATTGGAGGCGAGCTGGGCCAGGTTTACGAGCTTCGTCGGGTGCGCCGGCACCAGCGTGAGGCATTCGAGGAATAACTTGACAACTGAACCCCTTATTCTGGCGCGGAGCTTGCTTTATCTTGTTATTGCACGCACCAACCCCGGAGGTTATTTGTGCGTAAACTAAGCCTGGCCGCAGTGATAGTGGCCGTTGTCGCTTTCTCCGCTTGCAAGAAGACCGGTGAAGGCGAGTACGAGGTTCAGAAGCCCGTCGTTGGCACTACGACCGATACGGTTCAGACTCCGACGATCGAGGTTGGCAAAGATACTACGATGGTCGTGACGCCGGACGTGGACGTCAAGACGCCGAGCGAGCGGAAGAAGCCGTAACCGCTGTGTAGCGACAGGAATGAGCCCGCCAGAGATAACTCTGGCGGGCTTCGCTTTTGGGCATGTCCTTGTGGCCAATATCCCGGAGGCACAGCACATTTGTGCAATGCCAATCGACTTACGAAGCGACACCGTTACTCAACCGACGTCCCCAATGCGGCGAGCCATGGCAGAAGCCGAGGTTGGAGACGATGTGCTTGACGGTGACCCAACGGTCCGAAGGCTGGAAGCCAGAGTAGCCGAGCTGCTGGGGAAGGAAGGCGCTCTTTTTTTCCCGAGCGGCACGATGGCAAACCAGACAGCCGTCTGGCTTCTGTCGCGTCCCGGTACCGAGATTCTTCTCGATGCGGGCGCTCACATCATTCACTATGAGGGCGCCGGAGCCGCAGCACTAGCGGGGGTACAAGTGCGCTCCGTAACCCCGCGCGCTGGCATGATGGACGCCGAGGATCTGAGAGGTGCCATGCGTGCGGCGTCCCCTCACGTGCCCGCGGCCAGCCTTGTTTGCGTGGAGAATACACACAATGGAGCTGGCGGCAGGGTAACATCTCTTGCGGCGCTACAATCCATTCGTGCAGTGGCGAATGAATTCACCTTGCCGGTTCACATGGATGGCGCGCGCCTGTGGAACGCCAGCGTGGCAACGGGAACTTCGCTCCAGGACTTCGCCGGCTGCGCTGACACCGTCATGGTCTCCTTTTCCAAGGGGCTCGGTGCGCCCGTAGGCGCCGCGCTTTCAGGGGCGGCCAATATGATGTCCGAAGGTTGGCGAGTACGAAAGCGCTTCGGTGGCGGCATGCGGCAGTCCGGAATTCTGGCTGCGGGAGCCCTTTATGGGCTCGAGCACCACTTCGAGCGCCTCCATGAGGATCACCACCGCGCTCGGGAATTTGCCTCCCTGATAGATGGGGTGGGTGGCGCACGCGTGGTGCCGCCGGACACGAACATAATAATGGTGGACCTTCCGGAGCGCCTCAACGCGTTTTCGCTCGTACAGCGGCTTGCCCAGGCTGGCGTTCTGATAACTCCGTGGTCGGCTACACGCATACGAGCGGTCACTCATCTGGGCGTCGGCAAGGGTGACGTAGAGCACGCGGCGGTGACTCTCGCTCGTACTCTTGAAACAATGTGAAGCAAACGTTGAGGCATGCAAGGTTACCTGCTATATTTCCGATGTCCCAGGTCCCGGAGGGCATTAGCCCGCTAAATCCGTCAGGACCCCGAAGGTAGCAGCGGCATGTGGTGTCTGGTGTTGCTTCGTAAGACCTGGGGCATTGCGCGGGTGGCCGGACGCTCTGGGAGCGACTGGCCCCCGCGCTCTGTCTGATGTCCATGGAATCAAGCAGCGTTACGCCCACCTCAGCTCCTCGATGTACATCTCTCTGGCTCGCAAGTACCGCCCGAAGACTTTCGCGGACGTTGCCGTTCAGTCCCATGTGTCGAACACCCTCAAGGGGGCAATCGCGCGGGGGCGTGTAGCGCACGGATATCTCATGTGCGGTCCGCGCGGCGTCGGGAAAACCACGCTCGCGCGCGTGCTTGCGATGGCTCTCAACTGTGAGCGCCGATCGGAGGGAGCGGGCAAGGATGGCGAACCCTGCGGCGAGTGCCTGTCATGCACTCGTATCTGGAGTGGATCCGCCAGCCTGGATGTCGTTGAGATAGACGCCGCATCCAACCGGGGGGTGGATGACGCGCGCGATCTCAGGGAACGTGCCATGTACTCCCCGTCGAGCGACGATCGGTACAAGGTGTACATCGTCGATGAAGCACACATGCTGACTCGCGAGGCCTGGAACGCCCTCCTCAAGATTCTGGAGGAGCCGCCGCCGCGCGTGGTATTCGTATTCGCGACCACGGAGCCGCAGAAAATAGCGCAGGCAGCTGCGCCAGTTTTGAGCCGCTTGCAGCGCTTCGACTTCAAGCGCATCGGAGCTGCAGATGTGCGGATGCGCCTCGCCGCCGTACTCCTCGCAGAGAAGCTCGACGCGGATGACGACGCTCTCACAATGTTGTCGCGCGCAGCAGACGGGTCGATGCGCGACGCTTTGAGTCTTACAGATCAGGTGCTGGCGCAGGGTGATGGGCGAATTACAGCTGAGCGCGTGAGGGATGCGCTAGGACTCGTCGCGGAAGATGAGTATATCGGCATGCTCGACATCATAGCGGATCGTCGCGCCGGTGACGTGTTCACCAACGTCGCGCGTCTCGCTGATGCCGGTGTCGATCTCGGCTCCTTCATCTCGGGTCTGGCTGACATGATACGCGCTGCGCTCGCGCTTCAGCTCGGGGGGACGGCGCCGGATCTTTCAACGCATGCGCGGCGCCTGCTGCAGGAGCGGCAGACACGACTCAACGCTGGCGATCTGCTTCGCATGCTTACCGCTATCGGGGAGCTCGAACCACGCTTCCGACGCAGCGCTCAGCAGCAGCTCCTGCTCGAGACACTTCTGGTGCGGTTCGCGCTGCTGGATCGCACGGTGTCACTGGAAGCCGTGTTGCAAGGAATCACCGCCGGCAGTCACGGTGCGGCGCAGCCCTCGGCGCCGGCCGCGCTGCCGCCAGTCGATCGTGCGCCCGAACTACCGTCGTCCAGCTTCATTGATGCATCGCGGGCAGTCGGTGATCCCCCTGGTGTTGAAATCGCGAAAGTTCAAGCCTCTCCACCTACGCCCATAGAACTGAACAACGTTGTAGAGCGATGGGGTGATGTCCTCAGCCAGCTCACCACTTCAGGGAGATCGATGCTCGCGACGGCGCTCGAGCGCTCCCTGCCAGTTGCTGTGTCGCGGCAGGGACTCGTTACGATTGAGCTGGATCCTCCGAACGAATTCAACGAGAAGGCTGTTGCTGCGGGATCGAGGGAGATTCTCGCGGCGATAAGCACGATTTTTTCAGGAGCTACCAGGGTGGTGGTCAAGGCTGCTGTGAAAGTCCGGCCGGAGCCGATTGCCGCGCCAAAGCGGCTCACCGAAGAGGCAGTGAAGGTCGAACGGCTAGCAGGTCTGAGGAAACGCGACCCCACCCTCAGCGCGGCCATTGATGCGCTGGATCTCGAATTGCTCGACTAGGTGCATTTGCAACCGAGTAACAGCTTCGTCTCTGGCTGCCGGTAGTCTACACTTGTGAGAGTCCGTGTCGCTTGCATCACTCCTGTCCAGCCGGGTAGCTTGCTGCGCTTCCCCTACAACAGGCAACAGCGCGTCGAATGGCCGATTTCATGAAGATCATGCAGCAAGCCCAGCAGATGCAGGGC
>JACMME010000146.1 GCA_014379205.1 Gemmatimonadaceae bacterium
CCGTCTGGTTGAACGACGTGTGAATGCGCCTGGTCTCGGGATTAATCAGCGCGGGCAGCGCATCGAGGTAGGTGTTCTCCAGTTTGGCAAGCTCGCGGTACTCCATTAGAAGGGTCGGCAGCGCATGCCCCTCCTCGGCAAGCTCCTGCAGGACTGTTGCGTCGGTTGACGCTCCGGTAGCCGTCTTTTTCCGGATTGGCAGGCCTAGCTTATCGAAGAGAATCGTTCGCAGCTGAGGATTCGAAGCGATGTTGAACTCTTCGCCTGCCTCGGCGAAGATCGCACGCTCCGTGAGCTCCCGCTCGCGTCTGAACCGCTCCTTTAGCGAAGCGAACCACGCGGTGTCGATCCGTACGCCAACCCCCTCCATGCGAGCCAACACATGCAGGAGAGGCAATTCTATCTCCCGATACAGGGGCGCAACGCCTAACGTCTCAATTTGCGGAACGAGAATCGCGCGAAGACGCAGGGCGATGTCTGCTTTCTCGCACACATAATCCCGCGCGCAGTCGGGCGAAACTTCGTCGAACCGGGTTTGCAAACGCCCCTTGCCACACACATCCTCGTAGGACTTCATCGTGTGATTCAGGAACTCGAGAGCGAGCAGGTCGAGTCCATGCGAGCGGCGACCGGGATCGAGTACATAGCTCGCGAGCATAGTGTCGAATTCAATCCCTCGAAGAGCGACCCCACTTCCACGCAGGGCTAGAACCTCGTGCTTGGCGTTCTGGGCCGTCTTTAATACCGAGGCGTCCTCGAGCAACTCCCGCAGTGGAGCCATTTCCGGGGAAACGAGCGACGGCAGATTGCGGGGCGTCGTTTCAACGGTTTCGGCTGAACCGGGGCGGTCCGGCTGATCCGTTGCCTCGAAGCCCAATTCCAAACCCTTGCTTCCCTGTCCCCAAAACCCATTGGCCGCATCCGATTCCCGCTTCCCGCTTCCCGGGCTCCGGTGCCCCAACACGAAATAGTAGGCTTCTGACGGTGCCACGGCGATTGTCATCGCTACAAGACGTGCGCGCAGTGGGTCGCTGTGCTGTGCGCTACCGTTGGCAAGAACGGTTTCCGTTTTTATCGCGATGTGGGGCATCGAGCGGGCACGGCTAACCGCGTCGCGCATTCCGTCCAGGCTATCGACCAATGTGTAGCTCACGGGTGCGGCAGCCGCGGGCGGCGGCGCCTGCATGCCCTGATCCTTGACCAGCGTGTGAAACTCGAGCTCAACGAACAGATCGCGCAAGCGGGCATGATCGGCCGTCCGAATGCGCAACTTCTCGAGATCGAGGGAAACGTCCAGATCGGAGCGCAGTGTTACCAATTGCTTTGAGAGTCTGGCGCGATCTCCGTGAGCAAGCAGAGCCTCCCGCGGGCGTTTCTTGGTGATCTCGCTCGCGTGCGCCAGGATTTCCTCGAGTGACCCGTACGCGGTGACCAGCTCGCATGCCGTTTTTTCACCGATGCCCGGCACTCCCGGAACGTTGTCCGAAGTGTCCCCTACAAGAGCGAGATAGTCGACCACTCTCTCGGGCGGCACGCCCAGTCTTTCGCTACCATTTTCGACGCTCACCCAGTGTTCATCCACACCCGCGGGTCCACCGCGACCCGGGTTGAGGAGCCACACCCCCGAACGCACCAGCTGCTGGAAATCCTTGTCGCCACTTACAACCACAACATTCACTCCGACACCCGCGCCCTGGGCCGCCAGGGTGGCGATCACGTCATCCGCTTCGTAACCAGCGAGGGTCAGAACGGGAATATTGTATGCTTCGAGCAGCGCGCAAATGCGCTCCATCCCGCGATCGAAATCATCCTGCAATTCACTCGAGAGCTTTTCGCGCGTCGCCTTGTACGCCGGATAGGTCTGGTTGCGGAACGAAAGCCCGGAATCATGCACCCATCCGAGGTAGTCAGGCTTTTGGTTCGCCAGGAGCCGTTGAATGAAGGTGACGATGCCCCAGGCCGCCGAGGTATTCTCGCCGCGGGTAGTGCGAAGCGGGCGGGCCATCATGGCAAAGAACGCGCGATAGATGAGCGCGTAGCCATCGACGAGAAAGAGGCGAGGGGAAGCTGGTGGCTGCATTTGCTGGAAAGCTCGCTGCACGAGCGGGTCTAGCGCAACGCGCGCCTCACGATGTCAGACCCGCCTGAGCAAGCGAGATGTTCAGTGCCCCCTCAAAAGCCGACCGCCTGCTTTTGGCAGGCGGGGTACCGAATAGCCAGGCGAACGGCCGAGCTCAGACGCGCTCTACGTTCACGGCGTGAAGTCCCTTGTCTCCGGTCTTGATCTCGAACTGCACTTGCTGACCTTCTGCGAGCGTCTTGAATCCATCCATTGTAATCGCGGAGAAATGCACGAACACATCCTCACCGCCTTCCTGCTCGATGAATCCGTATCCTTTTGCATCGTTGAACCACTTCACTCTGCCATTGGACATTTAGCTGCCTCCTGCGCTGTGACACGAAGCTCGCATGCGCGTCACGCGCGTGCTAATGCGAGGCAAACACCCTTGAGTTTGCGGCGCTTATATAGAAGCAGCTTGAATTTTTGTCAAGACAGGTTTAGCGCTGGACTCGCTGTTCAGCGGCGTTCGCGAGCCGCCACTGCCTCGAAAGCCATTTCACCACTGGAGGTCATTCGCCAACGCCCGAAGCCGGTTTGATCGATGAACACGAGTTGCAGCCTGTGCTGCGCATAGGTCCAGATCTGCGCCCTGCCGCGCTGTCCCATGCTGTTAACATCGCCCTGCTCGAGCACTTGATCAGGATCGCCAAGCGTGACGTAGACCTTCCCGCGATCAGTGAGCCATCCCGTACTTCCTTCCTCACGGAATCGCAGGTTGGCGGTCTCTACGCGGTTGAAGTAGTCGCGTAACGCTTCGTGTTCCGATGTGCGAGGATCGGGATCGGTATCGCGATAGAAGGCGGCCCACGCCATGGCGCGCTTCTCGGCGGAAGTATCCTTCAGCGACTGCAGCCGGGAGACGGACGCGAAGTACCGCAGGTAGTTGATCATCTCATCGAGGCTTGAGATTGCCCAGTCCTGGCCGAAGGTGACGAACAGCGGTGTGCGCACCGTGTCCGTGCTTCCCATCACGGACGCAGCGAAAGTCAGTCTGCCGACTCCAAGCCGGGATACAGGCACTCCCAGAACGACGCCTCTCAGCATTCCACTCACGGCAAGATTTGCGGTGTCCTGCCAAACCATTCCGCCCCTGTCGTTGTGCGCGACTACCATGACGCGCGCATCTGACGCCAGGCTATACCCCTCGATGTAGAGCTGAACTATCGAGTCGCGCCCGAAGACGACTGTCGCTCGTGGGTTCGCCACCATGTCAGGGATTGAGTCACGCGACTCACGCAGATCCGCTTCGTAGACCGGGATGGGTGAAGACAGAGTGTTTGCCGAGAATCTCGGCACGGTCACCGTTACCTCGTCCTGCCCGTTACGCGCGCTCCCCTCATCGCGAACCGCCACCGAAACGACATACTGTCCGGGCACGACCGGTAGATACTGCTGGAAAATGATGCTCTCATCGGTGCGCGATGTTTCGCGAAACGTGGAGACCCGCACCGATTCACGCGCATCGATATGCTTGACAATGGTCCCCTCCCGACGCATGTCGATCGCGACTTGATACCCGGCCTTCTGGGAATCTCCCTCGCCGGAGAATGTCAGCGCCCGGTTGGCGAGCGAAAGCGTGACGAGAACAAGCGTCGTGTCTGGTGATTCGGCAGCCAGAAAACGAATACTTCCAATGAAAGGAATGGGATCCGATTCGGTGATGAAGCCGGCCTGGGCATACATGGCGGTCGGGTCGAGCGACCCTATGCGACGCCGTCCACGCGTTTCATCAGCGGGGGGTTCACTTCCCGGCCTCGTGCGGGGCGCACATGCACTGGCGACCCACGCGAGCGCCAGAATAAACGGGCCGCGCATGGTGATCATTCCGCGGATACTGGCTAGGGACATTGGGAACTCCACTTGACGGATCGGGAAAGCCGGGCCTTTGTGCTACCCTGCCATAATAAACGAGTTGCATTCTTGCTACCGCCCGGAAGCGGCGTTAGTTTCGCGGCGTGGCTCGAGAAGACTTCTCCGGAACAACGCTCGCCGGCTACTCCATCGGCAACATGGTCGGCGAGGGAGGAACGGCGTCTGTCTACCGTGCCGACCATCCGGCGCATGGTGCGGTTGCCGTAAAGGTGCTGCGGGAAAAGCTGCGCAACGACCGTACCGCGGTCGCGCGCTTCCTGCGCGAAGCATCGTACGGCACGCGCGTTGAGCACCCCAATGTCGTCCGCACGATAGAGATTGGCGAGGCGCGTCCGGGTTTGCATTTTCTCGCAATCGAATGGGCGCGCGGAGAGCTCCTCGAGCGTTATGCCAAGCAACACGCGCCTCTCCCAACCGATGAAGTCGCGGCGATCATCCATCAGATCTCGAGCGCGGTGAAAGCGGCCCATGCCGCGGGGATCATTCATCGCGATCTCAAGCCCGACAACGTCATGTACGATGCCGAGCGACGCCATGTCAAGCTGCTCGATTTCGGAATCGCCGCGGACAGCCACATGAGCTCGGAGGAGCGGCTTACACGTGCAGGCTTCTTCGTCGGAACACTCATGTATGTGGCGCCTGAGGCATTATCAGGGGCGCTCGTTACTCCATCTGCCGATCAGTACAGTCTCGCTACGATCGCCTATTATCTGCTGACTGGATGCTTCCCATACCTGGGAAAAACGCAACGGGAAATTTTCACGCAGCTTCTTTCACAACCGCCGATCTCGCTTAACCTGGCGCGCAAGGATCTGAAGTTCGCGGAAGGCGTCGAGCAGGTCATCATGCAAGGTCTGGAGCGCGACCCTGTAAAGCGCTTTCCCGATGTACTTGCCTTCGCTACTGCTTTGCACGACGCCATCAACGCACCAGAGATCCCCAAGCAGGGTGGAGGAGGCTTTCTAGGCAAAGTGCGATCGCTATTCGGCGGGAGTGAGGATTGATTCGCGATCGCTGATTCATGTTGCATTCGCGCTCGCAGTCGCAAATTGCAGTTTCCCTGCAACGCGAGAAATAGATGAGACGTACTCCGCCTCACCGTCCCCCTCCCGCCTCACAATCAGCAGGTCACCTTACCCGCGCAAAGTACTGGCTATTACGGATCCCGTTCCATGCCCTTCGACATCCATTGGCTGGAAAGAATCGCCGGGTTCGAGCGGGAGCCAGACTGAGAACGTAGATCCTCTGCCCAACTCACTCTCCACGGTGATTTCACCGCCGAGGGCACGTGCCAGACGCCGGGAAATCGCAAGTCCGAGTCCGGTGCCACGACGCATCGAATCGTTGCGTGGCCCCGCGTCTACCTGTTCGAATTCGTCAAAGATTCGCGCGAGATCCTTCTCCGCAATCCCGACCCCCGTGTCTGCCACCTGAATAGCGAACCACCTGCGCGAAGTGGAAACCGGATCTGAACCGTGGCCGTCGCCACGCTCCCACAACTCCCGCGGCACATGTGATTCCTTCACCAGCCGCGCGCGCAGCGTGATTCCGCCGCTCGGTGTGCACTTGATGGCGTTGCCGAGCAGGTTTACCAGTATCTGACGCAAATGAGTTGGGTCACTGCTGACGCGCGGAAGAGAAGCGCCGGCCGCGACAGACAAGGAAAGGGATTGCGGGCCCAGTAGTGGCTCGACTTCGGTCGCCACCGTCAAGAGAAGAGTCCTGACGTCGATCAATTCGCGGTGCACATCGAGGCGGCCCGCCGCCATCCTGGCGATATCGAGCACCTGATCCACCAACTGCCAGAGGTGCGCCGCCGACGATGCAATCCTTTCGACAGGATTGCTTTGTCTCGCTGAGAGATCGCCGTAAACTCCATCGCGAAGGAGATCCACGAAGCCGACAATCGCGTTGAGCGGAGTTCTGAGCTCGTGCGACACGCTTGCCAGAAACTCGCTCTTGGCACGGTTGGCTCGCAGGAGTTCTACCGATAAACGCTCCAGCTCTGCCGAACGCTGTCCGAGCCGGATACCCTGCCTGCGCTCGTGCACAAGCGCGACGAAGAGTGCGCCTAGCAGTGGAAGACCGACAACCCATAGCGCGACACGTATTCGGTCATTGGTGGGATCGTACGCAACCATTACGCGCCAGCTTTCCTCGCCGGGCGTCCGGACTTCCTCGGCACGCGAAAATTGAACGCGGTCAATATTTCGCAATCCCGAATCAACGGCTATGGTGTCGACGCCGGACAGCACGACGTGATGCAGGTTGGCGCGCGCTCCGCGCGCATGCAAAGTCGCCAGTATGGCGTCGCTTGTGATCGTCCCTCCTGCGGAGCCTCTGAACCGACTCGCAACTATAATCGGTTCAACCATCGCGAAGGCGTGCTCCAGAGACAGGGTCATGTCCGGTGGCGAAATCTGCGTTCGCGCGGTCGACCTGCTTTTTCGCATCACGTATCGCATGTCCAGAATGGATAGCGTGTCCAGGTCCAGCCCTGTGAAGAGGGGCGCCGCCGGCTTTCCGAAAGTGCGCGCATACTGGATTACTCCCGCCGAGTCGGTTACCCACACGCGTCGAAAGGAAGCGGCATGCTCGGCCATCGCATCCATGAGGATGTGGAAATCCTCTCCCCGGAGAGTGCGCGTGGTATCCATGTGCAAGCCGCGAATGGCTCTCAGCGCCTGGACATGCACTCGCAGGAAACCTTCAATGAGCGCAGCAGATTCCACAGCGCCGGTCGCGGCTTCATTACGCGCGCCGGCCGTCAGCATCCGGTCCGCGGCAAAGAGTCCGGCGAGCGCGAACAGCAAGGTGACGCAGAGTGCGACGAAAGAAATGCGTGGACGGATTCGCGCGAAGATCTCTTTCACCAGACTCCAAGGCGGTAGATGTACGCGATTGACGCTCGGGCCCGCGAATCGTAGCCTTCCGGCAATGAACGCGCATGAACGTCTCGTCGACCTGCTCGCGCAACGCTCGGCGCGTCGCGGAGAATTCGTGCTTTCCTCCGGACGCACAGCATCACTCTACATCGATGCGAGGCTCACGACAATGAGTCCGGAAGGGCTTGCAATGATCGGCCCAATCGGACTGGAAACGCTCCGCGCGGCTGGCTGGCTGGTGGATGCCGTAGGTGGACTCACCCTGGGTGCTGACCCCATAGCGTACGCCATAAGCTACGCCAGCATGCTGTCCGGCTCGCCGCTGCGTGCCTTTACGGTTCGAAAGGAAGTCAAGGCACACGGAACCGGCCGTCTGGTCGAAGGTCCGTTTCAGGAAGGCGACCGCGTCGCAATCGTGGAAGATGTGATCACGACCGGAAGCTCTGCTCTCAAGGCTGCAAGCGCCGTTCAGGCCGCGGGCGGCGAGGTTGCCGGAATTCTTGCTCTCGTAGATCGGGAAGAGGGAGGGCGTGCGGCATTGGAGGCAGCCGGCTTTGAGGTCCGCGCGATCGTGCGAGCGGAAGAAATTGTCGCACGGATGCCAAGGACCACGCGCTGAAGCAACGAATCCCTGAAAAACTGCAACCTCGATGCTTTAGAGGTAGCTCTCGTCAGCAACGGCGGGGGCACTCAAAGGTGGCAACGCCGCCTCGATATCCTGACGGCGCGGCTCGAGCCACGGTGGTAGCACGAGCCGATCGCCGAGCGCGGACATATCCTCATCCACGGTGAATCCAGGCCCGTCGGTCGCCAGCTCGAACAACACTCCACCCGGCTCCAGGAAGTAGACTGAATGGAACCAGAAGCGATCGATAACTGGTGTAGGCCTTCGGTGTGCCGCTTCCACTCGATCACGAACCTTCAGTTGAGTGACATCGTCCGGCACTCGCCACGCTACATGATGGACGCCTCCGGTGCCCCACGCTCCGCGCGGTGATTCGCGTGCTTCGAGAATATCCAAATGCCGGCCGGACCCGCCACCCGCGATGCTGAACCGATGCCAGCCAGCTTCGATTCCAGCAGCGGAAAATCCGAGAACGTTTGCTAGGAAGCCCGCAGTCGTGGCCATGTCACGCTCCACGAGCCGCAAGGCGTGCAAGGCTGTAATCTGCTTCGCCTCGGGGACACTGCTCCGGATCCACGGGGTAAAGTCCCGTTGGTCGGATGTCTCCACCAGCGCGAGCTGCAAACCATGCGGATCGGAGAACGGGAGCACGTGCTCTCCGTGGCGTGTCTCGGGAGTTTTGGGCGATGCTCCGTAGTGCTCCAGACGATCCGTCCAGTAAGCCAGGCTGCCGATCGGCACCGCCAGGGATATCTCGGCGGCCTGGCCGTGCCCGCGCTTGGCGGGTTGGAGATCGGGCCATGGGAAGAAGGTTATGTCCGTCCCCGGGTGGGCCTCACCATCGGCAAAGAAAAGATGGTACGTGCCGGGCATGTCCTGATTCACGCTTTTCTTGACCAGCCGCATGCCCAGCACACCGGTATAAAAGTCCAGATTCTCCTGGGCGTTTCCGGCGATTGCGGTGACGTGGTGAATGCCGCTGATGTCACTCATTTCAGATCTCCTTACTGGGCAGTACCATCCCTCCGCAATCGCCAAATCCAATCCTGGCGTACCCTTCTCGTTCGCAGTATCCGCGCATGATGACCTCGTCGCCGTCTTCAAGGAAGCGGCGCTCCTCGCCAGTCGGGAGCAGCAGGGGCTCAGCTCCTTTCCATGTGAGTTCCAGCAAGCAACCTCGTTCTGTCTTGCTTTCGCCCGAGATTGTACCGCTTCCGAGCAGGTCGCCCGTGCGGAGATTGCAACCATTGCTGGCGTGGTGAGTGAGCAGCTGGGCCGGCGTCCAGTACATGCTCCCGAATGCAGTCCGGCTGAGCTTCGTTGCGGGAATGTTCTGCTCCCGCATCATGCCTGACTGCAACCACACCTCCAGGAATAACTGTATGCTGCCTTTCTCTCGATCCGTGGGAGCATCGAGATAACTCAATGGAGTTGGATCAGCAGCCGGTCGTACGAAGGCCGGAGCGCGGAAGGGCTCAATTGCCTCCGACGTGATGACCCACGGAGACACTGAAGTCGCGAAATTCTTCGCCAGAAAGGGTCCCAGCGGCTGATATTCCCAAGCCTGGATGTCCCTGGCCGACCAGTCATTGACGAGGCAGAAGCCAAAGATATGATCCGGCGCTCGTTGTATGGAAATGGGAGCACCGAGAGAGTTGCCACGCCCCACGAAGATGCCCAGCTCGGACTCGTAATCCAGCATCCGAGTGCTGCCAAATGAGGGGGTCTCACTTTTCGAATCCTTCGTCTGACCACTGGGACGCACGATATCAGTGCCGCTGACTACAATTGATGAAGCGCGGCCGTGATAGCCAATGGGCACGAACTTGTAATTCGGCAAAAGCGGGTTATCCGGGCGAAACATGCTTCCTACATTGGTAGCGTGATACACGGAAGCGTAAAAGTCGGTATAATCGCCGATCTGGACGGGGGCATACAGCTGGGCCCCTTTCATCGGTGTGAGACACGCATCGCCGAGGCGCTTGAAGTTCTCGTAACCAATCCCGTCGGACCTGAGCAAGCCAACTATGCCGCGCCGAAGTGAGGACGCCGCTTCATTTCCCAGTGCCATGAGGGCGTTGAGAGTTGGAAGAGCGCAACGCGCAGCCGCTTCGGCCGCGGCGCCGTCGAACAGGCCTTCGCTGAGCCAGGTTGTGACATCCAGTATCTGATCTCCTATCGCTACGCCAGCTCGCGGCTCGTCGTCGCTGTGAGACCGCCGAAAGATGCCGAACGGAAGATTCTGGATGGGGAAGTCGGTGTCCGCGGCGTGCGCGGAGCGAACCCAGCATTCCAGATGTGGGTCGTGGGTTTCGTTCAACGGTCGAAAGCTATGGGGTGAATTTCCTGCAACTCGTCCATGGGCTCGCGGAAGGAGCAGGATCCGAACGACATGGCCAGGCTGCGTGCGTCGGATAGTTGTTCAGAATCGATGCTGTGGCCACGCCAGGCGATACTATCATCGCTGAAGTGGAATGACTTTGCATCGGACTCCTCGAGCAGCAATGCGGCCAGTTCGCTATTCATGCCTGCGTTCAGGAATGCGGCGCACAGAAAAACATTCAGGAAGCCGAACATGGTCGCTGAGGTGCTTCCTTGTTCGTAGGTGAGAGGATAAGGTCCGCGTATGGCGTGATGCAGGCCCGCCGTTGCCTTGAACGGCACCCCGAGCTCCGCACAAATGGAGAGAAAGCGCAGGAGATCGCGCGATTTCGGTATGAGGTCGGGAATTATGCCACCGGTGCGCACCTTTGCGCGCCCGCCTGCCCTCCCAATCGCTGCAATGAGAGGCCGTGGATCAGTCGTAATTGGTATTTCGTAAAAGGGGGTGAAGTCGCCCGAAGTGAGCTCCGCTGTTCTACCGATTTCCGCCGCTGAATGACTCTTTATCTCTACGCAGTCGACTAGCGAATCATTTTGGTGACGGTCGTTGAATGCGCGGATGCGAGCGAAGTCCGAGTCGACATCTTCACTCGCCAGGGCGCTGATCGCCCACGGCTCGCCATTGGCTTCGGCGGGAAGCAGCCCGGCGGCCGCGCGCTCGAACTCAACCAGGCGAAGTACAGGAACGACGAGCCGACCGAGCGCCCAGGCATCCTCTCCGTGACGATACTCCGCGAAATTGCGTACCACTGGAGCCATTGCGAGACTTGCTGGCGGAAAGAGGCCGGCGTAGTCAATGACGCCGGCTATCAGTGTCGTGACGGATCGCATTTGGGCGTAGAGATTCGAAAATTCAGGAGCCGGAATCCAGCGTGTGTTGCTTCTCGTTACCTGATCGCTGCGTGAGCATAGTTGCTCGGCTCATGTGTGAGTGAGCCAGTAACAGTAAGTTCAGAATGCTTCGAGCATCGCTCTAGCCAAAGGTTTGGGACAATCAACCGCATTATGGGTGAAAATCACCCT
Organism: Gemmatimonadaceae bacterium; assembly: GCA_014379205.1. Classification (GTDB taxonomy): domain Bacteria; phylum Gemmatimonadota; class Gemmatimonadetes; order Gemmatimonadales; family Gemmatimonadaceae; genus JACMME01. The sequence continues at coordinate 10,910 of JACMME010000146.1, forward strand.
TCCTAGGCGCTGAGTTCTTCATCGCGTTCGGCGACGGCTTATAAACCCGCGATTCCAGCCGGCCGAATCCTGACATCGATTGCTTTCCCCTCCTTGGCAACAATAGCTGGTACCGCGCCAATATCCCTCTCCGTCGTCCTGAAATTTACGATGCACGCGCGTAACGCAAATCTCCCACCCACAATGGCGTTCGACAGGTACACCTCACCACCAATTTGAAGTTGAGCCAGCAGCCTCTCGTTGAGCTCATCGATGTACTTGCCTACGTCAGGGGAACCCCGATCGGCGCGCAGATCAGCAGGCACATACCGAAAAGTTGTGATGCTGAGGTTAGTCGTGAGCGGTTCCAGCTCGGGATGAGACTTGACGTGCTCGTAGAGACTCCGAGCCAGGTCAATGTCATCGGAGATCATTCGTTGAACGCCCTCTCGTCCGGCGTGTCGAAGGCCGAGCCAGACCTTGAGAGCCCGGAACCCCCGGGAGTTCTGCGGACCCCACTCGTAGTAATTGAGCGGGGGATCGTCGGTGTCGCCATCGAAACGGTAGTATGGCGGGTGGTGACTGAATGCCTTGTGGAGATTCGCGGCCTCGCGCACCAGCACACATCCGGCCTCTAATGGCGCGTACATCCATTTGTGTGGATCGACCGCGAGCGAGTCCGCCCACGAAAGAGCTCGCAAATCATCCGACGCATCTGCGAGCGCGGCCGCAGGGGCGCCGTAAGCGCCGTCGACGTGAAACCAGACGCCCAGCTCCTTACAGATTGAATTTATCTCGCGCAACGGATCGACCACGCCGGTGCTCACCGTTCCAGCTGTCCCAATGACCATACAGGGACGTACGCCGGCGCGCTGGTCGGCTTCGATGGCAATCCGCAGAGCTGACGGCCGTATGCGTCCTTCGTCATCCATCGCGACTCGTCGAATTGCGTCCGTCCCAAGTCCGCTGAGATCAGCGAACTTGTCGAGCCAGGTGTGCGTCTCACTGGAGCCATACAAAGCCAACGGCGACGACCCGTCGCCGGTCATACCCTTTTCACGAAGGCTCCACGGCGCCTGAGCGCGAAGCGCAGCGAATGCGCAGACAGCGTTGGCCATGTTTCCGCCGCTAACCAGCAGGCCGCCGCAATTGTTCGGGAATCCGAGGAGCTCAGCAATCCATCGAACGGTTTGTCTTTCGATTTCGGTAGCGACCGGTGAAAGGGCCCAGGCGCCGACGTTTGGGTTTACAGCTGCGGCCAGCAAGTCCGCAAGTGCGCCGAGCGGAGCAGCCGACGATGTGATGTATCCGAAAAATCGGGGGTGGCCGTTCAGAGTGGAATGCGACAGCATGAGACGCGTCGCTTCCGCCAGTATGGCGCCCGGATCTGCACCCTCCAGCGGCAACGCGAGATCGCCTTCGATCAGCGTTCGTATTGAGCGCGGGGTGTCGGCAGGGGCGACCGGTTTGTCGCGCAGTTTCGCGAGAAAATCAGCGAGCTGGTCCACAAGCTCGTAGCCCATCTGGCGAAAAGTTTCGGCCGGGATATCGTGCGGCGAGTATCGCTGGCTGGCAGGCGACATTGCGCCGTGTGGAATTGCCAGTGGGGACTGCGCCTCCGCTGAAAGCATGTTCGCACCCAGTGAGATGTTTCCGCCACAAACTGCGGCACGTAGGAGTGGGAAGTTCTCCAGTCAGTCTCTTGCCGGTGGCCCCGTGGTGAGCTTCGTTATCCTCACCCTGGTTTAACTCTGCACCCAATTGTCCGAAATGCGCAATGTGTCGTTGTGCATCGGCGCAGCGACCGGAGACATGCGGTATGGTTAACAACAATCTAGTGTCGTGAGTTGGAAGTTCGTGCGCACAGAGGTCGGCGATGCGCCACGCCCGCAAGGCGCGAGGAGGGAGCATAGCCCTAGCTACGTGACCGACGAGTAACACGGCGGGCGGGGATGTAGCGCCGACTGAATGCTAACGAACTTCCAACTCACGACACTAAGATCATGCCGATAGTGCCGTAGCGCATGTCGCACACGTGAATCCTTCCTGCCGTTGCGCGAACGGCGTTTCCGGCCTTGATGGGAGCAGCAATTGAAGTTTCCAACTGTGATGTCTGGACGCGTCACGCGTCGCGAGTTCTTTGCCGCCGGAGCAACTTTCATCGCGGGAGCCGCGCTTGCGTGCCGCCGCGACCCGCTCGGTGGCGAAATCGCAACCGGAGATGGGCGTCTCAGGGCTCGTCCTTCTGCACCAACCATCGCGATCGAGCCCGGAGTTCACGCGCTTGGGCTCGGAAGTACACGTGACGGTCTCTTATACGTGCCCGCCGGCTATTCGGCGACTCAGCAATCGCCTCTCGTGATTCTGTTGCACGGAGCGGGTGGTAACGCAGCGGGATTTCTCGACAGGTTTCGCACCCTGCTCGATACCACGGGAGTAATTGCGCTTGTCCCCGACTCACGAATGTTTTCGTGGGACCTCAGATTCGGTGCGTTCGGGCCTGATGTTGCATTTATTGACACGGCCCTGGAGCACACGTTCAGACGTTGCTCTGTCGATCCCTTGCGCATATCAATGGCAGGATTTTCGGATGGCGCGTCCTATGCGCTTTCGCTCGGTGTGACGAATGGCGATTGGCTGAAGAAGCTTGTGGCGTTTTCGCCGGGCTACCTGGTCGCGAACGACCGCTATGGTAACCCACCGGTCTTCATTACACACGGGACGCGCGACACGGTGCTGCCCATAGCCAACACCAGGCAGCGAATCGTGCCCGAACTCGAGCGCCTCGGCCACACGGTGATTTTCCGCGAGTTTGATGGTCCTCATACCATCCCCGCCGATCTGGCCGGCGAAGCATTGCAATGGTTGACTCTGCCTTAGGCCGGCCCCTTGTAGGACCCGCACATTATTTCACGCCCTTCACGAGATCAGCGGCCTTCCCGAAGGTTTGCAGCGCTGCAGCTATCTCAGGATCGGTTACCGCGATTATCCGGTACAGTCCGAGATCACCCCATTTCGTGAACGCGATTCCCCGCACCAGATCCTTCTCCGCCAGGCGATCGGCCTCGTGCCCTGGCGGAATGGAAATGGAATTGCTGGCCGCAAACGATCTGAAGTCTGCGAGTCCTGTTCCAGCAAGCGCTGGGTTCGCCGTCAGTGCCTCAAGTGTGGAATACGCACCTGGATTCGCGGTCAAATGACCCGCTATCCACTTGAGGGGAAGCGCCTCCTCGCGCATGCGCGATAGCCAGACTGGCGTGGGTTCCGCCTCCGGAAGCACAACATCGGGGAAGATTCCACCGCCACCGTACACCGTTCGGCCTGCGTTTGTTTTGCACGATGGACGATCCGTCGTATCGCGCTCCGAGCGCGCGCGCCGGTAGTAATCCTGTCTCCGAAGTCCACGATAATCGCGCTGCACTACTCGGCCGCACGGAGTGCGTATCTGTCCGATGTTGAGATAGATGAGGGAGGGAAATACGCCCCCATCGTCTATAGGGAAAGTTCCCATCATTAGCGCCTTGCCGTGACTCGGTTGACCAACGATCAGAGCGCGGTCGTGGTCCTGTAGCGCTCCCGCGACAAGCTCCGACGCGCTCGCACTCCCGCTGTTGATCATGAGCACTATCGGATACCGCTTCTCGCGACTCCAGAATGAGCGGCTCACACGGCCCGTGTCCTTGACGACGTCGCTCTTGCGCCCCGCAACGGTATAGACAATCGCACCCTTGGGAAGAAACTCTCCGGCGATCTTCGAGGCATGCCGGACATAACCTCCACTGTTGTCGCGAATGTCGAGCATCAGACGTTGCATTCCCCTCTTCTCGAGGTCTCCCACCGCGTCATGCAGATCATCGTCGACATCGAGACTATTGAACGTCGTTATGCGCACGTAGCCAGTATAAGGATCGAGCATGAAGGCAACCGGTACGGATTCTTCGTCGCCACTCGGCTTCTCGCGCCTGACTGTGCGATCGAACTGGGCGAGCCTTCCATCGATGTACCGACGCTCCAGTGTCAGTGTGACCGATGACTTTTTCTCGCCGGCGAGTGTTATGTCCAGTTCCTCCGCTGACTCAGCGACAACCGGCTTTCCATCAATTGTTATGAGCTGATCACCCCGGAGAATGTCCAGCCGGGCAGCCGAAGAACCGGGAGTTACACTCATCACCACAGGGGCACCCGAGACATAGGAAAAATGCACTCCCACGGGATACAACTTCCCGTCCAGCCAGGCTTTCTGCTTCTCCGGGCTGAACCGGCTTCCGGGAAAGACAGCGGAATACGGGTCTGCTTCCTGAACCATCCCTCGAATGGCCGCCATTATCAGCTCATGAGCTGTTATGGCTGTGTCGGGGTGGTTGACGCGGATCTGATTCAAAACGCCACTAAAGAGCTGCAGATCCTCGTACAGACTGCGGGGCTTGCTTGCCCTGGTCGCCGTTTGTTGCGCCGAAAGCGTTGCGCCTACGAACGTCAGCAGTGCAGCGCCAAGAGCATGTATGACTTTCATTTGAACTCCATCGGGACGGGTGATCCCGTATTGACAAAATGGCGCGCCAGCCGCCAGGCGTGAGGTTGACTCATACTGTGAACCGCCGCGTTATGGCGGCTAGTCACGCAGTTGTCCAATCTACCGGCGTTGGCGGGCAAGCAACGGCAAGGGTGGCGCTTCAGTGAAATTTCGTTTACAATCAATGCAGCCAGTCGCTCTTTGCGCTGGCCATTGCCGCCGCGAGAACGGCGTGGCGGTATTGCCCCCCAGGATTACCTGGGGGGCTCTTTTTCACGGGCTGCCTGGCCTCGTGCGAGGGTGTCAGTCCCCGCCGCTGACGGTCTGGAAATGCCGGTAGCGAGACCGGTCGTCAATTCCTCTATTCGTGACTTCGCCGTCGCAATCCGAGCCTCCATGCGCCGTGGCGCAAGCGCCACGAAGCGCCGGTAAGCCTTGAGAGATTCCCGGTCCATGGCCAGGTGATCATACGCTATACCGAGATTGAGGTAGCTGTTCGCGAAATAGGGTTCCATCTCGCTTGCCCTTTCGAGTTGCGTAACCGCCTCACGGAATCGGCGCGCAACGAGCAGAGTCGCGCCGTACTCCTGGCGGAGGTAGCCTTCAGTTGGATTGAGCTCGATGGCTAGCTCGTATTCGCGGATCGCGGTTTCGATGTCCGAATCGTCGGTCCAGGCTATCGCAGCTATCGCTATACGGGCTGGATAGAATGAAATATTTTCGCTCACAGAGCGCTCAAACGCTTCCCGGGCGGATTTCGCATCGCCGAGTGATATGTATGCCGCGCCAATGGCGTACTCGAAGAACTCCCTAGACTCGTACACGCGCACCGGAGCTTTTCGTTCGATTCTGTCCAGCGCGGCAATCGCCTGCTTCAAGTGCGCTATCGTGCTATCGAATTCGCCTCTTCGATAGAAGTTGACCGCCTGGTACGTCCAGAGCCCTACATCGTCGGGCTTCGTTGTGAGGAACTCCCGCGCACGCTCTATACTCGGTCCTCGTTCGAGAGCCACCGGATCCCCTACCGCGAGGACAAAGGGATCGCGAAACGTTGCACGAAGTCTCAGCGCATTCGTGCTCTGGGCAAAGCCGGATCCCAGCGCTTTCCGGTCACCGCTCAAGTATTTCCGTCGCAAACGGGGATTGGTCATCCACAAGGACCGCCACCGATAGTACAAGGGCGCTGCCTGCCCCGGATCAAGCCGTGAGGCCCAATAAAAGGCATCAGATGCTTTCTGCGGTTGAGAAAACAGCAGAAACAATCCCAGCTCATGGTACAAGCCCCATTCGTTGGTATCGGCTCGCGCATCCAGCCGCGGGCGGGCTGGCTCATTGTCAGTGGATTGTGCGGCAATGGGGAGGGAAAGCAGCAACGCGAGCAGAACCGCTTCCGCGAACGGCCAAGAGTAACGTCCGACAGTGGAGCTGCGATTGTCGCCAGCTCGCTCACATGTGGCGAACGTCCCGATGTTCAGCGTGGGCGCGACGGCGGATGCCTCGCCGATTCGCCCCCACGCACTCCTGGCTTGGGAAGGCACTCGAGACTTGGTGCTCGGCGCGATAACGACCGCAACGTTCGGGCGGAGTAGCATGCAAGCGGAAGACGCAAACGTAAGGCAAACAGGCAGAACAGCATCGAACAGGAAAGACACGGTGGAACCTGCATCAGATTCGCTTGGTCTTATCCTCTCAATTCTCCGTATCCGTCAAGGTTTTTCCTTTCGGAGCGACCGTGTGTCCACTGTGCGACGTACACCCCCAGGGTTTCGCCGCAGTGAGCGCTCAAGGGAAACCGCCGCGCCCATGGCTACCGTGCTATAAACGCAATACCAAAGAATTGAGTATTCAGCTATCCCTCAACCAACGCGACATCTCCTCCAGCAGCTTTTTTTCTTCCGCGGTCAGGCTTCCGAGTCCCTGTCTGGATATCTTGTCTAGCACGCCGTTCAGTGCCTCGACCTTGGACTTGCTTACCCGTTTGGTGAGAGTCGAGCCCGTAACTCGCTTTGCGGTAATGGCATTGCTTCTCGCCACCACCTCATCGATCTCTCCGCCGCGCTCGCGCGGGCGTGGGTGGGAACGTGGAATTGCGCGAGGAGTTTCGTCTGGAATGTCTGGAACCTGCGACATTCGTTGACGGAGTCGTTCGAGACTCGGGCTGGTTTGGGTCCAGCGAAGGTATAGCCAGCCAGTGGCGAAGCCACCAAGATGCGCGAAGTGTCCAACGCCTGTCCCGCCACCGCCGGCCAGGCCGAAGGCGAGATCGATCGCCGCAAAGAGAACCACAGCCCACTTCATTTTCAGCGGTATTACGAAGAACAGGAGAATCTCGTCGTCCGGCCACCGCATGGCATACGCCAGCATCACCCCAAAAACACCTGCCGATGCGCCCAAAAGAAAACCGTTGCGCACGAACATCAGGTGTACCAGCCACCCACCGATGCCGCACAGCAAGTAATACCCAACGAAGCCCCGCGACGTCCACGCCCGTTCCACTCGCTGCCCAAAGAGCCAGAGCCCGTACATGTTCACGGCCAGATGCCAGAACCCGGCGTGCACGAACATGTAGGTCACCGCGGTCCAGGGCTCACGGGTGAGCTGCGACAGCTCGAATGCGAGGGCTCCTCGCATTGCATCACCTACTACCGTCAACTGCACGAAGTAGATGAGGACGTTGATCGCGATCAACGCCTGCACGGCTGGAGGAAGCCTGAATCTGTCTTGCTCGTCGGTGCTCTGGAACGACATGCGGCCTGCTGAACGTGGGGGTTACTTCCTGCTACAGCCGACACCCGCGCCGGTTCCGGCGAATCGCGGGGAAGGTGCTAACGATCAAAAGCTGTGCCCTTAAAGTAGCCAGGAGCCGGTAGGGTGCGTCAACAAGTCACTGATACACTCTAACGGGAATTAAGTTGGAGAAAGGGCGGAATGCCCCGCGTTATGCGAGTATTGAGTGAGCACGCGTTGCGACCGACGATTCTCAAATAGACGCATGCCCGTCGAATGCAACGACTTTCAACGCCCGCTCACCTTGCGAGCAGTCAGCTGAACTATCCTCTCGCACAGATCCGCAAATCCCATCCCATCGGCCTGGGCCGCCTGCGGGAGCAGGCTGAGCTCGGTCATTCCGGGCAGAGTGTTCGCTTCAAG
>JACMME010000147.1 GCA_014379205.1 Gemmatimonadaceae bacterium
CGGCTTTCTGGTGCGCGACTACAAGGGAGATACGGCCGCAGTGGCGGGAGAAGCTTTCGACGCCTCCTTTGTCAATCTCGAAGCCCGCACCATCCGGTCGACTCTCGCCAATGGCATGCGTCTCACAATGGTGCCGAAGAAGACTCGTGGCGGCTCCGTCTTCTCTCGGGTGTATCTCCGCTTCGGCTCTCAGGAAGCGTTGAGGGGCCGCACGCGTGTGAGTGTATTGACCGCGCAGATGCTCGACAAGGGAACTACGACGCGTACCCGGCAGCAGTTGAAGGACGAGCTCGACAAACTCAAGGCAGCCGTGTCGATCTCCGGCCAGAATATCTCGTCGCAGGCGATCATCGAGACCACCCGCGGCAATCTCCCGGCGGTCCTGCGTCTGGTGCACGAAATGATGCGACACCCTTCATTCGACGCGAAGGAGTTCGAGCAGCTAAGAACTCAAATGCTGGCGCAGCTGGAGTCGAACAAGTCAGAGCCGAATCCGCTCGCGAGCGTAGCGTATAACAGGCATATGAACCCGCGCCCGAAAGGCCACCCGTTGTATACCCCAACCCTGGAAGAGCAGATCGAGGAAGTGAAGGCCGTGACGCTGGATCAGGTCAAGCAGTTCCATTCCGAGCTGTACGGGGCCAACAATGGCGATCTCACGATCGTGGGAGACGTAGACCAGGCCGAGATAACGAAGGTGGCGACCGAGCTTTACGGGAATTGGAAGAGCTCGAGGCCTTTTGAGCGGCTGGCGAATGGCTACCGCGACATTGCACCGACCACGGTGGTCATCGAAACCCCGGACAAGACGAACGCTATTTTCATCGCGGGCCTCAACGTCAACATGCGCGATGATCACGCTGACTGGCCAGCGGTGGAGTTGGCCAACTACATGCTCGGTGGCGGGTTCCTGAGCTCGCGCCTGGGGACGCGCATCCGGCAAAAGGAAGGAATCAGCTACGGCGTCGGATCGCAGTTCCAGGCGCACCCAATCGATGATGCGGGGACGTTCCTCGCCTTCGCTATCTACGCGCCGCAGAACGTCGTACGGCTCGAAGCGGCCTTCAAGGAAGAGATTGAAAGGGCGCTCAAGGATGGGTTCACTGCCGATGAGCTCGAGAAGGCGAAGACGGGCTACTTTCAGGGCAGCCAGCTTGCGCGGTCGGAGGATACACAGCTAGCCAATGCGCTTGTATCCCAGGGTTTCTTCAAGCGGACATTTGCTCGCGATGCTGACATCGAGCGCAAGATCGCTGCATTGACACCGGCGCAGGTGGTCGAGGCGATGCGCCGGCACATCGATCCGAAGAAAATCACGGTAGTGAAGGCCGGGGATTTCGCGAACAAGAAACCCGCGGCGCCCACTCCGTAGAGAGTGGGGGATAGGGGATGGGAGTAGCAACACGTTTAACTCCCCATCCCCCAACCCCCACTCCCCAACAGATACTCGGAGGCTTCTTACCTACCGCGCCGGCGGAGTGGAAGCTGCCGACATGTAGGCTACCAGAACCCGGTTTCGTAAATGATCCGGGCTTCGGCCGCTGCGTCTGGCGAGTGATATGAAGTAACGACGCGCGGCGACCGGGTCTCCCATTCGTAGTTTTGCGACAACGGCTCCGTCACGCAGATCATCCACATCCATGTATGACTCGCCCTTCATGGCGGCAGGAAGCAGGGCGTCCGCGGCGCTTGATGCTGCGGCGAAATCCCACTCACCAGTCGCGCGCATGAAGCGCAAGGCGTCCTTTACTCCCGGTGGCGCTCCGAGTCGCTCAGCGAACGTCGTCACTTCCCTGTAAAAATCCGCGTCGATGACGCCTGCGGTTCCGCCGTGGATGGCATGCTCCACCTCGACGACATCATTGAGCCAGAGCTTCCAATCGACTGGAGGCCGGGATGCTTGTGAAAGTGACCGCAATCGCCAGCGATTCTGCATGGAGGAAACAAGGCCTGCGTCGCTGCGCTGAGGATTAATGCTCGCGTTGGGATCTCTGAGCATGGCCCCGGTCGCAAGCGCGTCGATGCGCTCGATTTGAGGCGCAGGATTGGTAGTATCGGTGCTGAAGCCACGTCGGAGGTTGAAGAATGGGGCGATAATGTCGAAGCGTTTCTTGTAAAGCTGAGCGAATCCGGTCGCGCTTTGAGCGAGAAAGCGCGAACGCTCCGCACCGAGGTCGAGAACGGGATAAAAATCGGAATTAGGCTGACGCCAACCGTCCAGCAGGGGAGCAAGAGCTGCGCGATCGAGGATGCGGGATGCCTCGAGTGACATCGCCGTGAAAGGAACTGCATGATGAAGATCTGCAGCAACTTGCGGCAGATCGAATACCGACCAGTTGGGTCGTGGAAGCGCGGGCCGGTTACTCGCGACTATCAGAATGTCTCCACCAGAAGTTTGAAAGATCTGATATGACGGGAAGCTCTGATGAATAGCAGAAAGAACGCTCATTACGAGATCGTCGTTGATTTCATACAAATGCAGCCATTGGCCGAAGACGCCATCCTCTGACATGTAGCTGCGGACTCGCTGATAAAATTCGACCGTGAAAAGACCTGAGACCCCGCTCACCCATGGGTTCGACGGCTCCGAGATAATGACGTCGTAACGGCGGCGGCCCGAGGCGAAAAATGACTTCGCATCATCTATTACCACGCGTGACCTGGGGTCGTCGAAAACCCGCCTGTTGGCGGGATAGAACGCCCTGCGCGAGCCTTCGATCATTTTCGGCTCTATTTCGATGGTCACCACCTCGTCCAGGCGCGGATTTCCCAGAAGAAGATGGGACGTCATTCCCGAGCCCTGGCCGATGACAGCCGCCGAGCGCGCGTTGCTGGCGTGCGCGAGGGTGACAAGAGGGAGGAGCGCCTGGGTGGATTCGTCGCCACCGATTGGCTTGCGTTGTCTCGACGCTGACGGCTTTCCGAACCAGACGCTATCGAGCGATGCGTCAGGTTTTCCGTTGGTCGCGATGTAGATCCAGCTCTCCGTACGCCCAGCAGCCACCGAAGCTGTTCGGCCATCTTCGTAGTACAGGATGCTCCGCGTTCCCTTTGGCGGAATCCTTCCGTATCTGTAGACTCCGCTCGCCAGCACGTTTGGGTTGAACGTTGTCCCTTGCGTAGCGAGGGTAACTGCTAGTACCGATATGGCGGCGGCAGAGTATACCCACCTACGGGCCGGCACCGATTTGCCTGCCGCGACGCGCAACAGCACAAGACCGAATGCCATATCTATTATGGCGCCCTCAATCAGGAGTGGCTTGAGGCCAATGAGCGGAAGGAGAATGAGGCCCGCGAGTACGACTCCCGCGATGGAGCCCAGCGTGTTGACGCCGTATACCGCACCGATCGCGCGCTCCCCTCGACCTGCAACCAGGAGGGTTCGAGTGATGAGAGGCAACGTCATACCGGCGCAGAAGGTTGAGGGAAGCATGACGGCCAGGCAGAAAGCATATCGTACTATCGTAAACGCTTGGTAGCTGACCTCGTTGCTATCGAGAGCTGAAAGGAGCCTGGCCATCCAGGTAAAGGACTCAAGGTAGACTGGAAGAGTCGCAACCGCTGCCACTCCCATGCAGAGCTGCACGATTCCGAGCGCTCGAATCGGGTTGCGAAAGTGGTCGGCGCGCTTGCGCACCCAGAAAGCTCCGAGCGCCAGTCCGAGAATGAATGCGGAGAGCATGAGCTCGAACGAGTGCGTAGCGCTGCCGAGGACCAGCGAAAGCATTCGGATCCACGCGATCTCGTAAACGAAGGATGCGACTGCAGTTCCGAAACTGACGAAGAGAAGAAGCCGCCAGAGGGTCGTGGAGGAAATACCGAAGTGTGTAGACTCGATTGCTACGGGGGCAGTCGCTGGCTGCGCCAACATGCTCTCTATCGGAGCGAGTGGCTCGGTGCTCCGGAGAGCGCCGTCCTCTAGTCTCGCATCGGATCGAGGCGGAATTGTGTCAAGCCCCTCCAGCCGAAGCTGGGCATCCGCATCGCGGCGGGCGCGCGAGGCGTCTCGCATTCCGCTAACGCGCACCCCGATGAATGTCACCAGGGCCACGGCTATGTTGATCATCGCTGCGACCAGCAGCGTTCCAGGCAAGCCTGAAATTCGAATCAGATAGAAGCCTGCCAACAGCACGCCAATCGCCGCGCCCAGGCTGTTCGCGAAATACAGCAGTGACAGAGTTCGGCCGGCGTTACCGCTGGTGCGGCGAAGGGCTCCCGCGCTCATGAGCGGAAATGTCATCCCCAGAAGAATCGACTGCGGCAGAATGAGGACACCAGCTATGGCCCACTTGGCCACCGTCAGGGCCGGGGAACCGGCGAGTGGGGGGAGCAGCGTGTCATAAGCGGCTCGGGTAACCCCGACGTAGACATCGTGAAAAACGAGGCCAATCAGCCCCGCAACGAGTTCGGCTACCGCGTACCAGATAAGTGGTTCGCGAACGCGCTCCGACCGGCGGCCAATGATAAAGGCTCCGACGGACATCCCGCCCAGGAAAATGGCCAGCACGATGATCTGTGCGTACGCGCTATGTCCAACAAACAGGCCGAGATAGCGGCTCCAGATGGACTCATAAATGAGTCCTGCAGCGCCGGACAGTATGAAAACGACGTAGAGAAGAATTTTCATAATACTAGCGAAAGGTAAGCCGCTCGCGCACGTTCATTGCAAGACGACTGCCCTTAGCGTAACGCTACGAGATGAGGCAGCACATGGCACTGGATGGATTTCTCGGAAGAGCTCTGCGGGACCCGGCTACCGGTCTACCCAACGTTCCTTACCTTCAGTTGATTCGTGACTGGGAAGAGCGGCGGGCAAGGCGCAGAAGCTATGCGGTTCGAGTTCTCAAGCTAACAGTTTCCGGCGGCGACGAGCGCATTCGGCGTTCGCTGGCGTGGCGACTCATCCGCATTCTTCGCGATTCGGATTTCATCGCGTCGCAGGGTCCGGATCACTTTGAGGTATTGCTCACCTCGCCTGACGCCGAGCACGCAGGCACTCTTCGCTCGCGAATTCGCAAGCTCATCGCCGAGCTGAACGAACGCCAAACTGAAAACGCGCCACTCAAGGTGCAGATGGAAATCGAGGGCGGTCCCGGTCTTGTCGCCAAGGCGGAGGAAGGTGGCGACCAGGAGGAGGACGACGGCGAAGGTTGGTGGACCGCATAACTCCTTGCGTGTGTAGCTGAGTTCAGCGACGGTTTACAGGATTGCGGATTGCGGACCAGGAGCAGACTTCGTCGCTTCCACCCGCTCGTTTTACTTTTTCGCGAGGTCCGCCAATCGCGCTACGACCCATTCGCGTTCCACCATAATTCTTGGTGCTTTCGCGACAAACGCGGTGTAGTGAATCAGTGCCTGGTCGGGCATCTCCGCGGCATCGTACAGCCGCCCGAGATAGTAATGCGGGTGTGCGAAGTACGGTTCGATCTCGATGGCCTTGGCGAATTGCAAGGCGCCCTCGTTCTCTCGTCGCGCCTTGAGCAGAGCCAACGCATAGCCGAAGCGCAAAGCAGGGTCGTCCTGCTTGAGCTCGACAGCCAATGCGTACTCGCTCAGCGCCTGCGCTGTATCCGTTCTCTGCATCGCAAGATCTCCGAGCGCTGCATGCGCCATGTAGAGAGCGAGATCTTCTGTGAGAGCCCGCTCGTATGCGTCGCGCGCAGCCTGAGCGTTGCCGTTGAGAGAGTGAGCAACTCCAATGCTGTACTCGATCATGGCCTTCGAGTCATAGAAGTGCACTATCTCCTTGTCCTCCACCTTCCGTCTTTTCTCGAGCATCGTAGTCAGCTCGAGGGCTGCACTGTCGTGCTTGAGTTGCGCAGCGAATGCGTTGGCGCGCGACGCGTGCAACCACGTCGCCTTGGGATACTTTCTGATCGCGGTTCCAAAGTACTCGGCTGCGCGGGCGTACTGACCGGACGTGTACGCTGACCAGGCGTTGGATATCAGGTCGCCCCTGCTGCGGCCGTAGATAAAAAGACCTTCACTGCCGGCAACGCCATAAACCACTTCTTCAATGAGCAAGCGATCAAGGCTTTGAATGAGAAAGGGATTTCGCGCGAGCGCCATGTACTGCAGCGAATCCAGGAAGCGGAATTTTGTGGTCTTGGCTACTCGCGGACTGCCAAAGAGGTAATCCACAGCGAGGTTCCCTTCGGAGAGGATCAGAGCGACCCGGCGTGCGTAGTAGGGCTCGGCCCACTGCGGCGTTAGGCGAGAGGCCCAATAGAAAGCGTCCGCCGCCAAGGCTGGCTGCCTGCGTACTTCTGCGAGCCCGAATTGGTAGTATGCCATTGCGAAATTGGTGTCTGCCATGGCAGCTAATGCAGGTCGCCTGGGGATCTTTGCGTGCGTCTTTTGCGCGAAAGCAGAGGTATTCGCGACCGCTCCGAGAAGCATCGCTGCGGAGAGGCTGCTAACAAAACTGGCGATGCCTCTACCAGATATGTGGCGAAGGGGGACCATTAATAGACGGAGCGGGGGTCGCGGTGCCGAAAAGGGTGGTAAGCAATTGACTGCACAGGTGAGCCTGTGGTAACTGGACGAGACGGATGTGGGTAGCTGCGTCCTGCAACCAGGGCCAACCAGTAGCCGCTCAGTCGCAAGCGCCAGGGGGAACTACGCGTATATTCCACCCATGGGGCGCTCAGTGTTCGATTCCATAAATACGTTGGCATTCGAGCGGCGCGACATCCTTGTTCGCCGTGTTGCGCTCGCAGCGGTAGTCGCGCTTGTTGTACCGATCCGCATCGCCGCTCAAAAGGACAGCACCGGCTCTCGCCAGCTGGACACAGTCAACGTAACCGTCACGCGCACGGTGACGTCGAGCCCGCTTCTCGAAGCTGCCGCCGTAAGCATCACGAGCGCTGAAAGGGTTGCATCGTCACCCGTTCGGATACTTCCTGACGCGCTCCGCGAATCACCTGGGGTGCAGGTTCAGCAAACGAACGCCGGGCACGGGACTGTGATTCTTCGCGGAATGACCGGCAACCAGGTACTGGTACTGGTGGATGGCATACGTCTCAATACTGCCACAGTGCGCGACGGACCGAATCAGACGCTTTCGCTCATCGATCCCGAGCAGATCGAGCGAATTGAGATCATCCGGGGGCCGGGTTCAGCTCTATACGGCAGTGACGCAATGGGTGGCGTCGTTAACGTCGTGATGAAGCGACCGACGGGACAGCCCTCGGCTTCGGCGGCCTTGATGTACGCGAGCTCGGACGACGGCTTGCGCGCGCACGCGGAAGGGAGCGCGGGCCGAAAGCGAATCCGGGCCAGGGCGGGCGCTACCGTGACGCGCGCGAGTGATCTCGACGCCGGCGGGGAGATCGGCGTGCAGCGGGGAACGCAGTACCGCTCCTTTGCCGCGGATGCAATGCTGAATGTCACCTTGCGCGGCTGCAACAGCATGTCGCTTTCCGCGCAGGGCACGGATCTTCGCGATGTCTCGCGCTACGATCGCCTGGTGGACTTTCGGTTTGACGCAGCCTCGCAGTCGGAGCTGCAAGGTCCGGATGCGGAATTCGAGTTCGAGCCGCAAACGCATTTACTGAGTATTGCGCGGCTCGACGGCACGGGATGCGACGGAGTAATCGCCCGACGAGGGATCGCTGTTGGCCTGAGCGACCAGCGCGAAGGGCGGCGCCAGCGTTCCGTGAATGTGACGGAGGCGGGAGCGGCTCTCGCTGCTCCAACACGCGAATACCAGCGCGATGACACGCGGACGCGTCTCATCACCATGTTCGTGGAACCGAGATTGCCCGCCGGCACAAGCATTCGCATCGGCGGTGACGTGTATGACGATGTCGTCTCGAGCTTCGGCTACCAGGAGACGATCGCCACGGGAGCGCGGCGGCCGGTTGTTCGTTTGGCGGGTGGTGATACGATCGCGGCCGGACGATTCCCAGACGGCGCGCGGTCGACTTCGGCCGGTGTCTATGCGCACGGTGCTCAGCTGGTGGGCTCGCGCGCTCGCTTGCTTGGCGGAGTGCGCGCGGACCGCGTGCAGGTGCGCCTGCGGGCGGGCGACGACTTCGGCGGCGACGTCGATGCAACCAACGGAAACGTTAGCGCCCAGGTCGGAGTCGAGTCGTTCCTGGAGGGTGGGTTCTCTTTCAGCGCGCACGTGGGCCAGGGATTTCGCGCGCCGAACATCTACGACCTCTCGACGGTGTCGACCGTACCGGGTGGCATCGTTCTGCCGAGCTCGGCGCTTGGGCCGGAACGGAGCATCACGTACGACGCAACAGTCCGGAAGGCTGGCAGCCGAGCGACCTTCCAGGCCGCAGTGTACACCACACGCATCACAGGCTTCGTCGATCGCATTCCAGGGAGCTATCGCGACGACACTCTCTTCCAGGGGAAGCGGGTTTTTCGTGCGGCTAACATAGGCTCAGCGCGAATAAGCGGGATCGAGGTAGGAGGCGAAGCGACCCTGGATGCACGGTTTACTCTTCGCGGGCAGGCGTTCGGGACACGCGGGTCACAGACCTTGCCCGGTGGCGGTCGCGAGCCGGTCGGACGCATTCCTCCGACGTCCGCTTTCCTGGCGATACGCAGAAACGTCGGCCTGCCTGAAGGCGAGAGCTGGATCGAGATCGCTGCAAGGGGAGCCGATTCGCAGAGCCGGCTCTCCTCCCGCGACGAGCGTGACAGCCGGATTCAGCAGGGAGGTACGCCCGGTTACGGCATTGCTGGAGTCCGTGGGTCCACGCGTTTGAGCGGAATGCGGTTGACGGCCGGAGCAGAGAATCTGTTCGACCGTGGCTACCGCAACCATGGATCCGGCATCGATGCGCCGGGCAGGCATGTCTGGTTCAGAGTGGACTTGGGGAGTTAGTGAGAGAATGACCTCGATCTTTTTACTCTGCGCCGTTGTCGGTGGCGGCGTGCTTGTCATCCAGTTCGCGCTGACTCTATTCGGGGTGCACCACGGCGGAGATCTGCCACACGATGCGCACGACGTGGGGGTATCGCACGCACATGAAGGACTGAATCTCTTCAGCGTGCGCGCGATCTCAGCGGGGGTCGCCTTCTTCGGATTAACCGGACTCGGCGCACTTCGCCTCGGATGGTCAACGCTTGTTTCGCTGCTTGCGGCTGTGGCAGCAGGCGGGGCCGCGATGCTTCTTGTGGCGCTGGCACTGCGCTCGATGCTCCGTCTCGAGTCGGATGGCAGCATCCGCATGGAGAATGCTCTCGGTGTTGAAGCGCAGGTGTACGTGCCCATACCCGGAGAACGGGCCGGAGCGGGCAAGGTCACTCTCACTATTCAGGGGCGCACGGTGGAATGTCAGGCTGTAACTCGCGGAGAGGCTCTTACGACAGGTACTGCAGTATTGGTCGTGGATGTGCTGGGCGCCGACAAGGTTGAGGTCGCTCTGCCTCAATCCGTTTTTCCCCTAATGGAGTCCGGATCATGATGTCTTACGCCGCCATCGCGCTGCAACTCGAATTCGACGGCAATTCGATCAACATAGGCTTTATTGCCGCAGCACTCGTCCTCGTGCTCGTGGGCGGTCTCGTCATGCTGTTCGTGACGCGGTACAAACGCTGCCCTGCGAATAAGGTGCTCGTCATCTCCGGTAACGTGGGCGGCCAGAACGCAGCGCGCTGCATCTCGGGCGGGGGCGCGTTCATCTGGCCTGTAATCCAGGAGTACGCCTATCTGAGTCTCGAGCCAACCCAGATCGACATCCCGCTGCGAGACGCCCTGTCGTTCGAGAACATTCGCGTAGCGGTTCCGAGCGTCTTCACAGTAGCCATCGGCACGGACGAAGAGGCGCGGCAGAACGCGGCAATGCGTCTGCTGAATCTCGATGCCGCTCAGATCAAGCGTCAGGCGCAGGACATCATCTTCGGGCAGCTGCGCCAGGTGATCGCGTCGATGCGAATCGAGGAGATCAACCGCGACCGTGATGCGTTTCTGCACAAGGTGCAGATGTCGCTGGAGCCGGAGCTCAAGAAGATCGGACTGGTGCTCATAAACGTGAACATTACCGACCTGAAAGACGAATCCGGCTATATCGAGGCAATTGGCCGAAAGGCGGCGTCACAGGCTGTGCAACAGGCCCGCGGTGACGTGGCCGAGCAGGAAAAGCTGGGCGAAGTACGCGTCGCCGAGGCGGAGCGTGAGAGGGAGATTCAGGTAGCCAACGCGGGCAAGGATCGTGAGATCGGTCTCGCGCTGGCGACGAGAGAGCGCGCTGTTCGCATCGCGGAGCTGGAGAAAGAGCGCCAGGTGGGTGAGCAGACAGCTGCCTTCCTGCGCGACATCGCGGTCAAGGATGCGGAGCAGCAGAAGCGCATCGCTGTCGCTCAGGCGGACTCGAAGGCCATTGCGGGTGAGTCGGAGTCGCAGGCGGAAATCGCGATCACGCAGTCCCAGCTTCAGGTGAAGCAAGCCGAGGCGTTCCAGCGTGCCGAAACGGCTCGTCGGGAAGCGGAGGCGGGGGTGCAGGAGGCGCAGAACAGAGCCCAGGCCAAAGCCGCGCTCGCGCAGGCGGAGCGAGTAGAAGCTGAGCAACGCGCGGCACTCGAGGCGCCAGCCAAGGCGGAGAAAGCGCGCAAGATCGTTGACGCGGAAGCAGCAGCCGCGCAAGTCAAGCTCGGCGCGGCTGCAGAGGCAGATGCGATCCGGCTAAAACTCGAGGCGCAGGCTCAAGGCGAGGCTGCAATCATTCAGCGACGGGCAGAGGCACTCGGAACACTGGTCAAGCAGGCGGGCGGGTCCAAGGAGGCATTCATGCTTCTGATGGCGGAGCATGTTCCGCAGCTCGCGGAGACCGCAGCGAAAGCGATCTCGAATATCAAGTTCGACAAAGTCGTGGTGTGGGAAGGGGGCAGCAGTGCCGGGAATGGGGTCGGCGCATCGGCTGGATTCGTTCAGAGTATGGCGAGATCGCTTCCACCCATGATGCACGTTCTTCGCGACATTGCAGGTGTGGAGCTGCCGAGTTTTCTGGGAACGCTGCAGCCGGACGAGACGGCGGGGACGCGGGAAGACGGTGGTGCGCTACCGGCTCCCAGCGAAGATGGAGGTACGGAGGCCACGCCTGAGCGAACGGGGAGGTTGAAGAAAAAGGAGTAAGGTTTTACTCGCTCGCTGGTATGACTCCACTCCTGCGTCCTTTTGCGCGCCAGAAAAAGTACGCGGGTACTCCAATCGCAACCGCGCCCAACCCGATCAGCGCTCGACCCGGTTGCGTCATTAGAGTGTTTAGAACGATCGCAGCCGCGGACGCGACGAACAGGATGGGTGTAATCGGGTAGCCGGGTACGCTGAACGGCCGCGCGGCGTTCGGTGCTTTTCTCCTGTAGCTGAAAATTGCCAGCGCACCGAGACCATAAAATATCCATCCTGCGAAAACCACGTACGTGAGGAGCTGCTCGAACGTTCCGGAGATCGCGAGCAATATCGCCCAAGCCGATCCGGCGACGATTGCGAAAGCGGGCGTACCGAAGCGCGGATGTACTTCCGCCAGCTTGCCAAAGAACAAACCGTCGCGAGCCATGGAGTAGTACAGGCGGGGAGCGGTTAGTACGAGCCCGTTCGCCGCGCTGAACATCGAGATAAGTATGATGCCGGCGATAATCTTGCCGGCGGCCGGGCCCATGATGACGGTAACAGATTGTGCCGCAATGCGCTGGCTCTGTGCTGCGGCATCAGGGCCGAGCGCGGATATGTAGCCGACGTTCGCGAGGAGGTAAATGCCGATCAACAGCGCTGTTCCAATGGTTATGCCGAGAGGAAATGTTCGACGGGGATCGCGAGTTTCACCGGCGGAGAAAGTCACATACTGCCATCCTTCATATGCCCAGAGCACGCCGATCATCGCGAGTCCGACGCCGGACATCAGCGAAGACTCGACCCGCGCAGGCCACCATTGAGGGTCGCCGGAACTAAAGCCGGTGCCGCGCGAGATGAGCACAATGCTGATCAGTACAATCGCCAGAGACTTGATCGCGGTAGTCCAACCTTGCACCCCGGCACTCTTGCGTGTGCCCAGGACGTTGATCAGGGTGACGACTGCGATCATGACCACAGCGATGCCGCGAGACATTCCCCGCGATAGCGTCGTGAACTCCCCGAGATAACCAGTGAAGGCGACAGCGAGCGTTGCGAGAGAGCCGCTGCTGATTACGAAAAACATCGTCCAGCCAAAGAGAAATGCCAGCATGGGACCGAATGCATCGCGGATGTAACTGTAGAGTCCGCCGGCGTTCGGGTTTGCCGCACCCATCTCGCCGTAAGTCAGAGCGCCAAGTAGTGAGAGTATGCCGGCTATGAGCCAGACCAGAAGGGCCGGGCCGATCTCTCCGCCGGTCTGGGCGAGAACCGAGGCTGGTACGATGAAGATCCCTGAGCCGATGACGGTACCGACGACGATGAGAATGAGGTCGCGGAGATTCAGGGTGCGCGAAAGTGCGGCGCTGGGAACGGGGGCGGGGGATGATGACAAAATGTCGAGGGTTAGGGCTGGGGAGCGCGGGAGTGGTCGGTAAGACTGATATGGAAGTGCTTAGAGGGAAAGTGCCGGTTCGGTTGTCGATTCAAAGAAGCTGTGCCAGTGCCAGTGCCAGTAACAGTGGCCAGTGTCAGTCTCAGTTGCCAGTCTCAGTGGCCAGTATGCGAAGTGGTCATCGCTACCGATGGCTGAGTTTTCTCGGCTTTCCGATTTTCGTCTGTGCTTCTCTCCGAATTACCGAATGGGGAGATTGCTTCGCCGTTGCGCGGCTCGCAATGACTGAGCTGCCGGCTAGCCCAAAACCCTTGTCATTGCGAGGACATGCAGTGTCCGAGGCAATCTCGGTTCAATCTTTCTGCTTTCCGCGTTGCGCGGACCGGATCGCGTCCTGCCCACGCGCTCGCGGCTCTTCAGCTTCCCGTACTCAAGCCCTCGCCAGCGCTTGAGAAGCTACTCTCGCGGTCTCCGCCAGAACCGCTGCACCTACGAATATGCTTTCGTCGGCAGCGTAGAAGCGGGGCGTATGTGCTGGGATGGTTTCACCACCGTTCTCGCGTGCACCAATTCTGAGAAAGCAACCCGGAATGCGCTCGAGGTAATGAGCGAAGTCTTCGCCCGCGAGGTTCAGGAAGCCGAGCGGTACGACGGCGTCCTCGCCGAGGAGGGTGACTGCCGCGTCGCGGGCCCAGCGAGTCGCGTCGGGTGGATTTACGATGGGCGGTGTGCCGGGCTCGAGCATGATGCGGGCGTGGAGCCGATGCGTTGCCGCAACTCCATCCGCGATTCGTCGCAGCTCTTCCTCCAATAGTCGACGGGTGTCGGAGTCTGTGGCTCGTAGCGTGCCCGATATCGTTGCGCGACCCGGAATGATGTTCGGCGCCGTGCCCGCCTGTACCGTCCCGATGGTAACGACCGCCGCGTGCGCAGGGTTTACCCTTCGGGACACAATCGTCTGCAATGCGCTTATGAGAGCTCCGAGGCCGACGATGGGGTCGGCGCTTTCATGCGGACGAGCGGCATGGGCGCCGCTGCCCTCGAGCTCGATGATAAAATTGTCGGCCGATGCCGCAAGCGGTCCGGTTTGCGCGACCACCTGGCCAATCGGGAACCGGCGGTCGACATGGGCGCCGAAGATCGCCTTAACGCCGTCCAGTGCACCAGTCGCCAACACTGCGCGGGCGCCCTGTCCAGTCTCTTCCGATGGCTGGAGCACGATGAGCACGTCGCCGTGAGCAGGCGATTCCGCGAGAAGGTGGGCGGCTCCTACGGCCCACGATGCATGCACGTCGTGGCCGCACGCGTGCATCACGCCGGGATTCTCGGAAGCAAATTCCAGCCCCGTATCCTCCTGAATCGGCAAGGCATCGATGTCTCCCCGAATGGCTACGGTTGGAGCGTGCGAGTCACGTCCCCGGATCCGCGCGACAACTCCGGTTGCCGCGACCCGGCGAAGCTCGGCCGGAGCGAGCGGTGAAAGTGCATCAGTGAGTCGCGTGGCGGTCTGGTCTTCATGTCCGGACAGTTCCGGATGGCGGTGCAATTGACGGCGAAGGGCAATCAACGCCAACCGAAGCGAAGCCGGGAATTGTCGCTCGATTGCGGCGGGAAGTTGCAGCGAACCGTGGTGAATCAAGACGCTACGACTTCGGCGCGAATGGTCAGATCATCGATTCGACCCATATCGACGGTTACACCAATGCCAGGCGCATCCCTTGGTACGCGCACCATTCCTTCGGCATCCATGGTCCACTCAGGCGTCACGACGTCGCGCTCCCAGTATCGGGAGCTGGGCGACAGATCACCCGGGAGTGTAAAGTTGGGGAGTGAAGCGAGCGCCACATTGTGGGCGCGGCCGATTCCGCTCTCGAGCATACCGCCGCACCAAACGGGGATTCCGCTCCGCTGGCAAAGATCGTGAATAGCCATCGACTGTGTGAACCCGCCTACGCGGCCCGGCTTGATGTTTATGATGCGGCCGGAACGAAGCGTAATCATGTCCTCCGCGCGCTGCACATCGGTTATGGATTCGTCCAGGCAGACCGGCGTTTCGAGGCGCGCCTGCAAGGTTGCATGCCGCACAAGATCGTCCTGGCCGAGTGGTTGCTCGATCATGAGAAGCTTGAACGCATCGAGCTGCGCCAGATGGTCCAGGTCCTGAATGGTGTACGCCGAGTTGGCGTCAGCCATGATGCTGGCATCGGCTCCAAGGTCCTCGCGCACAGCGCGCACAAAGTCGATATCGGATCCAGGCATGATCTTGAGCTTTATCTTGCGGTATCCGTCGGCGCGCGCGCGGCGAGCTCGCTGTACGAGCTCATCAGGCGTTTGCTGAATACCCAGCGAGATTCCTGTGACGACGCGCTCGCGCGTTCCGCCAAGTCGTTCCGCCAATGCGATACCATGCAGCCTGGCGTCAAGCTCCCAAAACCCCATCTCGATCGCGGCTTTTGCCATATTGTGACCGCGTACGCCGCTAGAGAGAGCGGCAAAGACTTCCTTGGGATGCTGGAAGGTGTGATTCAGAGCGCGCGGGGCGAGCCAACGGGTAATGGCCAGCCAAGCAGTGTCGATCGTTTCGGAGGTGTAGTTAGGAGTTTCTCCAGCCACGCATTCCGACCACGAGGAAATGCCATCCGCATGCCGCAACTCCACAAGACAGATACGGCGTTCAGAAACCACTCCGGACGAAATTCGAAAGGGCTCCTTTAGCGGGAGGCGGATTTCGCGAAGTGTGAGTTGGGTGGCACGCAGCGTCATCTGTGGGGAGTGGGGGGTAGGGGATGGGGCGTGCCGCTTGCGGAGGAATCGTGATTTCGCTTCAGAACATAGTAACCCGCCGCGGCCGTGCGGTCGGGGTAGAAGCCTGCAATTTCGTAGCCTGCGGAGAGCGCAACGAGAAAGGCATTCCTGGAGCATTCGCGCCAGGTTCCCGCACTTTCCAGGGATTCTGCCTGTACCAGTTGAATATCGAGCGGGATTTGAATCCGGGCCAGTCGCGGCGCTTCGGAACCGGAAAGCATCGATCCGCAATCCGCTATCGGCGATCCTTCCTCGTTGATGACAAGTGCCGTCTCAACGCCTTGCAGCCTACGTCGCGGATCTCGCTCCAGAGAAGTCGCTTGATCCAGGTCGTCGATGTCCCACGCGACGATCAGCCGGTCGGTTCCCACTCCTCGGTGCAGAACGCTGTCGGTTTCCGCGCCGTACATGTCGCGCACGTATTCTACGGCTCGCACGCCTAGCGTGGTAAAGTTGAGGTTGGCGTTCTTGGCCACCAGTGGATCAAAAGTCCAGTAGATGACCGATACGCCAAGTGCTCTGACAGCATCCCGCTGGTACTGCTTGAGGCGTTTGCCAAGTCCGGCGTCGCGCACCTCCGGTCGAACGGCGAGCATGTCGGACCAGTGCACGAGGCGGCCGTTCTCGACACCGGTCATTCCGAATACGAAGCCCACGAGCCGGTCGTCCGCATCGAATGCTCCTGCCGTCACCCCACCAATGCGCTGCGAGACCTTGAGGATCGCTGTGGGGACCCTCTCACTGAAGTGCGAGCCCCAGGTTTCATCCTGGAGGGCGACACAGGCGAGGTATTCCTTGTGTGTGCGAAGCGGGCGGATTGTGAAGGCGTCGGTCACGATTACGAATCACCAACGGCTGGCCCGCGTCGTCCGTGTGCGCGCAAAGAGCGCGGAGTGATGGCGCGCAGAAGCCGTTGGATCCTGCTCTGCTCAGGAAGCACCAGGGCGGCGGCGAATTCTTCAGCCGTCGCGAAGCGCCGGGCAGGGTCCTTCTCGAGTGCGGTGTGAATGGCGTCCTCAATGGCGGGGGGAACGTCAAGCTCCGGACCATGGATCATTGGCGCTTCGATTGTCATGTGCTGAGCGACCAGCGCCTGCGTTGTCCCTCCGTGAAATGGAGGGGATCCCACGAGCATCTCGAAGAGTACGCATCCGAGACTGTAGATATCACTTCGACCGTCCAGCTCGCGATCCCCGGCGGCCTGCTCCGGACTCATGTATGTAGGCGTTCCCACGGATGTGCCGGGATCGGTAAGGCGGGCTCCGCCGGTGGCATGAATGGGACGGGCGATACCGAAATCGGTGATGAGCGCGTGATCTTCGGCGAGCAGGATGTTGTCGGGCTTGATGTCTCGATGCACCACATCGTGGGCGTGCGCGTAGTGCAAACCGTCCGCCACTTCTCTTGTGATTGCGAGCGCAGCCTCCAGAGGAATACGACCGCTTCGATCGAGCCGATCGCGCAGCGACTCTCCTTCAAAGCAGGGCATAATGTAATACAGGGCACCGCCTGCCTCGCCCGAGTCATATAAAGGCAGGATGTGGGGGTGCTGAAGCTGGGCAAGTATCTTGATCTCGCGAAGGAAGCGTTCGGTGCCCAGGCTGGCGCTTACGGCGGGTCGCAGAACCTTTAGTGCCAGAGCGCGGTCGTGCTTGAGGTCGTGGACGAGGTATACCGTCGCGGCGGCGCCTCGTCCGATCTCGCGCTCGATCCGGTATTCGCCGGCCAACGCGGTCTTGACGCGCTCGGTGTGTTCGGACACAGGGGAGGAGGTGTGGTGACTACGTGAAGATAATTGAATCTGGGGCGTGGGGGGTGGGGAGATCGGGAATCGGGAATCGGGAATCGGGAATGGGAGATCGGGAATCGGGAATGGGGAGCGCGGAATTGAAACGTCTCAACTTGGCTGGGAGGATTCATGCAAGGATGGGGGGTGGGTGAACGGGAGCCAGAAATACCCAATTTGTTTGCGAGGTCTTGACGCAACTGCACCTCAGTCCGTGATTCCCGATTCCCGATTCCCGTGTCTGCGCCATGCCCGAGTTACCCGACATAGTCGCATATCTCGAGGCCCTCGAGCCGCGAGTGCTTGGACAGCCAATGGAGCGCGTTCGGGTGGCCAAGCCATTCGTGTTGCGGTCGGTATCGCCGACTTTCGCGGACGTTGAGGGAAGACGCGTCGTCCAGCTTCGGCGCATGGGAAAGCGCATCGTGTTTGGACTTGACGGCGACGCTTACATGGTCCTGCATCTCATGATCGCGGGGCGACTTCGCTGGATCGACTCAGGTGGGAAGATACCCGGCAAGATTCTCCTCTGTATCTTCGAGTTTCCCGCGGGGTGGTTGCTGTTCACCGAAGCCGGTTCCACCCGGCGCGCCTCAATTCACCTGGTTGAAGGGGCGGATGGGTTGCAGCAGTTCGACCGTGGTGGATTGGAGGTGCTGGATGCAAATCTCGAGTCGTTCGCGGCGCGACTCACCTCGGAGAACCACACTCTCAAACGAGCTTTGACAGATCCCCGTCTTTTCAGCGGGGTCGGCAATGCGTACTCAGATGAGATTCTGCACCGGGCGCGGCTTTCGCCGGTAACTATTACGAGCCGATTGTCGGAGGGCGAGATCGAGCGGTTGTATCACGCCACGCGGGAATCACTGACGGAATGGACTGAACGTTTACGTCGCGAAGCGAAGGGTGCGTTTCCCGAGAAAGTAACTGCATTTCGCCCCGAGATGGCGGTACATGGGCGCTTCGGACAACCCTGTCCAGTCTGCCAAACCCCGGTGCAGAGGATCGTCTACTCGGCGAACGAGACAAACTACTGCGCACGATGCCAGACGGGCGGCAAGCTATTGGCAGACCGCGCGCTATCGCGGCTGCTCAGGAAGGACTGGCCGAAATCAATAGATGAGGTGGAGTAGACGCAGAAAGCTTGCTGAAGGCGATCACAGCGCTCCCGAGCGCTGTCATGGGTTCGCGTCACTCTTCAGGTATTTCTCCGGAAGCTTGTTGTCCGGCCGCTCTGCCTCCCACATGATGTTCATTACCCACCAGCGTTTGCCATCGTTTACGAGCTGAATGCTGTTGATGCCTCGCGGCGGAGAGGGGGCCTCAGGCGACTGGAAACGGCCTTCGTAGGTGCTGAATACATGCGCGATGTTGCCAAATCGCTCGATGCGACGCGCGACCTCTCTCTCTGTGAAGCCGTACTTTTCGAGCAGCTCGCCTGAGCGCTGGATGTACTCATCGGGTGAAACAATGCGGGGCGCGTAGCCGCCCTCCTGGCGCGGCACGACGGGTATCATCTTGCCGCCGGGCACGAAAAGCGAGCGCAGTCGGTTCCAGTCTCTCTTATGTCCGACAGGTCCCGAAATGACATCGTAGAGCGCCGCAACAATAGCATCGACCGATGCTACGTCGGCGGGATTTGCGGGTGGCGGAGTTTGCGCCTGGCCCTGAGGCGCTACGGCGCTAGGGGTGCCCTGGCCACGCGCGGGCGCTGAAGCGATGGGAATGATGACGGCCGTGCTGAGCAGAGTGACGACCAGCGCTCGAGCACTGCGAATGTGTGTACGAGTTATAAGCATGCCGTACCATGCCTTTAGTTCCGCGGAATCGCAAGCATCTTCCTGTCAGCGTTGCCTCAATTCGTGCAGCTGCGCATGATACGCGTGCTTCCTGGGGCAGGACATGCAACTGCCTCGTAGCTTCCGTCCTTCCGAGACACCACGAATGACTGACAGACTCTCCCGCTTGACATTGGTACTCGCGCTGTTTGCGCAACCTGTGACCGCGCAGCAGAACGACGCACGCGTAACGGCCGCAGTGGCTCGCGTCATTCCCGCCGTAACGGAGATTCGGCACAAGATTCATCAGAATCCGGAGCTCGGCAACCGTGAGACGGAAACCGCCGCTCTTGTCGCCAAGCATCTGCGCTCGCTCGGGATGGAAGTGCGCACCGGTGTCGCGTATACCGGAGTGGTTGGTGTCCTGAAGGGCGCGCGTCCGGGACCGACTGTGGCGGTGCGCGCGGACATGGATGCGCTTCCCGTAACAGAGGATACGCCGCTCCCATTCAAATCAACCAAGCGCACTACATACCTCGGGCAGGAAGTGGGAATCGCGCATGCATGCGGACACGACATC
The DNA here is from genome assembly GCA_014379205.1 of Gemmatimonadaceae bacterium. Lineage (GTDB taxonomy): Bacteria > Gemmatimonadota > Gemmatimonadetes > Gemmatimonadales > Gemmatimonadaceae > JACMME01. The sequence goes on from JACMME010000147.1 coordinate 19,414, forward strand.
CACGTTGCGGTGCAGCTGGGTGTCGCGTCGGCTCTAGCGTCGATGAAAGATCAGCTCAGGGGCACCGTCGTCTTCATCTTTCAACCGGCGGAGGAAGGTCCGCCGCCGGGCGAAAAGGGCGGCGCCAAACTGATGCTCGAGGAAGGCGCGTTCGATTCACCGAAGCCGGGTGCGGTTTTCGGTCTGCATGCGTGGGCTGACATGGAGGTGGGCGTCGTGGGAGTGGCTCCCGGACCGATGCTCGCGGCGGCCGAGGGGTTTGACGCTGTGATTCGAGGAAAGCAGGCACACGGGGCGCTTCCGCATCTCTCCTCCGACCCGATCGTCATGGCGGCTCATGCGGTGACGATGCTGCAGACGATTCGCTCGCGCAACATGAACTCAATGGAGCCAGGCGTCGTCACAGTCGGGATTTTTCGCGGTGGCGAGCGTCGCAACATCATTCCAGCGGAAGTGTCGCTGCAAGGGACCGTTCGAACCTTCGACATGTCGACCCAGGAAATGGTCGAGCGGCGAATGCATGAAATTCTGAAAGGCGTTACGGAGGCGAATGGCGGCACGTACACATTGAGCTTCGACCGAGCGTATCCGTTAACTGCCAACGACAGCGCGCTGTACCGCCGAATGCATCCGACGCTCGTGCGAGCCCTGGGACCCGCAAATGTTGTTCGCTCGTCGCCTACTACAGCGGGGGAGGACTTCTCGTTTTTCGCTAACAAGGTGCCGGGCTTTTTCTACTTCCTGGGAACGAAGAAGAAGGGTGGCAGCTCGGGCGGGCATCACACTCCCACATTTCAGGCAGACGACAGCGCGATTGCGGTCGGAGTGAGGGCGATGACAATGCTGCTTGTGGACTATCTGGCGGGAGGGTAGAGGGAGGATTGCGGAATAAACTGCGAAGTGCGAACTGCGAAGTGCGAACTGCGAAGTGCGAACTGCGAAGTGCGAACTGCTAGCTGCGGAGTATGTACTGCGGGGTTAATGCGGGACTTCCGGCTCGCGACCGATGGCGTGTTGGGCGCTCGGGTCGAAGAAGTGCAGTTGGGACAGGTCTATCTGGAGAGCCACTTCATCACCGGGTTCGGGCACTTGGCGCGGTGCGACGCGCGCGGTGAGATCATTGGCGCCTGCGCGTCCGTGCAGAACGATCTCATTCCCCATGGGCTCGACGGCGTCGAGGCGAACGCGCACGGTATCTCCGGCGGTGTCCGAGGCAGAGCGTTCCGCCATCGCGAGATGCTCGGGGCGGACGCCCATGATTACCTGCTTCCCCAGGTACGCGGCAAGCGTCTTTGACGCAGCGCCAGCCATCCCCAGCACGATTGCACCATCGTCCGACTGGAATTTGGCTTCGTGATCTCCAGTGAGAGTGCCCGGAACGAAATTCATGGCTGGACTTCCGATGAATCCAGCCACGAACTTGTTAGCCGGACGGTTGTACAGCGCCAATGGCGTATCGATCTGCTGAACGTGTCCGGCATTCATCACGACGATGCGGTCACCCATGGTCATGGCCTCGACCTGGTCGTGGGTGACGTAAATCATCGTGGCGTTGAGGTCGCGATGCAGCTTGGAGATCTCTCGGCGGGTCTGGACGCGAAGCTTGGCGTCCAGGTTTGAAAGCGGTTCGTCAAAGAGAAATACCTGAGGCTGACGCACAATCGCTCGGCCAACCGCGACGCGCTGGCGCTGCCCTCCTGAGAGCTGCTTGGGTGTCCGGTCGAGAACTTCCCGCAAGCCCAGAATGTCGGCCGCCTGCTTCACGCGCGTGTCGATCTCCGCCTTCGGCTGCTTGCGCAGCTTGAGGGCGAAAGCGAGGTTGTCGTACACCGACATGTGTGGGTACAGGGCGTAGTTCTGGAAGACCATGGCGATGTCGCGATCCTTGGGCGCCATGTCAGTCACCACACGGTCGCCGATCCAGAGTGTGCCCGACGTTACAGGCTCCAGCCCTGCGATCATTCGCAGGGTGGTGCTTTTGCCGCATCCAGAGGGACCAACGAGGACGACGAACTCTCCGTCCTCAACCTCGAGGTCGATGCCGTGTACGGCAACGTACGGCTTACCGTCCTCGTATACCTTTCGAACCTGCTCGAGCTTTACACGCGCCATAGCTAATGACGCTTCTCCGGTTTCCTGATGGTTTTCTCTGGGGCGCAGCAACTTCCGCGTACCAGATAGAAGGCTCCCCTCTCGCCGACGGGGCTGGCGCGAGCAATTGGCATCGCTTCGCGCACACTCCGGGGCGAGTGCACGAGAACCAAAACGGCGACCTCGCCTGCGATCATTATCGTCGCTGGGAGGAAGACGTCCTCCTCATGCGCGACCTGGGTCTCACTGCGTATCGTTTCAGCATTTCCTGGAGTCGCATCTTGCCGCTTGGGAGGGGCGCCGTCAACCCGAAGGGGCTCGACTTCTACACGCGATTGGTTGACCGGCTGCTCGAAGCGGGTATTGCGCCGAACGTCACCCTGTTTCACTGGGATCTGCCCGCGGCACTCGACGATGTCGGCGGCTGGCTGAATCGCGACATCGCAGGCTGGTTCGCCGATTATGCCACGGTGATGTTTCGCGCGCTGGGCGACCGCGTCCCGATGTGGGCGACCCTCAACGAGCCGTGGGTGGTTACTGACGGTGGTTACCTGAACGGCCTGGTCGCCCCCGGACACCGCAATCTGTTCGAGGCGCCCATAGCGGCGCACAACCTTCTGCGCGCGCACGCGATCGCGGTGCGGGCGTATCGCGCGGAGGCCAAGCAACGCATCGGACTGGCAGTAAATCTCGAGCCCAAGTATCCGGCGTCGCAGGAAGCTGAAGATCTCGCCGCGACGGCACGTGCTGACGCGTATATGAACCGGCAGTTCCTGGATCCTGTTTTCCTGGGATGTTATCCCGATGAGCTGCGTGAGATCTTTGGAGAGGCGTGGACAGAGTGGCCAGCCGAAGACATGCGGCTCATTCAGGAGCCTATCGATTTCGTCGGAATCAACTACTACTCTCGAAACGTGAGCAGGCATGATGCAAGCGCTCTGCCCGTGAGGGCGGCCCGCGTGCGGCAGGATGGTCAACTGCACACCGAGATGGATTGGGAGGTATTCGCTCAGGGACTCACCGACGTGCTCCTCCAGGTGAAGGAGCGCTACGGCGACATTCCACTTTATGTTACCGAGAATGGAGCCGCTTTTTCCGACCCACCGGTGGCGGACGGTCCGACGCTGGATGACCCGCTCCGCGTCGCGTACTACCGGGATCATCTGCGCGCTGTATACCAGGCCATCGAGAAGGGCGTGAACCTGCGCGGATATTTCGCATGGTCGCTTCTGGACAACTTCGAGTGGAACGCTGGTTACGCGAAGCGTTTCGGCATAATGCACGTCGACTTTGCGACTCAGCGCCGCACACCCAAAGCCAGCGCGCGGTTCTACGCTGACGTCATCAGGACGCATGGGGGAGCATTGAGAGAATAGATTGCGGATTGCGGATTGCGGATTGCGGATCAAGGCCGTGCTGAGGCGCTGAACCTTCGTGTCAACTCCTGCTCTCCTTTCATCTCGCCTCGTACCGTGGTCCCGCATCTGATCCCCAGGTCAGTTCCAAACGATGCAGGCGGCCGTCGTGTTGGATTGGTATTTCGAAGGCATTGGTTTGTGTGGGAGCGATCAGGTCACCATCGAATCTTGCCTCGGCCGGAGTGCCGTTGCGGCGCGTCACAACAATCTCGTACGTCGTCTCTTCGGCAGGCATGCGCCAACGGATTGTAAATTCAGGCCATGAGTCTGGAATGCATGGCCGAACTACGATCGACGTTCCTCGCAAGACGCGGAATCCCAGAATAGACTCCAGCGCAACGCGGTACATCCACCCAGCCGAGCCTGTATACCACGTCCAGCCGCCACGTCCGACGTGCGGCGCGACACCATAGACATCCGCGGCGATTACATATGGCTCCACCTGATAGGCGGCAATATCCTCCGGTGTTCCGGCGTGGCTCACGGGACTGAGCATTTCCAGAAGCCTGGCGGCGCGCTCGTTGCGCCCGAATTCAGCAAGCGCGCGGACAGCCCATAGCGCTCCGTGCGTATACTGTCCTCCGTTCTCGCGCACCCCGGGAAGGTAGCCCTTGATGTATCCGGGATCGTGCGGCGTCTTGTCGAAGGCGGGGGTGAGCAGCCGGATCAGTCCTTCGCGTTCGGAAACCAGGTGCTCCTCCATGGCATCGAGTGCCATTTTCGCGCGACTTTCTGGTGCGGCGCCGGATATCACCGACCAGGCCTGTGCAATCACATCAATGCGACACTCATCGTTCTGTGCCGAGCCGAGTGGTGCTCCGTTGTCGTAGTATGCGCGGCGATACCAGGCGCCATCCCAACCGCCGGCATTCAGTGCGACGCCAAGTCGTTCTTTATACTGCTGGTAGCGGGCGACCCGGCTCGCATCTTTCCGTGCGTCACAGATCGATATGAAGTCAGTGAGGATCCCGTACAGGAAGAAACCAAGCCATACGCTCTCTCCCAGGCCTTCTCGGCCGACTCGGTTCATACCGTCGTTCCAGTCGCCGGTGCCCATCAGGGGAAGCCCGTGAGCGCCAGCTGTCAGCGAGCGGTCGATGGCCAGGCAGCAGTGTTCGTACACGCTAGCACTTTCGCCCGAAACTTCGGGAAGCAGGAAGACCTCGTCTTCGCCGGGCTCGAGATGGTCCGCGGTGACAAAGCGGGCGTCTTCGTCCAACACCGACTCGTCACCAGTCGTTTGCAGGTAAAACGAGGTGATGTACGGAAGCCAGAGCAGGTCGTCGGAAAAGCGGGTTCTGATTCCCTTGGATGTGGGGGGGTGCCACCAGTGCAGCACGTCTCCTTCCACGAATTGGTGTGCGGCATGTATGAGGATTTGACGGCGCGTGACTGCGGGGTCGAGATAGATGAGAGCAGCGGCATCCTGTAGCTGGTCTCGAAATCCATAGGCGCCCCCACTCTGATAAAACGCTGAACGTCCCCACATCCGGCAACTCAAATTCTGGTAGGCGAGCCAGCCGTTGACCATGAGATCGATCGCGGGTGAAGGCGTTTCGATCCGGATACGAGATAGAGTTTCTCGCCAGAAGGCGCGCGCCTCTTCCAGCGCTTGAGTGATTACCGCATGGCTGTGATATCGCTTGAGCAGAGTGCGCGCCGCGTCAGCACTCTCAGCTTCGCCGAGGACGACTGCACACTCGACAGTCTCGCCTGCCGGAATCTCGAGAGAGATCCGGAATGCGGCGCACGGATCGAGGCCCGCTCCGGTTCGGCCATCGAGCGGAAGATCGGAGCGGAGCGCGGCCGGATTACCAGTTGTTCCTGCGCGGCCTATAAAGGCGGTGCGATCTCCCGTGAATTGCACGGGACTTTCCGGCGAGGGTTGTACGATGCCGGCGAACGCGACACGCCCTGCGAACTCTTTGCGCTCGCGGTTGACGGCCAGAATGGCTCCAGTCTCGCCGTCATGCTTCGTGACGACAGAAGCGGCGCTTTCGTGGGGCAGCACTCCGAGTACCCATTGCGCATATGAAAAAATCGATAACCGACGAAGACGGTCGCTGCGGTTCGTAATGCGCAGTGTTGTAATTTTTAGTGAATCGAAGCGTGGAACGAACTGGCTGACGTCCTGCTCCAGTGAGTCGCACACGTTGCGATAGCGCGTGTAGCCGAATCCGTGACGAACCTCATACGACGTGTTTCCAGGAACGGGACCGGGTGTGGGCGACCAGAAGAATCCTGAATCCTCATCACGGATGTAGAGTGCTTCGCCGAACGGATCGGAGACGGGGTCGTTCGACCATGGTGTGAGACGGTTCTCGCGGCTGTTTACGCTCCAGGTGTAACCGGCGCCGCGGTCAGTCGCTATGAAGCCCAGCTGTTCGTTTGCGACGACATTGACCCACGGGAGCGGCGGTGAACGCAGACCCGTGTCGCCCCATTCGACGCGGATTACGTACTCACTACCATCTTCCGTGAACCCACCGATGCCATTGAAAAGGCGGAGTGGTTCTTCGGAGCTGGACGGCGAAACAGGCGCGGAAGTCCGGGGACGCGTGGAAACAGGGACGTACGCGCGGGAGTGATGCTGGGAGGTTTCGGGAGTGGGTTTAAATTCGGCGACAAGGGGGGGGGCCCCACGCGATGCCTGGATTGCGACGGTGTCAAATGGATGCCGAGTTGGAGCTCCATCGCTTCCTTCGATTGCGTCCGAAGCGCCCTCCGCACCAGGATCCTGAATCGAGCCGGCTATCGCATCCGCTTCCGGGTTCTTCTTGTCTGAGTCGCCATCTTCCACCGCATTTGTCCGCCTCTCGTCTTCCGCCCGCGACTGGGCCTCTGCGCGCTGAAATATCCAGTCCACTGCCCTGGACTCGAGTGAACGAGAAGCTACTGCGTGTACATCCTCACGAGTCTGCCAGACGCCCAGCATCGATACGACGCGCGCACTTTCTCCAGGCGCGAGCTCCAACACGCGGCGCAAGCTTACGATTGGGTCGAGAACATTGCCCACTGTGCCGGAGAGCGGACCGGCGTCGCACATCGCCAGCGGATCGGCGGACGTACGCCACCTTCCGATAAAGCGTGCTCGATCGGTTTCGCGTTGCACCTCGTGGCCGCTATCCCCATCGTCGCTCTGGAGGATATGCACCAACCAGAGGGGCTTGTCTTCCGGACTGCGAAGGCGCCGCTCCGCAAACAGAGCCTGATGTTCTGCGCTGAACTCGGTTTGCACAAAGAGCTTGGAGAAGGCGGGATGACCAGCGTCTCCGGTAGGTGTATTGAGCACCACCTCCGCGTAGGAAGTGAGTTCTATCCGGCGCGTGCGCTGACCATGGTTCGTGAGCGTTGCACGCCTCAGCTCCATGTTCTCTTCGGGGGAGACGCAGATTTCCGTGATGGCTTCGATACCATCGTCTTCGCGAGCGATCGTAACGCGCCCCGGAGACCAGAGGACGTCGTATCTGGAAGGTGAACCCGGAACGGGCTCGAGTGTTGTCGACCAGTATGTGCCGCTGTCCAGGTCGCGAAGATATAGCCAGAACCCGTCAGTCTCTCTGGTTCGGTCCGGGCTCCAGCGCGTCAACGCGTAGCCATCGAAAATCGAATAGCCGGCGCCGGTGCCCATGACGCGCACGGTATAGCGTCCGTTGGATAGTATTTGCGACTGGGATGCAATCGATGCCAATGGCCGCACTAACTCCCTCTCGCCGCTCACTGTGGGCGATAGCTGAAAATGACTTCGGCTGGGAGTTGCTTGACAATGACCTCTCCATTGCCAACGGGTGTCGCGCGACGGCCACCGATGGTCACTTCGGTCGCGCGCTCGTCCAATGGAGCACTTACGACGATTCCCCCCCGCGGGATGCGCATTGATCCGCCAATGTTCACCCGTACATCGCGACCCATGCGCTGGATAGTCACATCGACCGATCCGTAATGCGTACGCAGCCCTTGGATGGCCACACCGGGATTTTCGTTTACCCAGGCCGGACGTATTCCCGCGCCGACGACGAGCGACGAGTCGCTCTCTCGCTCGAAGGCGAACATGTCCAGCACCGATCGAATGAAATCGGAGCCGACCCACGTATGCGGCATATCTCCTATGAACTTCGGAGTCTTCGGATCGCGCCAGACTACCTCCGCCCAATGATTCCACTCGGCGGGACGCCGATCGCCGAAAAAGAAGTCAAGCATGTAGTGCGCTCGCTTCCGGTCGCCGAGTCGGACGAATGTGCCGACGGTTCGCCACTCATACGGCGTGTACCCATCCCACTCCTTCTTTCCATCCCGACGTGCGACCGCCTCCTCGTAGTACCGGTCGAAGGTGCGCTGGAGAGCGTTGCGTGGAAGAGTGTGGAGCTCCTCGGCGGGAGAGACACCTACTGTTGTGGAGGTCGCGTCAAAATCACCCAGCTCCACGGAGCCGGGCAGATAGTCAATGCGGTGCCATGCCATTGCCAGACGAAAGGAGCTTAACAAGTCCACGCGAAACTCATCTCGCATGCTGGCGTAACTTTTCGCGCGCGACGAATCTCCGAGAACGACAGCCAGCATTGCCGCATCCTTGAGCCCCTTGAGAGCGAAGAAGTCGTCCCAGTAGGAATGCATTGGCTTGGCCGAGTAGCCTTCGTGGCTTATCGATTCGGGCAGCATGCCGTAGAAGGCGCGGAGCGAATCTGTACCGCGGTACACGGGAGTCATCCGCAGATGACGCAAGGAGTCCATGTAGGTGACCGCGTACGTCACGTGCGGCCACATCCGACGCGCGAAGGCTGTGTCATTTGTGAAGCGCCAGTATTCGGCGATCGCGAATATGAGTTGGCCGTGGCTGTCGTTTTCGGGCACCGCATCCGCGCCGCGCGAGTCCACGCAGCAGGGTACCTTGCCGCTTGGAAACTGAAACGGAGCAAACCATTCGATGAATTCGCGCACTTCGCGCTCATGTCCGAGGCGGAGGAGAGCGGCTGATGTCAGGGAGCCATCGCGTATCCAGGAGCGATCGTAGGAGCGGGAGCCCGGCTGAATGGATGGACCATCGCGATTGATGAGGATGTACGCGAGGTTGCTTCGCAGTGTGCTGACGATGCGTTCAGCCGATGGCGGGAGCTTTAGGCGAACGCGGTCCAGGCGCTCCGACCAGGCGCTCGTGGCTGTTGCCAGGCGTTCTTCACCCAAATCGCTCGATGCATTTGAAGCGAGGAGCGACCGATTCGCTGGAGTCGAGGCATGAAACGGTACGGCAATCCAGAAATCGCGTGACGCACCGGGCGCCAGATCGACAGCGTAGGACAGAGCGGCTGAGGCATAGCCCGTGTGGTCGCGAAGCGAGGTCGAGGCTGGCAGAGAGCCGCGTCGCAGGTACTCAGTGATGTCGCCGTGATCGAACGCTGCGGCCCCAAAACCTGCCGGTTTGCTAATCGATGCAACCAGCTTGCTTCCGTTGACTTCGACTACGCCAGCCGCGTAAGAGATTTCGCGGATGTGAGTCACTCCTCCCTGGGTGTTGAGAAATTGCCAGCTAGGATTTACCTGGAAGGGCCGGAGAGCGAGATACAGGGTAGCTCGCCGCGGTGAAGCGCTCGTGTTAGCCACTCGGTAGCGTGCCCACAGGGATGCGGAAGCGATGCCGGTATCACTTTCGGCGAGAGGCCCCGCGCCAGCGAAGGCGGTTACGGTAAGCGCGAATGGACCTCCTTCCCACCGTACAGACGGTATCGGCAGGTCGCCACGTTCCAGACTCTGCGCGAGGCGCGCGTCGTTCCACGTGACAAGCGTATCATCGACAAGAAGAAAAGGCTCAATCGAGAACGAGCCCTTGTCTATCTCGATTGCTCCTTCCTCGTTTACGAGTGCTTCCCTGGTGTCTCCGGTGGCACCCACGACAGTCCAGTACGACTGCTCCCCGTTGAGGTACTTCGGATAGGTGCCTCGCGGCGCCTGCTTTGCCAGGTGTTCGAAGAATGCATTCGGCGACGCCGACCACGCGACCGGCTTGACATTGATGTCGCGAATCGCGTATCCCCGGCGGTCGTTGCCACTCACAAGCTCAAGGCGCAGATAACGGGTTTCAAGCTCGGGAAGGGCAATGAAATCGGTGCTTCCGTCACCGCCTTTTACTGAATACAGCGTCTCCCAGCGCGCGCCGTCCGCCGATTGCTGCACATCGTAGCGCGTCGCGTGGCGATTGTTCTGCCAGTCTACCTCGAATCCTCCCAGCTCGCGCACACTTCCAAAGTCGATTGTGAAGTGCTGCCGTCCGCCAGCAGCGCTGCGCCATGTCGTGCCGGTGTCGCCATCGATCGCATGGGCGGCTCTGTTCCCGGGCGCTACGGACGAGCTGCGTGCGATGGGGGTGCCCGAGTAGGTAGTAACCGGATCGCGAGCCGTGAAAGTAAAATCGTCCACCCAGACAGAACCCTTGCCACCGGTTCCTGCCGTGATAACGATCTCGACCGCGCCGACGCGGCTCATTTCCCCGCCTCCAACAGGTCCCCACGCGAACGTGATGTGCCGCTTCTTGGTGACCAGACGTGTCCAGTCGCGTGGAAACTCGTAGGCGCGGCGGTTCAGCCACCAAACATTGTCGCCACTCGGATCGACGAGCTTGAACTCGAGATCGTTCGTAGACGCATTGGCCTTGAGCCGGAAGCTGAACTCGTAGTTGGCCGGCAGATCGAGCGCGACCGCCTTGCGCGCGATGGCATACCCGCCGCCTGCGCGAAAGTCGTAGTCGAGCCGCATCGCGGGCCCATTGAAGCCGGAATCGCGCGAGATTTTTAGCTCAACGCCTTCGGATGGATGAGCGCTCCAACCTGAAACCGAGTCAAACGAATCGAGGACGCGAGTCTGGGCGGGAGTGGAGCCATACGCGAGAAGCGAGAAGAGAACTGCGAACTGCGAACTGCGAAGCAACCGCGAACTGCGAAGCGACCAAGAACTGCGAACTGCGAACTTCGAAGAATTAACTGCGAGCGCCACCTTGCGCACTGGCGCTCGCCAAGCCATTTCGCAGCGTACTCTTCGCAGTTCGCAGTTCGCAGTTGTCTCGCAGTTCGCAGCTCTTTCGTTCGCAGTTCGCAGTATTCTCCTCATCCCTTGACGCTCCCAACCGTAATCCCCTGCACATACGATCTCTGCAGAAAGAGAAAGACAATCAGTACAGGAAGGATCGTGAGAACCGAGCCGGCCATCATCAGCTCCGTGTCCTGCACGTGCTCGCCGGAAAGATTCGCCAGGGCGACCGGGAGAGTGTATCGCGACTCCTCGCTGAGAACGATCAAGGGCCACATGAAGTCGTTCCACGTGCTGAGAAATGTCCAGATCGCAAGCGTAGCGAGAATCGGGCGGATAACCGGAAGCACGATCGACCAGTAGATGCGGAACTCACCCGCACCGTCTATTCGTGCGGCGTCGAGCATGTCGTCCGGAAGCGACATCACGTACTGCCGGATGAGAAAGATGCCGAAAATGCTCGCCATCCCCGGAATGATCACTCCCCAGTAGGTGTTGATCAGTCCGAGCTCCTTTAGCAGCAGAAAGAGCGGCAACATCGCGACCTGAACCGGGATCACCAGTCCAGTACTCAGCAGACGAAAGACGCGATCTCGTCCGCGGAAGTGAAACTTCGCAAACGCGTAGCCCGCCATTGAATTGATGAACAGCGACGTGAACGTGACCGTCACGGCGACAATGCTGCTATTGATGAAGAAGCGGCCGAGCTCGAGACGGGTGAACAGCGCAGCGTAGTGCTCGAACGTCACGGCGCGCGGGAATATCCTCGGCGGATAGCTGCTGGCCTCTCCCTGCGGCATGAGCGATGCCGAAACCATCCACACCATTGGGAGCAGCGCGAGGAGGGCGCCGATGACGAGTGTGGCGTACAGCATGAAGCGGCCGAACCAAGCGCGCTGGGTGGATGAGAGTGCGCTTGTGCTCACACCGCTTCACGCTTCTGAAGGCGCAGCTGCAGCAGCGTCGCCGTGAGTATGATGAGAAAGAGCACGAACGCAATCGAGGCCGCGTAGCCCATACGCCACCACCGGAAACCCTCCTCGTACATCAGCAGCACCATGCTGGTCGTGGCTCTGAGAGGCCCGCCCTGCGTCATCACGTACGGCTCGGCGAAGAGCTGGAAGTAGCCGATCATCGTGATTACGGCGACGAAGACAAGCGTGGGGCTGAGCATGGGGAGCGTGATGCTCCGGAATTGCCGCAACGCGCCGGCGCCATCGATGCGAGCCGATTCATACAGTTCTTCGGGTATTTCCTGCAGCCCGGCGATGAAGATGAGCATGTTGTAGCCGAAGTTCTTCCACACCGCCATCAGGATGATCGCGGGCATGGCCCACTTCGGGTTGCCGAGCCAGTCGATGGGCCCGATTCCGAAAACGCTCAAGGCGTAGTTGAGCAGTCCGTACTGCGGGTGATACAGGTAGCGCCAGACGATGGCGACAGCCACAAGAGTCGTTACGAACGGAATGAAGTAGATCGTCCGAAAAAATCCCTTGAAGCGCGTCAGGCGGGCGTTCACCAGGAGGGCCGCGCCAAGCGATGCCGCGAGCGTGAGCGGTCCTCCGACGAGCGCGAAGTAGAACGTGTTCTGGAGGGCGGTCCAGAAAAGCGGGTGGCTGACAAGTCTGGTGTAGTTGCGGAACCAGACAAAGCGAGTGTTGCCGACGTCGCCCACTGCGTAGATGTCGAAGTCGGTGAGACTGAGCACCAATGCCGCGAGCACCGGAAGAAAAAAGAAGATTCCGATGAGGATGAGCGCGGGTGCGAGGAAGAACCACGGCGCACCTGACGTCGAATCAGCCGCCGCCCCTGACGGCTTCTTCACCAGCCTACTCCTGCGTGCGCCGGGCCAGCATCCACCGCCGCTTCTCGAGCATACCGTTCACATCGCGGTCGAGCGCAACGAGCGCCTTGTCCACGGTCGCGTCTTCTCGCACAGCTTGCTCGACGGCTTCCGTGATGCGGATAACGATCTGCTCGATTTCGGGAACTTTCGGTACCGGTACGACCAGAGCGAGTTGTTCGTAAAACGCGCGCGCGTACGGATCGTTCGCCAGCGATGTGTCACGCCATGCTGACACGCGTGCAGGCAGGTCTCCGGTGAGATGAAAGAAGCGGAGCTGCTGAGCCGGTTCGGAGAGGTACTCTATCAGCCGCCAGGCTTCCTGTTTGTGCTTCGATGCGCTGAAGAGGGCGAGACTCGCGCCTCCCGCCAGCGAGACGCGTGACGAATCTCCAGCAGGGCCGGGGAGCATGGCGGTCGCCCACCTTCCCTGCAGGCTGTCGGGAAGACGCCGGCGGAACTCGCCGATGTTCCACGGACCGGTGATGTACATCGCGAATGTTCCGCGGGCGAACTCGTCGTAGACATTGGAGATTTGTGTGTTGGCGACTTTCGGCGCGAGGCCCTCGCGAAAAAGACCGACATAGAACTCGAATGCCCGGCGGAATGCGGGATCACGAAAGGCTGCATAGCGGCCTCCGTCCCGCAACAATGTGGAGCCGCCTTGCATGGCGAAGACGACCGGCTGCGGCCATTCGTTTGTCGGAAGCAGGATGGCGTACCTGTCCGGCCCAGCCTGCGCCTTGATCTTCCGCATAGCTTCCAGCCACGTGCTCCATGATGCCGGGGGCTTGGGGTATCCGGCCCGCGCTAGTATGTCAGTGCGATAGAAAATGACGCGTGTGTCGACGTACCACGGAATGCCGTAAACGACGTCGTCAATGACGTTGGTTTCCCAGATTCCCTTGAAGAAGTCGTCGCGTGTGACAGTCGTGGATCGCGATATGTAAGGCCCAAGCGGCTCGAGTGCATTGAGGGCGACGAATTCCGGTATCCACGTATTGCCGAGCTGCGTGATATCGGGAGTCGCGTCCCCGACGTGGGCGGTGAGCAGCTTCTCGTGAGCGGCGGACCATGGTACCTGCTGGACCTCGACGCGGACACCTGGATTGGCGCGTTCGAAGGCGGGCATGAGCTCCTGCACGACCTCACCTTCGCGTCCCATTGCCCACACGCGCAGTGTGACGACGTCAGAGGCGCGAGTGTCGGCGCAGGCGAATGACGTGGCTAGAGCTGTGAGTAGCGCGGGTCCGGACAGTCCGAACCGCCACGAGTGCGGTGCTCGGTGCCCGGTGCCCGGTGCGCGGTTGGCACTGCGCGGTGTTCGGGGCTCGGGCAAATGACGGCGCGGTGCTCGGGGCTCGCGTAAAGAACCAGTCGAAATCGTGCGGCCCGGCTGCAGTACTTCTTCGCAGTTCGCTGTTCGCAGTTCGCAGTTCCTGGTCCCTGGTTCCTGGTTCCTGGTCCCTGATCGACTCATTGTCCGAGCCAACCGCCCGTGAATCCCGCCAGCTGCAGACCTTTGCGGATATAGGGACTCTTCCGCATGTAACGCCACACAAGATCGCTGCGGTGGTTTTCGATCATGGCGATAATCGGTCCCTGGTCGATCCCGAGCTGGTCCGTATCCACCCAACCAATTCCCGCCCTGACTCCGCCCTCCCGGGGCTTCACGCTGTCCGGCCATGTGAGGTTGAACGCGTCAATGAAGCCGTACTGGTTGTATAGCGCGCCGCCGTACCGGTCCCGCATCGCGCGGAGTGCCGGAATCGTGATCTCGGGCGCGAAAGGCACCGAACCGCCCAGAGCAGTTGGCGCAAGCGTGCCGTCATCCCTGATCTCGTTGCTTGCAGCACCGCGGGCGGAGTAGGTGAAGAAGAGGCGAGGCGTGCCTGCGATCACGAGCGTTGTGTCGTGCGGCCCGTCCGAGGCGGTAAGACCCCACATCTCTGCGCTGTAGCCGCGCCATTTGTTGGGATTTTCAGTTGCGTAGGCGCGCTGAGAAAGGGTCGCCCGCCGGCTGTTCTCGAAATAATCGATGCCCTTGCCCCGCATGTACGCATCCTGAATCCGGCGGAAGTCGATCCACACGTGCGAGTACTGATGTCCGAACAAGGGTGCGAAGGCTATGTGCGACTGTCCGTAAAAGGTGCCCCACTCGTACGTTCGGGTCCACTCGTTCCATGCCTCGGGCTTGATGGCGTACGTCGGAGACGCGAGCGCGAGGACGTACACGATCATTCCCTCGTCGTAGCCATTCCAGTCGGCGTCAATAAATCCCTTTTCGGGGTGCCATCCCATGGAAACGAGCGGGGCCCTTGTTTGTGCCCACGGCCAATCCACCCGGAAGTAGATGGAGTCTGCCAGCGCGCGAATCTGCGCTTCGGCCGAATCCGGCCTGTCAAAGTATTCCCTGCAAAACAGGATGCCTGCGAGAAGCAGGGAGGTGTCTATTGTGGAGAGCTCCACCGTTTGAAAGCGGAGGCCGGTCTGCATGTCGAGAAAATGATAGAAAAAGCCCTTGTATCCGGTTACGCCGGTTGATTGGGCTCCCTGCGGTGCCTGCCAGAAGAAGCGCAGCGTAGTGAGCGTTCGATCGCGCGCCTGGTCGCGCGAGACCCAACCGCGCTCCACGCCCACGGGATAGGCAGTGAGCGCGAAACCGACCGCCGCTATGCTCGAGAAGCTCCTGGTAGGTGCGCGGTCCGGCGTGAGCCCATTGTCAGGATTTGTGAGATCCCAGAACCAGCGGAAGGTGCGATGCTGGACATCGTTCAAAAAAACGTCGTCGCGGGGTACCGGGGCGACGGTGACGGCGTTCGAGCCGCACGCGGAAACAAGCGTGAGGAGCAGAACAATGAAAACGCGTCGCATTTATCGTTCTGAAGAATGACGGAGTTGGGTCATGGCTGGCGCAACGGCGCCAGCCATGATCACGATTCAGCTCTGAGCTTCTGCCTTAACGACCCCCGCGGCCAGTGATCCTGGGGCCGAAGTCGTAGGTCAAACCAACCTGCAGCCGGCGCGGATCCGAGATGGTGCATCCTACGTTGCCGAAATTCTCGTTCGGGTCGAATACACCCTGATCATTGGTGAATCCGAAGAACTGGTCAAAGCATCCAAAGTTGTTGAAATTGAATGCGTTGAAAAGGTCGAGAGTGACGCCAAGCTTGTTACCGCCAAAATTGGGGAAATCCTTGCGAACGCGGAGATCCACCTTTCGGTAGGCAAAGGCGTTGGGGATGATGAAGTCGCGCTTCTCAGGACGCTCGGCCCCGAAGAGCACCGAAGCTCCGAAATTGGCGTTGCCGCTTTCCCGATTAAACGGACGGCCACTGCCGAGAGTGATCAGTCCGCTGAACTGAATGCCCCACAGGTAGGGTACGTCCGTGATCCAGTTTGCCACCGCGCGATACCGTTCATCGTCGCCGATGGGGTGGCGTGGGTTCAGGCTTACCTGCGGGAAGCTGAAAAGATCGTTACCCTCCGCCTCTGCTTCGGCGATTGTCACAGCAAGGCCAGCTCCCCACCCCCAATTGCGTCTGCTGAGACGATAGGGTTTATCGAGCTGAATAAGGAATGCATCGTACCACGTCCGGATGCTATTGTTGCCCACCAGCACGCGCTGATACGCGGGAATCCTGCGCTCGAAGCAGCAGTCGCGTCCGCGGCCCGGCCTGAAAGTCAGATCGCCGAAATCATATGAGTAGCCGTTGTAGCTGCGCGTCTGGTTATACGTAACTGACGCGTTGAACGGCCCGAAGTCGTGCCGCGCCCCCACGCTCCACTGGTTGGAGTGAGGCGGCTCGAGGTCATTCGGAACGAGGAAGATCTCTTGCGGAAGAGGCACCCCGCTATTGATCAGGGCGAGAAGTCCTTCCCGGCTGAAATAGGAAGACTGGAAGGGGATCGTGCCGGGTGCGCCGGTATCCGAGAAACGAATCTCGTAGCGCGGGTGCTGCTGACGATAGCTCTCGTCGATGGTGTTGTTGAAGGGCATCCGGTCGTAGAAGATTCCCCACGCACCAAACACGGTCGTGCGGCTGTTCCGGTCAATCCCGTACGAGAATCCTACGCGTGGCTGAATGGCGCCGTAGAAGCCCTGTCGGTCATCACCATCTGTGAAAAAGCGATCCGGATCGACATCCACAAAAAGACTGTCACGGAAAGCAGTCACGGAGTCGCGAATGTTCTGTGGCGTGACGAAATCGCGATTGAACGCGCCGGACTCGTAGTCCCACCGGATGCCCAGGTTGAGCGTCAAGCGCTCCACCGGAGTCCAATCGTCCTGGGCGTATATTCCGAACTGTCCGTTGTTCCCGTCGATCAGCGGCTCACCGGTTCCGATTATCGCGCGGGTAGGAGTGGTAAAGTTGTTCCCGCTATTGAAGAAAAAGAGCGGGTTCTCATCCAGCCGCTTATCAAGGTTGTAACGCACGTAGTCGAAGTTTCCGCCGACCTTGAAGATGTGCGAACCCGCAAGCTCGTACGGGCTGAAAGTGAAGTCGTTGCGGAACGAGAGCCGGTTCTGTGTCAGATCCTGCCTGGAGTCTGCACCTCCGATTCGTCCGAAGCCCTCGAATTCCTGAGACGGCGTATTGAAGTCGAAAGGCTCATTGGCAAACTGGTAGTACTGGTAGCTGAGCAGGGCTTCGTTCGTTCCCATCGTTCCAAAGAAGGAATGCTTTGCTCGTGCGGTAGCCACGCGGTTCTTGAAGTCGTTACCCGCGGAGAAGGCGCGACATTGGCAATTGAACTGACCCCCGAAGTCGCGCTTTTCATTCTCCAGCCGTACGTCTGACGAAAACTCCAATGTCTGACGCTCAGTGCGCGTCCATGTAACCTTCCCGAAGAGAAGGTGAGAGCGAAATGGAGCGTCGTTGATCTCGCCTTGCACCGCGCGAATTGGCGACGGAAAGTTCGCCGCCTCACCAAAAAACCGGGTCTCACCTTCCCGGTTCTGAAAATTTCCTTCGTACGAGCCGAAGAAGAACATCTTGTCCTGGACAATCGGGCCGCCTCCATTCAAACCAAAGAGGTAGCGGCTGTATTTCGGCGTCTCGAAATTCGCGTCAGCTCCCTTCCGCACCAGTGCGAAAGAATCCAGGCCGACAAGATCAGCGTTCTGGAAAGTCAAAAAAGAGCTGCCCTCCCACCGATTGGTGCCGGACTTGGTAACGGCGGTGATGATGGCGCTGGAGGCCTTCTGATACTCCGCCTTGAAGTTGTTCGTGGCGATGCGGAATTCCTGAATGGCATTGCGCGGAAACGGATTGCCACGGCTCGCGTCCTGACCGGCCACTCCGCCTGCGATTATGTCATTCTTGTAGGTGGTGCCATCGATGAAAATGTTGATCTGCTCGGCGTTCTGCGCGCCAGCGGCGAAGCTCTTGCTGGTAGCGTCTATGCGGTCCTCCGACACACGCACGCCGGGTGCGAGAGACGCCAGGTCGAGAATGTTTCTACCACTGGTTGGCAAGTCCTCGATCTGTGCCTGCGTGATGTTGGTGGCAACCTCCGAGGTCCGCGTCTCCGCCTGCGCTGACGCGACCACCTGCACCGCGGCGAGCTCTACAGCGGCTTCGGCTAGCTGGAAGCTGACGTCCAGCGTCTGGCCAATGAGCACTCGCACGCTACGCGTCTGCGGCGACAAACCGATGCGCCGCACAGTTACTTCGTATGTCGCCGGGCGGAGAGCACCAATGTTGTATGCCCCGCTCGCGTTCGTTATCGCGCCCCTTGTCTGATTCGTCTCGATGTCGCGGGCTGCAATCTGCGCATCCGACAGGGGCGCGTTGCCTGTACCCGTTACAAAACCTCTGATGCTTCCGGTGGATGTCTGGGCATCGAGGCTTGAAGTTGCCACCATCCCGGCCAGCACCGGAAACACGAGCCCCAATATCGCTCGCCGACACCGGTCAATCACTAAGTGATGGATCATCTTCACATCTCCTGTTTGGATTTCCAACGATGGCGCACCCATCACGTGTGCCCGGGTGCGCCGCAAGAATTTCGTATCACCAGCGTCGTACCAAGTACATCCTGCCGCCGTACATAGCGGTCTTTTTCCCCCACCGCGCGCAACAGCTTTCCCATGGCCTTCTCTCCCAGCTCGGCTATGGGTACGTGCACCGATGAAAGTGCGGGGCTCACATGCCTCGCAATGGGGATGTCATCGAAGCCAGCCACAGCTATTTCGCCGGGGACATCCACCCACGCGTCACGAAGAGCGCTTATGGCGCCAATCGCCATTGCATCGTTGGCGGCGAAAATTGCCGTAGGACGCGGGCGCAATTTCAGCAGTCTGCGGGCAGCAGCGTGACCCGAGTCCTCCGTGAAATCGCCCGTCAGCTCCCAGCGCGCAGTATGGGTCAAACCTTGAGCCCGGAGAGCCGCCCGATAACCCCGGAGCCGCTCACGCGCGTCGAGGTTTCGCTCCGCACCCGTGATGATCGCGATTCGGGTGTGGCCATGCGACACCAGATGGCGCACCATACTCTGTGCACCACCCACGTTGTCGATGTTGATGGAGTCGTAGACCCCGTCACTCACTGCGCAGTTGAGGAGAACCACGGGGAGGCTCTCCGGAATGTTCGCGATCATGGCAGCCGCATCGATATCGGGCGACATGATGACCAGGCCGTCAACGCGCCCGCGCATGGCCAGTATCGCCGCGACTATCTCATCCCGGTCATCGTGAGAGCCGGAGACGAGCATGTGGTATCCGCTTCGCTTCGCGGCGATATCAATGCCTCGGAGCACTTCTGAAAAAAACTCGCCGTACAAATCCGGAAGGAGAACCCCCAACGTGCTGGTGCGGCGGTTGATCAGTGACTGCGCTCCACCATGCGGCACATAGCGAAGAGAGCCGGCGGCTTCACGGACGCGCCTCTTCGTCTCGCCGTTCACGGGTCCGCTGTCATTCAGAACGCGTGATACAGTCGCGACGGAAACACCTGCTGCGCGCGCGACTTCCCTGATCGTGACCTTCACTCCAAATCACCTCGTGGGGAGCTGGACCGGCCAACGCTGTAAACGTTTACATGACTAAACGTTTAAATTGGGGTTACCAGCTTGTCAAGACAGCGCAACGAGTATCAAGGACGAGAAGGGCGCACTCGCGTGCTCTCCGCACTACCTGTACTTGGAAATTCGAAGTGAGCGCGAAAGTGTTCTCACTGGCTAGGAGGGTTACGTCTCCTTATCCTGAAGGCATCCAGATTCCGGAGGTTCGCATGTGCCTGTCCCGTCAGAAAGCTCTCCTCCTTGCTGCTGCTTTCACAATGGCCTGCCACGAGTCGACCGGGCCGCCGCAAACGGTTTCGGGCCTGTATGTTCTGAGAAGCGTCAACGGTCGGCCGGTACCTGCGTTTCTCAATGCCGGGCTAAGTGATACGACCTTCATCCTTTGGGCTACACTGAGGCTCGATAGCGCCGGGAATGCGTTCAGGGCCGAACGCTGGCGCTACGTGTACCAGCCGAACCGCACCGACGAGGGTACCTTCACCATCCAAAGTGAGTACCGGATCATTGGTAAGAACATCACCGTCGGATCTTTCAAACTTTGTGCGCCAAATGAGCTTTGCGAAGGCAATAAGGTCGGTAAGCTCACCAATACAACCTTGACCCTTGCTTACGAGAGTCCAAACGCACCAGTCTATCTCTATCGTCGCGCGCAAACCTATTGAGGTGAAGAGACTTCGGCACTGACGCGGGCCGCGCCCGAGCCGTCGACGACCGTACCGGCGCCAATGACAAGGTCGTACGGTGGCCGCGGCGTCCCGGTGGGCTGTGCTTCGATCCGAGCGGCGGCGAAAACTGAACTAAGAACCGCGGCGTCGACTTCCATCACGCCACTAGCGCTTCGTGTCTCTAACGCCGACCGCTTCGCCAGGGCCTCCGCTCACCCTCTCCACACGCAGCACCTGCTTCATTGTCTCGCCAGCCACCGTGATGGTGACGAGATACTCGCCAGGCGCAGCCAAAGGCGGACCGCCGCCACCAAAGAAGTTGGTGTTGCGCAAAGCGCCGCTCTGGCGGAGGATCCGCAATACGTCGGCGACCGCCTCCGGATCCGGAGCTCCCGCAGCCGCCTGCTGCCGTGGCGGCGCAGACTCGCCCGGCCGCTCGATGAACTCGCCTGGCGCCCCTCGCCGCGCGCCACGCTGGAATAGCGAGCTGACATCGCCGCTGCCTAGAGAATTTCGAACAGCCTGGATGGTAGCGGCCGACGTGCCCGCCTTGGCCAGCGAATCCAGCACTGATTCCGTCTTCCGCGCAGCGACGATGCTGTCCCTTTTCGCGGCCGGGCCCAGAGGTGACGGCGGAGCCGGCTTGCCACGAAGGTCCCATACCGCCTTGTGAAGTCCGGGTCCGCCCAGACCCGCGAGAGTCTTGACGGTGTCGCCACGCACGTCGGTAATAACGATCCGCGCCGCCAGCCGGTTCGCGCGCACTCCCCCGCGCGCGCCATTTCCTCGACTGGTATCGGCTGCTGCAGCGCTCGACGAAGGCGTTGCAAGGGTAGAATCTACGGGAGCGCCGTTCGTTTTCGCGGAATCCCCACTGGTTGTCTGCGCCAGCATCGGTGGCGACCGCGTGACACGGTAGTACAACTCGGCACCGTACGGTGGCGAGTCTGCGGTAAACAGCTTGTGGCCCGGCGACTCGCCCCCCACTGGCGACTCACCGTACTGGTACGCCACCCGGGGGGCGAACAGATGCGCAACCTTGCGCACCACGCTGTCAGTCAGCTGCTCGAGCGGCAGAATATCCACAATCCAGATGCTCCGGCCGTGCGTCGCCGCGATCAGCTCGTGATCACGCGGGTGAATTTGAAGATCATGCACCGGCACTGTCGGCAGACCGGTCATGAACCTGCTCCAGTGCGCTCCGCGATCTCGTGACACGTACACCCCGACGTCAGTTCCTACGAAGAGGAGGTCGCGGTTATGCGGATCTTCGCGAATGACGTGCACGAAGTCGGGTCCGCCGGTGGGAAGATTGTTCACGATAGACCGGAACGTCCTACCGAAATCGGTGCTCACGTAGATATACGGGGCGAAGTCGTTCACCCTGTGGTTGTCGAAAGCGACGTAGACGGTGCCCGTATCGAAGCGAGACACCTCGATGCGACGGACATAGCTATTCTCCGGGAGACCAGGAAATCGCCGCGAAACATCCTCCCAGGATCCGCCGTCGTTTCTCGTAATCCAGACATTGCCGTCGTCCGTTCCTGCGTACAGCAGACCCGGGCGCAACTGCGACTCGGCGAGGGCGACGATCGTCCCGTACGTCTCGGCGCCAGTCGCGTCGAGGGTGATGCCGCCGGTCTTCCGCATGCTGGTGTCGATCTTTGGCCAGAGCTTCCTGGAGAGATCCGGAGAAATCAAACGCAGGTCATCGCCACGCTTCGTGCTCTTGAGCACGCGGTTAGCGGCCGCGTAAAAGACGTGCGGGTTGTGCGCGGAAATCAGAAAGGGAGTGTTCCAATTCCAGCGAAGGTCCAGGTCAGCGGAATCGGCGCGTTGCTGCCGGCGTAGCGCAGCAACGCTTCGCGTTACAGCCGGTGGAACCGGGCGCGAAGTGTCGCCGCGGGTAACCAGGATGGAATCCTCGACCTGCATGTACCGCGGACGCCACGCCGGTTTCACGAGTGGCTGGCGCACACCGGTTGCGAAGTCGAAGCGCGCGATATTGCCACCCTGGCTTTCCCCATAGATGATGTTCGGCTCCATCGGGTCCTGCGCCGTGAAGAAGCCATCGCCGCCATTGAAGGTGAACCACATGGCGTTTGTAATGTCGCCCTGCTTGCGCCTGCTGGGGCCGCACCAGCTACCGTTGTCCTGCAAGCCGCCGCACACACGATACGGCACCGCGAAGTCATAGCTGGCTTCGTAGAACTGGCCCAGCGGAACGGAGTTCATGAAGTCGTAGTTCCCACCACCGTCCCACGACTGCGCTACACCACCATCGTTGCCCACGATATGGTGCTCCGGGTCATTCGGATCGATCCACATGGCGTGGTGATCGACGTGAAGTCCCACCGTTGCCTGTCGAACGGTCTTCCCACCGTCCTCGGAGAAGTTCACGGGAGTGGAAGACCACCAGACCTTGTCCGGTTTGCGCGGGTGGACGCGCACCTGGGAGTAATAGAACGGGCGGACGTTCTGGTCGGCCATCTTCGTCCAGGTCTTGCCGGCGTCACTGGAGCGGTACAGGCCGTTGAGGAGCTTTTGCGGTTTCTTTCCGCGAACAGAATCCGCCTCCACGAGCGCATACACCACGCTCGGATCGCTCGGCGCCACTGCCAGCCCTATTCTTCCCTTCATGGTTTCGGGGAAGCCCCCGCCCTCGATTCTGATCCACGTTTTGCCGGCGTCGACAGTCTTCCAGAGCGCACTGCCGGGTCCGCCGCTCCGGAGGAAGTATGGACCGCGCACTCGCTCCCAACTCGACGCGTAGAGGATATCCGGGTTTGAAGGGTCCATCGCGAGGTCCACGAATCCGGCCTTGTCACTAATGAACTTCACGAGCGTCCAGGTCGACCCGCCGTCGGTCGTTTTGTAGAGTCCCCGTTCAGGGTTGGAACCCCAGATCTGGCCGAGTGCGGCGACGTATGCAGTATTGGGATCTCGTGGATGAACCAGGATGCGCCCAATGGCCCCGGACTTCTCGAGCCCCATGAGCTTCCACGTCTTGCCGCCGTCAGTCGACTTGAACACGCCGCAGCCAGGCGAGATGGAGTTGCGCGAATCTTCCTCGCCAGTTCCTGCATAGAGAACATTCGTATCGCTTGGTGCGATGGCGAGGTCTCCCATGGAGATGCAGCGCTCGTTCTGAAAAACCGGACGGAAGGTGGTTCCTGCGTTGGTGGTCTTCCAGATACCGCCCGCTGCGGCGGCGAAGTAGAACGTTCTGGATGGACTCGGGATGCCTTCCACGTCTGAGACCCGGCCAGACATATTTGCCGGGCCTACGGGTCGCCATCTCAGCGCCGCAAGGGTGGCCGAATCCAG
Source organism: Gemmatimonadaceae bacterium (assembly GCA_014379205.1). Lineage (GTDB taxonomy): Bacteria > Gemmatimonadota > Gemmatimonadetes > Gemmatimonadales > Gemmatimonadaceae > JACMME01. Next base: position 42,801 of record JACMME010000147.1, read on the forward strand.
GCTGGCAGGCGACTGCGCCGCGGAATGGACGGTTGCCAAGGATGCGGCACCGAGCGCAAGAGCGAGGGAGCGGATGGTATGCATGAGGTTGAGGGCTGCGTTAGGTAGGGGGGCGGCAACCGTCATACGTAGCGGAGGGGACAAGCGTTGGAACCACTTTGAGCTGAATGGATTTGCTGCCGCGAAGGCCTGCATGTTCTTCTGTAGACTACAGAAATTCAGCGTACTGATAAGCGCCCTACACGATTTTCGCGATGCATCGCCGAGAAAGGGGTGCTTTCAACGACTCTGACCCCTTGAAAGCTCGGACTTTCAACGACTCTGACCCCTTGAAAGCTAAGGGGCATCGCTGCGAGAGCGATGCCCCTTTTTTCAGCAAAGCGTTTGTGGCAGTTGTCTTTAGTCCAGCACTCTGAAGCGCTTGCCGTTCTTGTAGAACTCGATCCGGTCAGCCCGGCCATCGCGATTTCGGTCAACCCATACCTGGATCACTTTCCCGCCGCGATTCAACCAGGTGACACGCTCCGGTCTGCCGTTGTCATCGGAGTCGATCATCTCGACCCGGAGATTTCGCTCTCCGACCCACCGGCGAACTTCTTCCACGCGCTGGCCACGCTGATAGAAGATGGCGGAGCGCATTTCTGGCAGTCGCTCAGGATAACGTGAGCGATCCCACTGGCCATTCCTGTCGCGATCGCGGTCGTCATCGTCGTCGTCATCCCAGTCTCGATCCCGGTTCCGGCAGTCAGGATGATTGCGGCGACTGTTCTCGCGGCACCACTGATCCCGATCCACTTTCGTCCAACCCCCCGCTTGCGAAGATCCGCTCGTTTGCGATGAGGGGAACTGTACCTGAGACCCGTAGATGATGTGAGTGTTCTCGCGGGCCGCGCGTTCAGCAGCTTCACAACTCGTGGGTTTGGGCTGCAATCCCGGAGCTATGCCGTCGATCCATATGCGGCACTGCCCGGCGGGTGGCCTGTATTCAGCAGGTATGTTCTCGCCACGGTCACGCCGCTGTGCTTCCGCCGGGTTGGCGAAGGCGGCGGCTGCAGCGAGGCTCACAATGACAGCAAAGCGGTTCATACAGTCAATCCTGGTTGGTGACGCCCCATGAAGTGCACGGGAAGTGCCAATCCACCCAGCAACATGACTCGCAGTTATGTCAATGTGAAGGAAGGAGTTGCGTCATAGTGACGCAACTCACTCACCTTGAAGTGTCATTTGCCGAGGACGATATCGCCCCCAGCGGTGACCCCTTTTGCTCGATTATTCGATGACGCGCACTCGCCTTCCACTTTCGTAAAACTCCACGCGATCGGCTCGTCCGTCGCGATTCTGGTCGCTCCAGATTTGAATGACTTCTTCGCGTCTGTTGCGCCAGATAACGCGCTCCGGTCTGCCGTTGTTGTCTGCGTCAATCGTACGAACGAGCAGATAACGATCGCCCAGCCAGCGTCTCACCTGGTCTGGCCGCTCCCCGCGACGGTACTGAACGGCTGTCACCATATCCGGGAGCCTCTTGGGATAACGATCCCAGGTAATGCGATCGAGGCGGCCTTCAGCGGTTTCGTCGATCCTGTCTCCGGAGACGTTCGGATTGGACGCATTCTGCCGGTTGCAGTCTACGCGCCGGCCGTCGTTACCATAGCACCAGGGCGTTGGCTCTCTCAGTGGTGGAATAGTCACACCAGTTCCGTAAATGATGCGTCCATTCTCTCCCACCACGCGCTCGGCGTTCGCACAATCGGTGGGTGAGGGCTGGAGGCCCGGAGCCAGTCCGTTAATCCAGATTCGGCACATGCCCGCAGGAGGCAGGTGCTCAGCTGAAATATCGGTGCCGCGGTCGCGCCGCTGGGCGTCGGCTGCGGTCGCAAACGCCGCTAGAGCACTGAGGCCAAAAAGGGCGGACGAGAGTTGAAAGCGTCGCATCTTGGTTTCCCGGGTTGGTCGACTTAAACAGCTAGAGCATCTCCGGTGCCATAACTGCAGACCTACCGAAAGGGCACTGCTTGACCTTCCCAGGTCCGAGTGCGTAGCCGAAAGTGGAGCGGCGAAGCGATCTTTTTGGCGTTCCTGGTGCGCTGCGTGCCTTTCAATGCGCCACCAGACCAATGACGGCAACATCTTAGCGATTGGAATTCTCGTCAGGTGCGTTGCGCTCACTACGGCGCACACACTACACACTGCAGCGTGGTTGACGGCGAGGATTCGTCTCGGCAGTATCTGTATTCCCCCTTCCGGTCACAGCAGACAGCTCACAGCCATCCAGCATCCCAACAATGACATTCCTTCGCTCGAGCGCCATCCTTTTGACTGGCTTGGCCGCATGTACCAGCAACCCCTCGCCAGGCAGCAGCCCCAGCCCGGACAGCGACACTTACGACATCGTCATATCCAACGGCAAGGTCGTGGATGGCACCGGCAGCGCCTGGTTTCACGGTGATGTTGGCATCCGGGGAGACCGCGTGGGACGCATCGCTCCAGCCGGTCTTCTGGCAAATGCGAGAGCGGCGCGTCGCATCGATGCGCGCGGAATGATCGTCGCTCCCGGCTTCATCGACATCCAGAGCCACTCTCGTGATTCCTTCCTGACTGGCGACGGACGAGTGGTGAGCAAGGTGACACAGGGCATTACCACGGAAATAATGGGCGAAGGCTGGAGCAACGCCCCAGCGAACGAACAGACGGCGGCGGCAGCTGGCAGCGTGGATCCGGAGTCGGCGCGCCTCGACGCCAGCTTCCGTGGCCCGAACGGTTTCGACGCCTGGCTTCGTGCAATGCAGCAGCACGGCGTGTCCGCAAACGTCGGTTCGTTTGTGGGGCACACCACCGTGCGGATGTACGCGAAAGGCATGTCTCAGGGAGCCGCGACACCGGCCGAGCTGGATACCATGCGGACGGTGCTGCGCGACGCAATGCGCGCCGGGGCCTTTGGTCTCGCGAGCGCCCTCATATATCCGCCAGGAAACTTCGCGTCCACCGACGAGATCGTGGAAGTATCGAAAGCGATGGCGCCTTATGGTGGCGTCTATATCACACACATGCGCTCAGAGGCTGATCAGTATCTCGAGGCAATCGACGAAGCGATCGCAATTGGACAGCGCGCTGGCGTCCCGGTAGAGATCTATCACCTCAAGGCGGCCGGGAAACGCAACTGGGGGAAGGCTGCATCCGCGGTCGCCAAGATTGACTCAGCGCGGGCGGCCGGGCAGGATGTGAGCGCCGACATGTACGCATATGTCGCGGGAGGAACGGGGCTGGCAGCGTGCTTCCCGCCGTGGGCTTCAGCGGACGGAAAGCTGCTGGAGAATCTCAAGGATCCCGCGATGCTCTCGAAGATCAGGGCGGAGGTACTCGTCGACCGCGCGTCGTGGGAGAATCTCTGCCAGCTCGCGACGCCGGAAGGTGTAATGGTGGTCGGCTTCACCGACGCGGCGAACAAGGGCCTCGAAGGAAAGCGGCTTTCCGAGATCGCCACGGCTCGCGGCAAGGAATGGGTGGACGTCCTCATCGATCTGACCATGGAAGAGCAGGCAAGGCTTGGGATGCTCATTTTCATGATGTCTGAGGAGAACGTCGCAATGCAGATGCGGCAGCCGTGGATGAAGTTCGGCACCGACGCGGGTGGCTTCGATCCCGATAGCGCAAAGGAGCTCACTCATCCGCGAGCGTATGGCAATTTTCCGCGGATCCTCGGGAAGTACGTACGGGATGAGAAGGTGATGCCGCTCGAGGAGGCGATCAGAAAAATGTCCTCCGCGGTTGCCACCCGACTCTCGATCCATGACCGCGGCGTTTTAAAGTCCGGCATGTACGCGGACATTGTCGTATTTGACCCAGCAACGATTGCCGACAGGGCCACATACGAGAAGCCGCATCAGCTCTCGACCGGGATGCGATACGTGTTTGTGAACGGCGTGGCCGTCGTGAGCGACTCCAGGCATACAGGAGCCAAGCCCGGCCGCGTAGTCAGGGGACCGGGCTGGAAGCGCTAGTTTGGGAGTGGGGGATGGGGAGTCGTTGAGCGGACCTGTTGCATTCCCGGGGACCCGAACACCGCGGTGTGCCAACCGGGCACCGTGCACCGGGCACCGAACACCTGACTCGTTGCGGAACTCCAAAGAGAAGACGAACGCCAAGCCACCAGGGAGCTTCACCGATGCACGCTAATCGCAGCTTTAAATACCTCGCCGGAATTTTGCTGTCGGCTTCAGCCAGCCAGGCTCAGTTGCCTGCTGCTTATGCACCTCTCGACGCATACGTCGAAAAGGCGATGAAGGACTGGGAGGTTCCCGGCGCCGCGATCGCCATTGTCAAAGGCGACTCGGTGATCTATGCGAAAGGCTTTGGTGTTCGCGCCATCGGCAAACCCGACAAAGTGGACGCGCGCACCATCTTTGCCATCGGTTCGGCTTCGAAGGCGTTCACCGGGGCCGGTGTCGCGATGCTGGTAGATGAAGGGAAGATCCGCTGGGATGATCCCGTCACCCAGCACCTGCCCGGCTTTCAGATGTACGACGCGTATGCGACACGCGAGCTCCGGGTGCGCGACATCCTTTCACATCGGAGTGGCCTCGCGCGCGGTGATCTCGTCTGGTACGCGTCCTCGATCGACCGTGACGAGATTCTGCGCAGGGTGCGCTATCTCAAGCCCTCGTGGAGTCTCAGATCCAACTTCGGCTACCAGAACATCATGTTCGTGGCGGCAGGTCAGATTACCGCGACTGTGGCAAAACAGTCGTGGGATGATTTCATGCGCGACCGACTGTTCGTACCACTCGGAATGACTGAGACAAACACGACCGTTCGGGAGATTTCAAAGTTGGCGAACGTCGCGACACCGCATGCCAGAATCGACGACACGCTACGTGTGATCGCATGGCGGAACATCGACAACGCGGGACCTGCAGGCTCGATCAATTCCAATGTCACCGACATGGCCAAGTGGGTGCAATTCCAGCTCGACAGCGGCAAGGTGGGCAAGAAGTCGCTTCTCACCGCGGCATCCTTCGTCGAAACGCACACTCCTCATACGATCATTCCGCGTAACACCCAGGCGCGAACCCTCAATCCGTTCACGCACTACGTGAGTTACGGTTTCGGATGGTTTCTGGAAGACTACCGTGGCCGGGAAGTGGTGCACCACGGCGGCAACATCGATGGAATGAGCGCTCTCGTGGCAATGATGCCCGAGGAAGATCTCGGGGTAGTCATTCTGACGAACATGAACGGTACGGCGCTCACCAGCGTACTCATGCGCAAGATCTTCGACCTGCATCTTGGCGCGCCGGCAAAGGACTGGAGTGCCGACGTACTCAAGCTTGCGAAGGCGCAGGAGGTGCAGGCGAAGGCGGTGCAAAAGAAGAAGGAGGAGGGACGGGCAAAGGGGACGAAGCCAAGTCTGGCGCTCGCCAAGTACGTTGGTACCTACAACGACAGTCTGTATGGCCAGGTAAATGTGAAGATGGAAAAGGACCATCTCGTGCTCACATCAGGTCCCGGATTCATTGGAGATCTCGAGCACTGGCATCACAACACCTTCCGCGCCAACTGGCGTGACCGCGCCATAGGGAAGTTTCTGCTGGCCTTCACGCTAAGCACCGCCGGAGAGGTGGATGGTCTGAAGTTCGAGCAGGGACCGGGTGCGATCGCCGAAGAGGCACCTGACTATCGCAAGATCGCCGACCCGGCCGACACTGTGGCGAAGGTGCAGATCGCAAAGGCGGACCTCGAGAAGTTTGTCGGGTCCTGGGAATCCACGACACCGCCACTTACGCTCACGGTCGACCTGATCGGCGACGAGCTCAAGCTCACGGTGCCAGGACAGCCAGTTTACACTCTCGTGGCCATGACCTCATCGCGTTTCAAGCTGACGGGACCCACACCAATGCCGGCAGGGTTCTTCGTGGAGTACAGCATCGAAGGGGGGAGCGCGAAAGGCATGAAGTTGGAGCAACCAGCGCCCCAGCCGACCATGAATTTCGTGCGCGCCAACAACGTGCGCGCCAACAAGTAGATCTTCGTCGTCGGGCAGGTGCAGTCGGTATCCGCGCGGCCACGCCGTCGCAATAAAGCGTGACGCGATCTTTCCCGCGCACGGCTGTCCTCCGTTCTGGCATCAAGACGGGAAGGTTATAACGGATGCTTTGGAAACAACGGATCACAGGGATTGCTCCGTTGGTGGTGAGAGCGACATCGCCGCACGAGTCGATCCGTATGATCCGTTGTTTACGTAGAATAGGTATAAC
>JACMME010000148.1 GCA_014379205.1 Gemmatimonadaceae bacterium
GCTTCGGCGCGCAAGGACCTGGCACATCACCCGAACTGATCGTACACAACGCCAAGGTCACGACCCAGGACACAAGCCGACCTCAAGCGGAGGCCATCGCCTTCCGTGACGGCAAGATCACGGCTGTAGGGAGCAACCAAGAGGTGCTAAAGTCGAAAGGTCGTTCGACGCGCCTTATCGATGCGAAGGGCCGCCGGTTAATACCTGGCCTGAACGACTCGCACCTCCACGCAATCCGCGGCGGCCGCTTCTACAGCTTCGAGCTGCGTTGGGATGGCGTACCAAGCTTGAAGGTCGCCCTGGATCGTGTTCGCGAGCAAGCCAAGCGGACACCCAAGGGTCAATGGATACGCGTAATCGGGGGATGGACTCCACACCAGTTCGCGGAGCGACGCATGCCGACGCCGAAAGAGCTGACACTCGCGGCGCCAGACACGCCAGTGTATGTCCTCTACCTTTACAGCACCGCCATCGTCAATCGAAAGGGTGTGGAAGAGCTCGGCATTACGAAACACAGTATGGCGCCGGCGGGCGGTCGCTATGAACTCGGTGCTGACGGCGAGCCGACCGGCAGGCTACTTGCCGAGCCCAATCCCACCATCCTGTATCAAACGCTCGCAGAACTCGGCGAGCCGTCCTCTGAGGAGAAGCTATCCGGCACGCGTCACTTTTATAGAGAACTCAATCGCTTTGGCATCACGTCCGCGCTCGACGCTGGCGGCGGAGGCCACCGCTTCCCAGCACACTATGACGGCACGGCGCGGTTGGCCCAGACGGCGGATATGCCTGTGCGTATCTCTTTCCACCTGTTTGCTCAAGAACCTGGAGCGGAGTTGAAGGAGTTTCAAGACTGGGTAGCCGCGCATGAAGTTCAGCAGAATCTGGCACCCACTTTGGCCCACGGCTATGAGCTCGAAGGCGGGGGCGAGACTCTCGTGACCAGCGCCGTAGACTTCGAGAACTTTCGCGCGCCACGTCCGCCATTGCCGGAACGCTTCCGACCCGAGCTCGAGCGCGTCACGAACCTGTTGATCTCCAAACGTTGGTCGCTTCGCATTCACGCGACGTACGACGAATCCGCTTCCCAGATTCTGGACGTGTTCGAGTCCGTCGACCGCACAGAACGCGACGCCGGACGGTTGGGGTTCAAGTCGGTCCGTTGGGCCTTCGATCATGGCGAGACGCTGGGTGGAACGAGCATCGGGCGAATCAAGGCGCTGGGGGGCGGAGTGATGGTGCAGAACCGCATGGCGTTTGCCGGTGAGGATTTCATCGAACGTTACGGGAGGGCGATGGCTGCTCACGCTCCACCGCTACGCGCGTTGCTGGACGCTGGTGTTCCCGTGGGGGCCGGTACTGACGCAACCCGCGTGTCCAGCTACAACCCGTGGCTGGCGCTCTACTGGATGGTCAGCGGGAAAAGCGTCGGCGGCGCGCAGCTCTTAGACGAGCGCAATCGCCTCACTCGCGACGAAGCGCTGCATCTCTATACGCTCGGTAGCGCATGGTTTTCGAACGAAGAGGAGGTGAAGGGACGCATAGCCGTAGGCCAGTTCGCCGATTTCGCGCTGCTCTCGCACGATTATTTTGCCGTGCCGTTAGAGACTGTGCGCGCGATCGAATCAGTGCTCACCGTCGTCAATGGCCGCGTGGTCTACGGA